>DURT01000031.1 GCA_012843025.1 Tissierellia bacterium | reverse complement strand
CCCAAAACATACTTTTTTAATTTAACTATTCCAACCTGCATATACTCACCTTAAAACTGAGTGTTCACATGAACACTCAGTAATTTTTTACAATAGTAGTGTCGAAGCAATGGCAAAATAAGCCATTAATGTTAATGCATCTACTAAGGTTGTAATTAAAGGACCTGCCATTATAGCGGGGTCTAATTTAAGTTTTCTTGCAATAAGGGGAAGAATTCCACCAATCATTTTAGACAGCATAACAGTTACTACAACAGTTAGGGATATGGTTAGGGATATCAATAATCCTAATCTATCAAACAGCATGTTTTTTGCAAAATTTACAGTTGCCAAAAAAACACCTGCAATTATACTTATTCTGAATTCCTTCCATAAAACTTTCCATGCATCCTTTAAAGCAACTTCATCAGTTGCCAATCCACGTACTATAAGAGTAGAAGCCTGATTACCAGAATTTCCGGCTGTATTCATAAGCATGGGAATAAATGCTGTAAGTACTACCATTGTACTTAAAAGACTTTCGAACTTAGTAATAATGCGCCCTGTTACTGTTGCAGCTATCATCAATATCAAAAGCCAGGGAATTCTTTGTTTTGCTAATTCAAATACACCTGAATCCAGGTAAGCAGCTTCCGAAGGTGCCATGGCAGCCATTATTTGGAAGTCTTCCGTAGCTTCTTGTTCCATTACGTCCATAATGTCGTCAAAAGTAATAATACCTGTTAGCCTTTTTTCTTTATCAACTACCGGCAGTGCCATGAAACCATACTTTATAAAAATATTTGCCACCGTTTCCTGGTCATCGTGGGTTTCTACATAAATAACTTCTTCATGTAAAATATCTGAAATATATTTATCTGTCTCTGCTACAACCAAGTTTCTTAAAGAAACTATTCCTATAAGTTTTCTGTTATTGTCAGTAACATAGCATGTATAAATAGTTTCTTTGCTTAATCCGTATTCTTTGATATGGTTTAATGCTTCCTGAACTGTCATGTTCTTCTTAAGATCAACGTATTCAATGGTCATTAAACTTCCTGCTGATTGGGCAGGATATTTCAAGAATTGATTAATTAGTTTTCTCTCATCAGCACTTGAGTTAGCTAAAATTTTATTTACTATATTAGCCGGCATTTCTTCAATCAAATCTATCATATCATCAAAGAATAACTCATCCAGTATGAACTTTAATTCCTTATCTGATACGGCGTTAATAATACCAGCTTGTTGTTCTGGTGAAAAATGAGCGAAAACTTCTACTGCCGTATCCTTAGGCAGCATTCTGAAAATAAGCAGTGTAATAGAAGAATCTAAAGCATTTAATATTTCTGAAATATCTACTTCATTCATCTCAGATAGTTCTTTTTTTAAGTCAATATAATTTTTCTGCTCAATTAATTCCAAAACCCTTTCTTCTGTCATTTTGCGTCGCCTCCTTTGGCTATATTTTTTTGTTCAATAGCCTATCAAGGAAACCTCTGTAATGAATATGGTTTCCCCAATAAGATTATTATGCCTATTAACAATTATACGTTCCGGTAAAGGTTCAGAATCCATATTCATCACTCCTTTGCAATACAATTAATTATAACTCAACAACTAATTATAACATAGTTTTTTTTAATAACATAGTTTTTTTCAAAAAAAGAACGACTTTCGTCGTTCATACTTACATATATATTAGTTGATACTTCCTTCCTCAAAGAGTATTTCAAACTCCTTGCCAGTTATGGTTTCTTTGTCTAAAAGGGCCTGAGCCACTCTATGAAGTTTTTCCATGTTTTCGCTCAGAAGTTTTTCAGTCTTATTATAGGCATTATCTATAATTTTACGCATTTCCCTGTCTATTTTGGCAGCTACTTCCTCACTGTAATTTCTTATTTTGTTAAAGTCCCTACCTAAGAACACTTCATCATCACTGGTTCCATAAGTCATGGGGCCTAACTCTTCACTCATTCCGAATGTTGTAACCATTGCTCTGGCAATTTTCGTTGCTCTTTCCAAATCGTTAGAAGCGCCTGTGGAAATATCGTTAAGGGCTAATTTTTCTGCAACTCTTCCTCCCAACAATCTTACGATACTTTCTTCCATTTCCGTTTTTGAGCGATAAGACTTATCTTCTTCTGGGAGATACATTGTAAATCCTCCTGCTCCTCCTCTGGGGATAATCGTAATCATATGAACAGGATCCTTGTTGGATGAAAGTCTTGCAACAACTGCATGACCCGCTTCATGGTAAGCCGTAAGTCTCTTCTCGCTCTCGCTTATTACCTTGCTTCTCTTTTCAGGGCCTGCAATAACCTTTGTTATTGCTTCTTCTATAGTTTCCATGGTAATAACTGTTTCATTTTTTCTTGCTGTTAGAAGGGCTGCTTCATTCATTGCATTTTCCAAGTCTGCAGGAGTGAATCCGGGAGTTCTCTTTGCAACTATTCCCAAATCCACATCATCTGCAAGGGGTTTCTTTCTAACGTGAATTTTTAAGATTTCTTCCCTTGCTTTTACATCAGGAAGTCCTACATGTACTTGTCTGTCAAACCTTCCTGGTCTTAATAATGCCGGGTCTAAAATGTCCGGCCTGTTTGTAGCAGCTATGATTATAATTCCTTCATTACCTGAGAAGCCATCCATTTCAACCAACAATTGGTTCAATGTCTGCTCTCGTTCGTCGTTGCCACCACCTAAGCCTGCACCTCTTCTTCTTCCAACTGCATCTATCTCATCTATAAATATAATACATGGGGCATTTTTCTTAGCCTGATCAAATAAATCTCTTACCCTGGATGCTCCCACACCTACAAACATTTCAACAAAGTCTGAACCGCTTATACTGAAGAAAGGTACTCCTGCTTCTCCAGAAACTGATTTTGACAAGTATGTCTTTCCCGTTCCGGGAGGTCCTACAAGCAATACACCTTTAGGTATACGTGCTCCCAACTTCACGAACTTGGCAGGATTTTTAAGAAAATCTACTATTTCACTAAGTTCTTCTTTTTCTTCATCAAGTCCAGCTACATCGGCAAAAGTTACTTTTTTGTTGGGGTCATCGTCCTTAACCATTTTAGCTCTGCTTTTTCCAAAGGACATAGCCTTACCTGTTCCCCCGCCCTGAGATTGTTTCATGAATACATACCATAAAACGCCTAGCAATACCAACATTCCTAAAGTTGGCAATGCTTGAATCCACAAGGGTGTGGCTGGTACCTTTTCTCCTTCTATAACTATTTCACCAGCTTCAACTTTTTCAGCCAAATATTTATCATAGAAGCTTGATGAAAATAAAAATACTGTAGGAACGTAGGACGTAAAAGTAGTTCCGTCTTTATATACACCACTTACTTCGCTTTCAGTAAAAGATAATGATTTTATATTATTATTTTGAAGTTGAAGTATGAGTTCGCTATAACTTATTTTTTGAGCATCCTGAGTAGGTTCAACCATGCTTTGAACCAGCAGAATGATCACTACGAATATTAAAATGTACATAGCGATACTTCTCATAAAACCTTTCAATTAGTGCCTCCTCTTGTCTAAATGACTATTCTTTAATAAAATTGTAACATAAAAATAAACTCAACACAATACACTGATCCTAAATTATTGATATACTTCTTCCTTTAAAACTGCTATATAGGGAAGATTTCTATATTTTTCCGCATAATCTAAACCGTAACCTATTACAAACTCATCAGGAACTTGAAAACCTCTATACTTTATGTCCAAATCGATAGTCCTTCTGTCTGGTTTGTCAAGCAAGGTACATATTTCAAGAGATTCAGGCCTTCTTGTTTTAAGGTTTTCGATTAAGTAGGCTAGTGTAAGCCCTGAATCAATAATATCCTCAACAATTAATACGTGTCTACCTTCAATACTAACATTTAAATCTTTAAGTATTCTTACAACTCCCGAGGATTCCGTATTAGAACCGTAACTGGAAATTGCCATGAAGTCAATATCCAAGGGTAAATCAATCTTTCTTATTAAATCACTTACAAAAATTACTGCTCCCTTTAATACACATACTATTAATAAATTTTTATCCTTGTAATCTTCCGTAATTCTTTCTCCTAATTCTGCTATCTTTGCTTGTAGTTCTTTTTCATCAATGAGTATTTTTTTAATGTCTTTATTCATTTTGCCTCCCTATTGAAATGTTAAGAATTTTTTTCGTCTTTGGTGATACTTTGTATCTATCGTGAATCCTAAAGCCTTCAAGCCATAAAATATTCTCATTGTCTGCAATAATTAATTTGCTGTTTCTTTCCTTTGTTGGAACTTTCAAGTCTATAAAAATATCCTTGATTTTTTTGCTCCCCTTCATACCAGAAGGTACCATTTTATCACCAGGCCTTCTGTTTCTTACCTTCAGGTCTCCCTTTACAAGGTCATAATCAATATTGATGCTGTTTTTATCCTCTATAACAGCATCCTTAGGCTCTATAAGCTTACAAAACAAGTATTTGTTGACTTCCTTAATATGGATTAATTTGCTTAAGACTATATTATATTCAAAATCAGGAACATTTTCAACCATTTTATTTATCAATAAATCATCATAGCTAATCTCAATTGTAATACCTTCTGTCAAATTAATTTTTTTGCCAGTCTTACCCGACCTTATTAACTCTATTGCACTATCAATATGCTTCATCTCAATATTTACAGTATTTCCTTTTAATTCTTCAATCCCTCTCCTTATAGTCCTTCCTGCTTCTGCCTCATCCATATCTTTAAGTTTGTTTAAGCACAGGGTAATAGTATTGGAGTCTTTCTTCTTTAAAACTTCATTAAATTTAAGCTCCACATATTTTGATATTATTTTTTTGTCCCTTTCCATAGCCTGAGACATTCTGTAAAGGGAATTTTGAATATTGGGATTAAAGGTTTCCAAATAGGGAATTAAATTGAGCCTGATTTTATTTCTGCCATATATGTCCTGACTATTGGTAATATCAATACAATAATCATAATTATTAGCATGAAGATAGTCCATTATTTCGTTTTTGGGAACATTAAGTATTGGTCTTATTAAATTGTTATTTTTAAAAGACATGGCACTTAAACCGTCAATACCCGTACCTCTAATTATTCTTTGAAGGACGGTTTCAGCCTGGTCGTTTAAATGGTGAGCAAGGGCTATTTTCCCTCCTCCTACTTCCTTTAAATTGTCATTAAAAAAAGTGTACCTTAAAACTCTACCTGCTTCTTCTTCAGTAACTTTAAGCTCCTTGGCATATTCTGTTGCATTTTTTCTTTTTACAAAAAGTTTAATACCATGTTTCTTGCACAGGGATCTTACGAATTCTTCATCAGCCATTGCATCTTCCCCTCTGTACATATGGTTTATATGGGAAGCATACAAATTGAAGCTTAACATTTCCTTTAATTTTATTAAATTATAGAATAAAAATACAGAATCCGGTCCCCCGGACAATCCTAATAAAATATTATCCCCTGGCTCTATTAATTTTTTTTCAATAATATTTTTCTTTACTAAACTATACATACTAGCTCACCTTAGCATAAATTATACCACAAAAATGGTATTTTAAAAATATATTTTGAAATTAAATAACCGGGGTTTTGTGTAATCATTGAAGCCTGAAAGAAGAACTGAAAAGAGCTAGTGAGAATATCGAATATCTCATGAAACGCTTTATGGAAAACATATAAGATTTAATGATACCATGAGATATATTGGTTCAAAAAACATGTAAAGCAGGTTAAAATCTAAGGGATATCATGACGATATCCCTTAAATATTGGCTGTTTAAATAATTTTGTATATTCTCCATTAGCAACAACTATGTACCTGATTTACAGCTACGTATCCAGAACCAATTTTTTCTGCGATTACTTCTTTACCATTTGAAACATCTAATATAAATTTAAAAAGCTCATCTGATAATTCTTCTAAACTTTTCTCGCCAGAAATACTTTGATGAGTTGAAAAATCAATAATATCATTTAAGAATTCGTAAGTATGTTTATTACCTGTAACCTTTATAACAGGAGCGACTGGATTCCCAAGAGGAGTTCCTAAACCGGTCGTAAAGACTACCAACTGACAACCTCCTGCAACCTTTGCAGTTACTGACACAATATCATACGACGAGGTATTCATAAAAACTAAACCTTTCTTGTCAATGTATTGCCCAGCTTCATAAAAAGCATCAAATGGTGCAGTCCCACTTTTGTGTACACAACCAAGAGATTTTTCTTAATACATCCTGAAGTTTTTTTGCGCCAATAAAATTTCCGTGGTATGCACGAGTAAGGTCTACCCTATTTTTGTTACAAGGACTGTCATATCATCAATAATTTTGTCTTGGCCTCTCAAAGCATAACTTAGTATAGAATTGGCAATAGTTTGGGGGTCCTTATGGGCGATAAATTCTAAATATTTATCTAAGGATTTCTTAGGATCAAGGCTTATAGAATCTATGATTCCGTCCGTTACCATCACTACTATATCTCCTAAGGCAATTTCTTTTTTGAAAGAACTGTATTCGAAATTATCCAATATTCCCAAGGGCAGACTTTTACCACTTATTTTATCTACATTCCTTCCTCTAATAATATATGATGGTGCTGCCCCAGCCTTGTACAACCTGAGCTCTTTTGCACCGTAATCAATTACTGCAAAGTCAAAAGTAACGTATCTTTCATCTCCTAACTTAATCATGAGCACAGAATTTAAAGTCTTTAGAATTTGCTCTTCCGTAAAATCTGAATACAAAAATTTAGACATAAGATCTAAGGCACTGTTGCTTTCCAAATAAGCCTCTTCCCCTGAACCTAAGCCATCACAAAGAACGGCATAATACTTGTCCCCTCTCCCGGCATATTCATAATTATCGCCAGATACAGAAGATCCGTCCTTTATTGCCTGGGCAGTATAAGTTCTTATTTTAACCTTCTTAATATTTTTATATTTAATAACGTAGTAATTAGGAGAAATTATTATTCTGTCAACACACCTGAGTTTTAATCCACATACATTTCTTACTATTAGGGCGATTGCTACCTCCGCCTCTTCTGCGGATTTATCAGTTTTTACAGTTACGCTTAATAGGATGGAAGAATTCCTGTGAGGTATCACTTCAATAAATTTTAAATTAATATTTTGCCATAGAAGCTGTTCCCGTATTTTATCTTTGGCTTCCTGGGATACTAAACTTAAATACTTGCCTTTCTTAGATTGTCTACCTACTGTGATTCTTGTTTCATAAGAAGTGGGGGCAGCTTCATTTTTTACATCTTCTTTTTTTACAAGTTCATGGACAGGTTCAGTTTTTTTCTTTTTTAATTTATTTACCTTTTCCTTTTTAACGCCTTTTCTTATATTATTAAACGTGTTTATTCCTTCATTAGTCAGAATTATGGCGCTAAATACAAATAATGTTTCAAATATATTAAGAAGCAAGCTGTTTAGACTGAAACCGTCTGCCATTAATATAGCCGTTTTAGAAAAAAATAAAACTGCGGCAGAATATGCTGAAATTAAGATAATTGATTTTTTCCCTTCCTTGCGAAAATTATAAAAGAATAGGTATATGGCTGTTAACATTACTGTGTAATCAAAATCAAATCTTACAGATATAATTCCCCCTAAGGTTACCAGCAATATAGATATCCAAGGGCCTCTTATATGGCAATAAGTACTTAAAACTACTATTGAAAAAGGAAATAATTCATCAATTATATTTTGTCTTGAAATAAAAAAACACACCAAAAATAGTAACCAATTTTCTTTGATGTGCTTTAATTCTTTTTTAATAATATTTAAAATGAGCATAGTTTGTTTTTCTTGTGTTTTTTCAATCATAGTTCCCACCTCTTAAACATGGTAGCAAATATGATTGTAAAATACTGTCAAAATATGCTCCTACTATATTAATTATTTTTTAGCTCTTCTTCAACACCTATACCCTGAATCAGCTTGTTGTCATTCTTGTTTTTGTCTATATAAATGGTTTCGTTAGGCTTCACCATTTTATACTGTTCTCTTGCAATTTTTTCTATTATTTCCATAAGGGCTTCTTCATCCTGTAACTTTTCAACATCCCTCTTAAGTTCTAAGGCTTCCTTTTCTACTTTTGCTTTTATGGCCTCTTTTTCTTTTATTTGTTTGTTTAAGTCTGCCAACATTTCATATTGATTAAAAGCTGTATAAGCAAAATACAAAACAAAAACAACAAAAAGAAATTTAATAATATTAAACCTTCTTTTTTTCTTAACAGGAGCATTTAACTTTTGTTGTCTTTTTTCTTCCTTGATTTGTTTTTCTCGGGCACGAAAATCATAATGGTTAATTTTTTTCTTTAATTCTATGATTTTTTGCTCTTCGTTCAAGTTTCTTTAGCTCCTTTCTTTTTCTCTTATTATATCTCATTTTTCTGTTTTTGGAAACCTTTTTTAGCTTATACTTCATAAATTTATATCTTTTCTTTGTTTTGTCACGCACTTTAATATATTTTACTTTAAGAGGGTATAGGAGGGACTTAAGCTTGTTAAATAGATACTTAGCAGGAATTATTAAAATATTATATATGGCTTTTATACATTTCAAAATAAAATCAATAATAAATATAAGCACTTTTAATATATACCTACTTATTCCATAAAAGTATAAAAGTGCTCCTGCCACAAATCCTAATAATATAAAAAATCTTACATTGCCGTAACTTATATCCAAAATTAATTGGATACTTATGTATATGCTGATAATCCAATATAAAATATCACCGATTATGGTTCCCAGGGTTTTAAATTTGCCGTAGTGTCTTATAACTCTGTAAATATCCCATATAAATCCTAAAAACATGCCTGCCATAACAGACACTGCAAGCATGTATTCCTGAGTATAAGGTAGATAGTCCATATTATTTGAATAATCTCTTAACTAAGCTTACCTTTTCTCTTTGACCTTCATATTCAGAGAAAACCATGGAATTTATAACTCCTTTCACCATAAGCTTTCCCTCTTCCACATTCAGTTTGCTTATGTTTAGTTTTTCTCCCCTTATGGTAAGCTTACCCTTTGTAGTAATTAGTACAACTATCTCATCGTTAAAGTTATCCACCCCTTCAACACCAGTGACATTTAATACTTCCTTATTCTCAAGAACTAAGCTCTGTGTTATTTTCTCATCCATAACATTTCCCCCCTAACTACAGTATATGTCCCTAATAAATCATTTATGACATGAATATGAAGAGGGAAATGTTATGAATGACCTACTAACCATTCTTTAGAGAAACAAGGTTAGGTCATCTTGTGTTTTTCTTTATATATATCCTTAGCAATCCTTGCATTAAGCATGTTCTTTTTCATGGATTTAACACTTTGCCGCAGAGGAATAACTCTTCCGGATTTCATCTCAATGACCGCCTTGCCTTCCTTTTCATATATTGAATTTATTGCATTTACGTCGATTATTCCAAAAGCTGCATCATGATTAAACATAGGTTCTCTTACGTTAATGTAAATATATATTAAATTTTCATTTATAACCAAAGGAACTTTATTTTTAATACCTAATTCTTGTCCATAATTTAAGCGGTTGTGATACAAACTTATATTGTAGTAATCTGCCAAGTTTTTTATACAAGTTTCAATTGTGGTATTTTTTATGAAAGATGTTTCTTTTGTAATAATTTCGGTACAATTTCCTTTATCTTTCACATATACGGGAAGCATGGCCTCTATTTCATTAATATTAAATATATTTTTCATACAACTCATATCCTTTTTTAGTATTTATATTGAATTTATAAGGAATTACATATAAGGACTTTTTAACTAACCCACTGCCTGCTTTGTTCAACTGTCAATTAACAAGATTTTACTTTTAATAATATAATGTTTAAAAATCTAATAGGTGGTAATAATGAATTCTGATATTAATTATATTATTCAGAAAGCCATAAAAGGGGACAAGATTTTCCAGGAAAAATTGATAAAAAGGCTAAATCCACTAATTTATAAAAATATATATCTGTATTGCAACCCTACCAGTCCCCTGGTAGAAGATCTGGTACAGGAAGGTTATATGGTCATTTTGGAATCTTTAAAGGAATATAGAGAGAGTCGAAATGTACATTATCTTAGGTATGTGCAGGTTAAACTTCATTATTTCTATAAAAATTATTTCAAAAATAAGAATAATACCACCATAAGCATTGAAAATTTAATAGAAATGAGAAAGGAACCAAAGGCCAAAACATATGAACTGAAAAAAATTATTTCTATAGAAGAAAGAAACACTCTTATGAAATGTATGGAAAAACTGCCTGAAAAACAGCAAAAAATATTATATTTATTTTATTTTAAAGGAATGTCAATTAAAGAGATAGCCCATGAATTAAACCTAAAATACCGTACAGTTATAAACTTAAAGAGCTTGGCAATAAAAAGATTACGAACCTTAATGGCAGAATATTACAGGTGACTATTTGGTTTTAATAACATAGTACTGGCAAAAAAATGTTTTTTATGTTAAAATATTATTAATAACATACTTAGGAGTTTACTATGAAGTCAAAAGAAATAAGAGCTGTATTTATTTTGCTGCTTACAGCGGCGATTTGGGGTTTTGCATTTGTTGCTCAACGAGTGGGAATGGATCATGTAGGTGCATTTACTTTCAACGGTATAAGGTTTGCACTAGGTAGCATATCCTTGCTTCCCGTAATCTATTTCTTCGATAGAAAAGAAAAATCAGAGAATGAAGAATTAGATGCAGATTTTAAAACAACCCTAAAGGCCGGAATGATGGCTGGAAGTGTACTGTTCTTAGCTGCATCTTTCCAACAGGTAGGACTTATTTATACTACCGCCGGTAAAGCAGGATTCATTACCAGCCTGTACATTGTCTTAGTACCTATTTTGGGAATATTTTTAAAGCAAAAAACTCACGTTACTACATGGATAGGTGCAATTACAGCAGCAGTAGGACTTTATTTTTTAAGTATTAATGAAGACTTCACCATACAATTCGGGGACTTACTACAAACTATAGGGGCTTTCTTCTGGGCAAGCCACATTCTATTAATAGATCGGTTCGTAAAAAATGTGGATGCTATTAAACTATCCAGTGCCCAATTTGCCACCTGTTCAGTACTAAGCTTAATAACTGCATTTATTTTTGAAGATGTTAATTTGGCAGGAATTGTGGATGCTTTGGTTCCACTCCTTTATGGAGGTATAATGTCCGCAGGTGTTGCCTATACTTTACAGGCTGTAGGCCAAAAACATGCCAAACCCTCTCACGCAGCCATAGCCCTTAGCATGGAAGCTGTATTTGCCGCAATAGGTGGAATGTTGCTGCTTAATGAAACTCTCCCTCTGAGAGGATACTTAGGATGTGCTCTTATGCTGGCAGGTATGCTTATTACCCAGGCGGAAAATATTAAGCAATCATAAACTCTAATAGGAAATTCTGATATATTAAAAGGTTCAGTAGCCGCTACTGAACCTTAATTCTATTCTTAATCTTCGTCATCAAATTCTTCTTCATCTTCACGATCTTGCTTACGTCTTTTTATAGCTTTACTCAGTGCCACACTTACTTCAAATAATACTAGCATGGGTATAGCCACTAATATTTGTGATATAACATCTGGTGGCGTAATAACCGCTGCAATAATAAACACTACAACAATTACTACTCTACGACTACCAATTAACCATTCCGGTTTTAATAATCCTAATTGACTTAAAAGTATTGTTAAAACCGGCATTTCAAATATAACACCAAAGGTAATCAAGGTTGTAATGACAAAATTTAAATAATTCTGTATCGTTATTGTAGCTTGTACCGATTGCAATTTATCTACACTTAGAAAAAAGTTTAACGTAATGGGTACTACAATAAAAAATGCAAATAAAGCTCCTAAAATAAAACAAACTAATCCTGCCATAAGGGATAAAAACACAACAGTTTTTTCATTTTTCTTAAGGGCAGGTTTTATAAAAAGCCATGTCTGAAACAAAATTACCGGTGATGAAAGCACAATCCCTCCTATTACCGCCATCCTTATATACTGGGTAAACAGCTCTCCAGGAGAAATGTAGACCATTTCATAACCAATTGCATTTGCCTTTCTTACAAGTAAATCTACTAAATCATCACAAAAATTAAAGCCGACAACTGTAATAATAAAAAAGATAATAACGACGAAAAATATTCTTTTTCTTAATTCACTCAGATGCTCAATAACACCCATTTCGCCACTTGAATTTTTAGCTTTCTTCTTAACAGCTCGTCTTATCACTTTATTTCTCCAAATTAAATTTCTTCTGAGTCCTCTTCTGATCCCTCTTCTATACCATCTTTAAAACCCTTGATAGTCTTACCAAATGTTTTTCCTAATTTAGGCAGTTGCTTTGGTCCAAATATAACTAAAACAATAATTAATACTATTAATAATTCCTGTGTTGAAACTTTTCCAAACATATTATCCTCCTAAAGTTAGTTATTTGAAGCTTCATTTTGGTTATTATGATTCTATTGATTCCTGTACTTCCTGCTTTTCCTGTATTTCTTCTGTTTCTTGTATTTCTTCTGTTTCTTGTGTTTCTTCTGTTTCTTCAACTTTTTCGAACTTTTCTTCTTTGTTTTCCAGTTCCTCTTTTTCCAACTCTTCTTTAACGCTTTCCTTCTTTTTAGGTTTTCCAATGTCGTCTACAGACTTTTTAATATCTTTAGTAATAGTTGTTATAGGTTCCACTGCTTCCATTAAAGGTTTCTGCACTTCTTCCAGAGGTTCCACTATACTTTCATTAATATCTTCTGTTAGTTTATCTGCATAAACTTTTACAGAGCTTAAGAACTTACCTGCTTTCTTAGCATATTTGGGCATCTTTTCTGGCCCAAGGACCAACAAAGCTACAACAAATATTACCAAGAGTTCTGACGCGCCAACTTTCACTATGATTCCTCTCCTTATAAAATAGTTGCATTCCTCCAATAAAGATGATTAAGCCTTAATTCTAATTTGATAATAGCATACTGTAAAATTATTGTCAATTACAAAACTATAGCTGCCAGATGGTAGCTGAAAATGCTTCTTTAAAAATACAACGACATTTTTCCCTAAAATTTGCAATTACATCTTCCATAGTTTGTGAAAAAATGCTATAATATTGGAAAAATATTTATTTGCATGTAAGTAGCGAGGGTTTATTATGCATATTAAGCTTTTTGATTTAAAAAATACAAGAAAATATAAATTTTTCTTTATTATATTATCCTACATTCTTTCTATAATCATATCAGTGCTTGTTTATTTTACCGGTGGTACAGCAATGGTATATGCAAACCTTATGTATATTCCCATATCCATAATATCCTCTACTACCGACAAGTATCAAGGTATGCTTCATGCTGTTTTCAGCGCCCTCTTAGTGGGACCTATTATGCCCTTAAGTGTTTCCCCCTATGTTCCACAAGAGCCAGTTAACTGGCTGGTTAGAATGTTTACCTATATAACCATTGCTTTTATTTTAGGATTACTTCATGAATTTAACAAAAAATATGAGGAACATATCACAGACATACTGACCCACGATTCTGTTACCACGCTCAAAAACATCCAATCTTTAAAGAAATCAGAAACAAGAGCTTCCTATCCCAAGACTATAGTTTCCTTATCTGTAAAAAGTTATAATGAAATGATCAGTGCCTTCGGTTATGACTTTACCATGGAAATCGTTATAAAGTTCTCTCAATTATTAAAAGACCTTATAAGCAGATTTGATGATGTTGATTTGTACAAGCATGAAGGAATGAGTTTTATTATAATTATTGACAACAGACAAAATTTAAGCAGGGAAAAAACTATAGATGAAGTGCTTACCATGTCCGACTCCATGAAAAACACCTTATTAACAGTTAAGGAAATACCTATTTATATTGAAACTATAATGGGAATCGCCTACCTTAAAGCAGGAGATGAAACATTAGAAGGGGTAAGACATTCTCTCATAGCAATGAAGTATGCTCATTCCAATAATTTAAAATATGCTGAATACAATACTTACTTAGATTACTATTATAAAAATATAATGAATATAGCCAGTAATTTCAGTTCTGCCTTAGAAAACAACAAAATTAGAATTGCCGCACAAAATATTTACTGCCAAACTACCAACAAGGTATACAGCGCAGAGCTTTTGGCCAGATGGTTTGCTGATAACAATAAATGTATTTCTCCGGGAGACTTTATTCCCGTTATAGAAAATACAGAGCTTATTGGAGATCTTACCAGGTATATGATCGATACAGCTGTTGAAGTTATAAATAGTAATATACTAGGAACCATTGTTTTATCAATAAACTTTTCTGCTAAGGACTTTAACGATGAAACGGTTGGATATTTGCTGTCTAAAGTTATTGAACACAATATAGAAAAGGGTAGAATTCAGATTGAAATTACGGAAAGCTCCATTATAGACAGAGAAAGAGTAGAAAAGTACTTATCTTTAATTAGTGAAAAAGGAATTTTAATAGCCGTTGATGATTTCGGCACCGGATACTCCTCTTATCAATATGTAAGCGAACTGCCTGTGAATACGGTGAAAATAGATAAATCCTTAATTGATAAGATAGGTGACAGTAAAATTGCAAAAGATGCTGTAAAAAGTATAGTCAGTTTTTTCAATACTCACAATATAGTTACCGTTGCTGAAGGTGTGGAGAACAAAAAAATCGCCGATGCCTGCATTGAAGTAGGTATAAATTATATGCAAGGTTATTATTTCCACAAGCCTTCATTACTTAATATTAGTTCGGTTTCTAAAAAAGGTGCATTTTAGTAAACTATTCCTGTGTTTCTGTACTTCATTTTCTTTTCCTTGCTGCATATAATGCTTTAGGAAAAGAGGTGAGCATATGTTCAATGATTTTATGACTTTGGATGTTCTAACTACATTTACCGGACTTACGGCTACAACAATGCTAATAGTCCAGTTCACAAAATCCTTGGTAAAAAACCGTTGGGGGGATTCTTGCGTAAGAATCTACAGCTTTATAATAGCACTAATATTGACCTTTGTCTTTGCAAGACAGGGAAATAACCCCCAAGATATTGTGCTGACAATTATAAATGCAATAATGATTACAGTAACTGCTGCTGGAGGCTATGAAATGCTTTCAGATCCTTTAGCAAAAAAATCAAAATAAACTATAGACAAGTTATCACACTTTTTCGTTATTAGAATACTATAGTAATGGGCTTGACCCTAAATCATAATGAAAAGGTGTTATTATGGGCTTTGATAATTGTAATGATGTTGCCGGAAGAGGCGGAAGAAGACGTGACCGCGACTTCGGAAGAAGATGCGAATGCGTATTTGAATGCTTACTTGACTTATTAGAAGATGCATTAGATGATAGAGATAACAGACGATGCTGTGAAAGACGCAACTGGGAAGGCTTGCGACCCGGTGGCGATTTCAGAAGAAGATGCGACTGCGAATGCGTTTTCGAATGTTTGCTAAACCTATTAGAAGACGAATTAGATGATGACGATTTCTGCAGATGCCCTAGGTAGGCTATTAATATAAGAAGAATTGGGGGACATACCTTCAGTATGTCCCCCAATTCTATGGTCTTACTTTATTTGCATTAATACCCCGCCAGCCTCGGGTATTTCATTTTCATTAATTTGATTTTTTAAGCAAAAATATTCAAAGAATTCTTTAGCTAAATCTCTTTCTTCATCTTCTTTCATAGAAACTATGTCCCTTAAAACCTGAGCCATCCAAATATTATCAAAATAGCGATATCTACCAGAATTCCAAGTCATGCTGTTGGGATATCTGTTATTTATATAGTATTTCCAGAAAGGTAACTTTTTATATTCTTCTTCTTTTAGGCGAATTCTATATTTTGAATGAGCCGGAATATATCCGTCTTCACGCATTCTACCAACAAAAGTTTCTTCCACCATGTATACACCTACAATAGGTCTGTCTTTTTCTTCCATACCAGGTATACTTAAAGTTATAATACAGGCACTGTTTTGATGAGTACGTACAAGTTTATTAGGTTTACCCTGGTTTTTTCCGCTTTTAATCGCTCCTACAAAGACTTTCCATTCAGAAAAAATACTGTCTAATTCTTCTTCTTGGCAATTAAACGCTACTTGTGAGCTGTGGTGAATTCTATGATTTTTTAAATATTTTTCAACTTCCAATTTGCGCTGTCTTTTCTCTAATTCTAAAATTCTTTCCTGTTCTACTCTCTCTTCTTCTTCTTTTTGTTTAATAATATGTTTTTTTAGTACTCGGTTAATTTCTTCACTTGCCTTCTTATCAACTAAAGTCAGGTACCTTGCAAATGCATCCGGATAAATAAAAGATTTCCTTCCAGATTTAAAATTAACTACAAAATAAGTATCAGCAAAATCAACTATTTTTCCTTTCCCAAAACTTTTATGCACTACTTCCTTGTTAATTAAGTTCATTAACGCTTCACCTCTCTATATTATTACCTTTAATCTGCCAACCAATAGTTCTTTCGCTTACATAAGGATGTCTTCAGGCACAAAAAAAAGCAGCATATTCTGCCTGCACATAGCAGTACTGAATATGCTTATAGTATCACATTTTTCTAAAAAAAGCAAATTTTTGTTGACAGGGTTCCAGTGTTAGTGTAGAATTAAGGTTTTAAATTATTAATGGCTTCCCTTGCTCCCTTAATAATATCATTAATTATATCTTCACAAGTTTCAATGGACTTTATAACAGATAAACTTTGGCCAGCCTGAACCAGTCCCCAGTCCGCATCTCCATCAATAGGTGCCTTCCTGCTTGTTCCTACCCTTAAATTATGCAACTCTTCATATGGAGCATTTTCCTTTTCCAATTGAATATATTTATCAGTCATTTTGTTTTTTATTCCCCTTATTAAATGGTCGCTCATATATCCAGTAATTACTGTATCCGTGTCTTGGGCATTAACAATTGCATTCTTGGCATTTATATGAGCAATACATTCCTTGGATGCATAAAAGCGGGTACCCATTTGAATTCCTGAAGCTCCCATTACCAGGGCAGCTGCTAATCCCCTGCCATCTGCAAAACCTCCTGCAGCAACAACAGGTATTTTTACTTCCGGAATTACCTGGGTCATTAAGGACAGGGTGGTTATTTTCCCAATGTGGCCTCCCGCTTCCATTCCTTCTATTATCAATGCATCGGCTCCATTATCTTCAACTCTTTTTGCTAGCCTTATACTTGGTACTACGGGAATTACTTTTATTCCTGCCTTCTTTAACTTTTCAAAATATGGTACAGGATTACCTGCTCCCAAGGTAACAAAGGATACTTTTTCCTCACATAGTAAATCTATGATTTCCTCTTTATTTCTGTCCATTAGTACAACATTTACCCCAAAGGGCTTATCTGTCAAGGACCTTGCTAAATCTATCTGTTCCTTAACCCATGTTAAATTTCTTCCACCTGTGGCTATAATCCCTGCTCCACCTGCATTGGATACTGCAGCAGCCAAGTTGGCCTCGGACACCCAAGCCATAGCTCCCTGTAATATAGGATACTTTATATTTAATAGTTCAGTTAATCTTGTTCTCAATACACCCTCCTATTATTAATAATATTTTTCTCTAATTGTATCTGAAATTATTAAAGATATATCAATATATACCAAAACCGTAAACCTTTCAAACATAAACCTGAAGGGGAAGTGTAGTTTATTTGTGTCTTTTAGTTAACTCCTTTTCCAAGTCTTCTATGGTTATTCCTTCATTCACCATAAGGACTAAGGAATGATATATTAAATCACACATTTCATAAATCAGTTCTTCTTTATTTTTATTTTTAGCCCCAATTATTACTTCCGATGTTTCTTCTCCAACTTTTTTAAGGATTTTATCCAGTCCTTCACTAAATAAATAATTGGTATAGGAACCTTCTTTAGGATTTTCTTTTCGGTTAAGCACCTGATTGTAAACTTTATTAATAATTGATTTATCAGCTATATCATCTTCGTACACTTTGTTGTGAAAGCAGGAATAGGCTCCTGTGTGACAGGCATTTCCCACTTGTTCAACCTTTAGCAATAGAGCATCTCCATCACAATCATAATAAAGGCTCTTTAGCTTTTGTACATGACCTGATGTCTCTCCTTTTCTCCAAAGACTATTTCGGCTTCTTGAAAAATAACAAACCCTTTTTTCCTTTAGTGTTATTTCCAAAGCTTCCTCATTCATATAGGCAACCATTAACACTTCATTAGTTTTATAATCCTGGGTCACGGCAACAATAAGTCCTTTTTCATTAAATTTAATTTCCTTTAATAATTTATCTATATCCATTTCCTTACCTTCCATTTACATCCATCTTTTGTCTTGCAAATAGATAATATACCTTACTATAATTCAATTCCATTTTCTATTAAGTACTTCTTCAAATCAGGAATTTTTATTTCTCCAAAGTGGAATACAGAAGCTGCTAATAATCCATCTACCTGGGCATATTTAACGGCATCTAAGAAATGTTCATATTTTCCTGCTCCTCCAGAAGCAATAATAGGTACTGTCACCTTTTCTTTTATTTTTTTCATAAGCTCCAAGTCGTATCCCTTCTTCATACCGTCCTCGTCTATACTGTTAACTACAATTTCTCCTGCTCCTAGCTCCACAGCCTTTATTGCCCAATCAACAGCATCTAAACTAGTTTTTTCTCTTCCACCTTTAACATAGACGCTCCAAGAACCTTCCTCATTCTTCTTTGCATCTATGGACAAAACAACCTTTTCACTACCGAAAGCCTCAGCAGCTTCCTTTATTAAATAAGGATTCTTAACGGCGGCAGAATTTACAGATACCTTGTTTGCCCCGTTTTTTAATATGTATTCAAAATCTTCAAGACTACCAACTCCACCTCCAACACAAATAGGTATGTTGATTTCTTCTGCAACATCTTTTACAAAGTTCAGAGATGTTTTTCTTTCTTCACTAGATGCGGTTATATCGAAAAGTACTATTTCATCCGCCCCGGATTCACTGTAGAACTTTGCTAATTTAACCGGGTCATCTACATCTTTTATATTTTTAAACTTAGTACCTTTTACCACCCTACCATTTCGAATGTCTAAGCAGGGAATAATTCTTGTCTTTTTCATGCTGACTCCTTTCATATTTTAAGGTTGACGAACTTTGGCTAATGCATCTTTAAAATCTAATTTATTATCATATAGGGCTTTCCCTATAATTGCACCATATAAGTTCATTTCTTTTAATCTGCCTATATCCTCCAAAGTGGTAACTCCCCCTGAGGCAATTATATTAATATTAACTTCCTTGGATAATGCTTCATATATATTGAAATTTGGCCCTGAAAGCATGCCATCTTTTGAAATATCAGTATAAACTACTGTCTCCACTCCCATACCTTCTAAGGACTTGCACATTTCTATAGAATCAACATCCCCAACTTCCTGCCAGCCTCTAATGGCAACTTTGCCATTAAGAGCATCTATGGAAACAGCTATTTTTTCCTTGTAAATATTTATGAGTTCTTTTAAGAGTTCTGGATTTTCAATTGCCATTGTGCCCACTATTACCCTGGCAACCCCCATATCTATTAAATTCTTAATTCTTTCTTTGCTTCTTATTCCTCCACCTGTCTGCATGGGAATATTTATGGCATTGGCTATTTTTTCAATGGACTTTCTGTTTTGAAAACCTTCATCTTTGGCACCGTCTAAATCCACCACGTGAAGATATTCTGCTCCCATAGCCTCCCATTTTTTTGCCATTTCCACAGGGTCACTGAAATACACATTAACCCTATCAAACTTTCCCTGAGTAAGCCTCACACATTTATTATCCTTTATATCTATTGCAGGAAAAAGTATCATTACAACACCCCCTTGGTTGTCTGCAAGGTATCAGAAGTAATTTCTGCAGCCTTTCTTAAAGCTCTTCCAAAACCTTTAAATACTGCTTCAATTTTGTGGTGGTCATTTTCTCCGTATAAAAGCTCTATATGTAGTGTAGACAGGGAATTGTTTACGAATCCTCTGAAGAATTCTTTAAAATCTTCCGTTGCCATTTCTCCCAATTGATTTCTGTTTAATTCCACATGATAAACTAAGCATGGTCTGCCGCTGAAATCTACAACTACCCTGGCCAAAGCTTCGTCCATGGGCAGGTACATATAGCCGTATCTTTCAATTCCCTTCTTACTTCCCAATGCTTCTTTAAAAGCCTGCCCTAAGGCTATTCCTATATCTTCTGAAGTATGGTGAGTATCTACTTTTAAATCTCCTTCACACTTTACTTTTAAATCAAATTTCCCATGAAAAGCAAACAATGTAAGCATGTGATCCAAAAATCCAATGCCAGTTTCTATATCAGTCTTTCCCCTTCCATCTATATTAAGCTCCAACTCAATATTTGTTTCCTGGGTGTTCCTAGTTATTATACTTTTTCTCATTTTTTCCTCCCATATAGCTGTATCTCATTAGTACCTTGCTCCTACATCAATTCCCTTATTTCCTCAATCAATATTTTGTTTTCTTCCTCTGTCCCCACGGTGATACGGTTATAAACTGTATCGAACTTAAACTCTCTTATAAGTACTCCCCTGGCCATTAGTTTTTCAAATAAATTTTCTATGGGGGACTTTACAAATAAGAAGTTTCCTCCGGAAGGATATACCTTGAAATTAAGTTCTTTTAAACTTTCCCTTAATTCCTGTCTCAGTTCCTTAACTCTTTTAGTATATTCTTTCACCTTATCAATATTATCCAATGCCTGCTCTGCTGCATGCTGGGACAGTATGTTAATATTGTAAGGAATTTTAACTTTCCATATGTATTTTACTGTTTTTTCATTAGCTATCATTGCTCCTACACGTAGTCCCGCAAGGCCAAAGGCCTTTGACAAGGTCCTCATTACAATTAAGTTTTCATATTTATCTATTAGATCAATTACGGAAATTTCCGAAAAATCCGCATAGGCTTCATCTAATATAATCAAGGAATTGTTAATACTATCTAATAGTTTTACCACATCTTCTCTAGGGGTTACATATCCTGTAGGGTTGTTAGGATTACAAAGTATTATTATTTTAGTGTTTTGTTTCCTGCCTTCAGCTATTAATTTGTCTATATTTTGGCTGAAATCCCTTTCAGTTTCCAAGCCAACATATTCTGCACCACATAAATCACAGTAGGTTTGGTACATGCTAAAGGAAGGTACAAAACTCATAACCTTCTGTCCTTTTTCACAGAAGGCATTTATTACTGTATTTATAAGCTCGCTGGATCCGTTTCCCACCATAATGTTTTCCGGACTGCATCCGTAATATCTTGCCATTTTTTCTCTTAAAACCTTTGAGTCGCTGTCCGGATACAAGTTAGGTTTGAAACTATCAATTTTAAATCCATCTTTCAACAAGTAATTACTTCCTTCATTTGCATCTAATTTTACCCTGTAGGGTACATCGTTAACAAAGTAAGCTTGTAATTTTTCCACACTTTCTTTTAATTTTATCATAATTGCTCCCTTCTTATTTTTATAGCATTTCCATGTCCTGTTAATCCCTCATTTTCCGCAAAACGAACTATATCATCAGCACTTTCCAAAAGGGCTTCCCTGCTGTAGTAAATAAGGGAAGTTTTTTTTATGAAATCATCTACTGATAAGGCAGAGGAAAATTTAGCTGTAGAACTGGTAGGCAGCGTATGATTAGGTCCTGCAAAATAATCTCCAACAGGTTCAGGAGTATACTCTCCCAAAAAAATGGCCCCAGCATTTTTTATTTTCTTATATATATTAAAGGCTTTTTCCGTTAATAGCTCTAAGTGTTCAGGAGCTATTTCGTTAGCCAACTCTATACAGTGCTCTATATTTTCTGCAAGAATTATTGCTCCGTAGTTATTTAAAGATTTTTCTGCTATATTGCTTCTACTTAGCTTTTTTACCTGTCTGTTTAATTCTTTTATTACTTCATTTGCCAAGGGTCGTGAATCAGTAATCAGGATAGAGGCAGCCATCTCATCATGTTCTGCCTGGGATATTAAGTCAGCTGCAATGTAGGAGGGATTTGCTTTTTTATCGGCAATTATTAATATTTCACTGGGGCCTGCCACCATGTCTATTCCCACTATGCCGGAAACTCTTTTTTTGGCAGCAGCCACATAGATATTTCCCGGTCCCGTAATTTTATACACTCTCGGAACAGTTTCCGTACCGTAGGCTAAGGCAGCTATCCCCTGGGCTCCTCCTATCTTGAAAATTCTGTCCACCCCCGCTAACTTTGCAGCCACAAGTATGGAATTTTTTATTTTTCCATCTTCCATGGGGGGAGTAATCATAATGATTTCATTTACACCTGCAATTTTGGCAGGAATTCCATTCATTAGTACAGTTGAAGGATAGGATGCTTTGCCTCCTGGTACATAAATTCCCACCTTTTCAATGGGATTTATTATTTGACCTAAGAGAATGTCCTTCCCTTCAGGTTTAAATTGAAAACCGGTTCTTCTTTGCTTTTCATGATAGTTTGTAATGTTTTCTTTTGCTCTTTTTATTGTATCCAAAAGTTCCCTGTCTATAGTTTCGAAAGCTTCCTCTATCTCTTCATCTGTAACTTCTATATTTTCTATCTCCACCCCATCAAATTCCTTAGTATATTTTTTAACGGCTTTATCCTTATTCTCCCTAACATCTTTTAATATTTCATCTACTTTGCTATATACACTGTCATAGTCCTGTATATATCTGTCTCGAATTTCTAAGAGGAATTTTGGGATACTTTCTTTTTCAATTATCCTTACCATTTTCCTCTTCCCTCCTTATTAGTTCAATAATTTCTTTAATTTCTTTTCTTTTGAACTTATAACTTATTTTATTGGAAATTATCATGGCACTTATTTGATACATATCTTCGAAAACTTCAAGACCATTGGCCTTTAATGTATTTCCCGTTTCAACCAAATCTACTATTACATCGGATAAACCTAAAATAGGTGCCAACTCAATTGAGCCGTTTAATTTTATAGTCTTAATCCTTTGTCCCCTGCCCCTAAAATATTTCTTTGCAGTTTCCGGAAACTTGGTAGCTACCTTTAAAATTGTGTCGTCCTTAAAAATCTTTTTTCCTTTAATGCCCGCTACCGACATTTTGCACTTCCCAATATTCATTTTATAAAGCTCAAAAACGTCTCCTCCACTTTCCATAACCATGTCCTTGCCGGAGATTCCTATATCAGCAACTCCGTTTTCCACATAAGTTATAACATCGGAATTCTTTAATAGTATGAACTTTAAATTTCTCTTTTTATCTTCAAAAACTAGCTTCCTTGATTTTTCATCTATACATTCTCCAAGGCCTGCTCTTTTAAATATTTCAATGGCCTGTGTTCCTAATCTTCCCTTGGGTATAGCAATTGTCAAACTCATTATACATCCTCCCTATAAAGGATTTTAGATAATTCATCTAGTTCAACGGTAAAACCTATTGCCGGAACTTTGTATCCATACTGCTCCGTAAAGGAATCGTACCTTCCCCCTTTTATTATCGCCTTGTTGGAACCTTCTATATACCCTCTGAATATTATTCCATCATAGTAACTAAGTTCTGAAACCAGTGAAAGGTCATATATTATTTTGTCTGTAATATTTTTCATACAGCTATCAATGGCTTTAAGTTCTTCCAGTCCTTCTCTGGCTAGGTCATTTAAATACATATCTTTAAGCTGGTAAGTAATTTCCTCATAAGAACCTTCAAGTTCTAAAATATTGTACAGGGTTCTCATTGGCTCCTTGTAAGGAAGTTTCTCCAAGTATTCTCGCAGTTCCTGTTTATTTTTTGAATAAAGGAAATCCAAAATATTGTGGTAATCTTCTTTCTTAAAAGAGCAGGCTGATATTATTCCTTTTAGAAACTTGCTGCTGCCAATTTCTATTAAATAGTTTTCGCTGTACTTGTTTAATATCCTGTTGGCCACATTCAAGGTATCTTGGTCGGTGTTTTCGTTCTTTTCTCCTAATATTTCAACACCCATCTCCCGGTTTTCTTTTATACCTGTTCCGTTGTACTTATAGGTTTTGCCGTAGTAGAATATTTTCAGTTTTAAACCGTACTCCCACCTGGGCATAAATTTATTTATAATTCCTGTGGTAATATCGGGAGCTAGTATCAATATATCCTTATTACTGTCTAAAATCTTTACTGTTGTTTTTTTGTCTATTCGAGAATTTACGCTGATAAATTCATCGTACCCCTCAAATATGGAAGGCTCAATATTCATGAAACCTTCGTTGTAGAGGAAGTTTTCAATTTCTTTTCTCAAAAGAAACATTCTTTGAAAATACTTCATTTCGTCTTCAATATTTAAAAATCTCATTTCTCCTCCTATTAAAAAAGCCATCTGACTTATATCAGATGGCTAACTATATATATTGTCCATCACAGATACAAGCCATTTTTTCGTACGACCGATAGAGCTTGTAACTGTGAATTATATTCTTAGTTACAAACTCTGTATCTATGATGATGTAATTGTGTTAAAAATATGTTTTTCATATTCCACCTCTGTTAATGGAAACATTCGTGTAATTTAAAGACTCCCTGTCAATGAGGTCTTTATACCTTTCAAGCATTATACTACCATAAAAATTCAATGTCAAGAATAATTTTGCATTTATCTTCCATTTCCTATAATATCTTGTTGACATATATATTTTACTGTGATACTATTTAAGCAATAGGGGAGCTTAATGAATTAGGCTGAGATAAAACTACTCTAATGTTTTGACCCTAAAGCAGTAATACTGCTTGAACCTGATCCAGGTAATGCTGGCGTAGGTAATGTATACTTTGCTATATGCAACCTCTCCCATTGCCGGAGGGGTTTTTTGCATATTTGGAATGGAGGTTTTTATGGAAGCAAGTGTAGCAATTCAGGTTCTACCTCAGGTAGAGGGAAATGAAGAAGTAGTACGTGTAGTAGATAGTATTATAGACTATATTAAAAGTACGGGGCTTAATTACTATGTAGGACCTTTTGAAACAACAATTGAGGGAAATTATAACGAATTAATGGAAATAGTAAAGAATTGTCAATTAATTGCAGTTAAAGAAGGGGCTCCATCGGTAATTTCATACGTAAAAATATTCTTTAACCCTAATGGTGGTGTATTAACTATTGAAGAAAAAATTTCAAAACATCATCAATAAAGGCTCATCCTTTATTGTAATAATTTGCATATTAATATTGTGGCAGATTTTATCCGCCACTGGTGTTGTTCCAAAATTCATGCTGCCGTCACCAGTAGATGTAATCTTAGCATTTATAGGAGACTTTCCACTCCTTATGAAACATGGAGCTACAACATTGACGGAAGCATTTTTGGGATTAACAATAGGTACTGTCCTAGGTTTTATAATTGCCGTAGTAATGGATCACTATCCCCTTGCTTATAAGTCCGTATATCCTTTGATGGTGGTTACCCAAACAGTTCCAACCGTAGCCATTGCTCCCCTATTGGTACTCTGGTTAGGGTACGGCTTGTTACCAAAGGTAGTTTTAATAGTGTTAACAACCTTTTTTCCCATTGCTATCGGATTGTTAGATGGTTTTCGCTCTGTAGACCCAGATGCAATTAATTTGTTAAAGGCAATGGGAGCCAACAAATTACAATGTTTCACACATATTAAATTACCTAGCAGTTTAAGTCATTTTTTCGCCGGCCTAAAGATTTCCGTATCCTACTCCGTTGTAGGTGCCGTTATTTCTGAATGGTTGGGAGGGTTCTACGGTCTTGGGGTATATATGACCAGAGTTAGGAAATCCTATTCATTCGATAAGATGTTTGCGGTAATATTTTTTATCTCTTTTATCAGTTTACTGTTGATGTCAGGGGTAACACTATTAAGAAATGCAGTAATGCCCTGGGACAGAAAGAAAAATTAATAATGAGGTGTAATATGAAAAGAAAATTGTCCGCTGTAATAGCCCTTTTGTTAATTATTATATTGATTTTAGCTGCATGTTCTGAACCAAAGGAAGAAGGCCTAGAGGGAAAAAGCGAAAAGGTTCGAATTGTTTTAGATTGGACACCTAATACCAATCATACAGGATTATATGTAGCCGAAGAAAAAGGTTTCTTTAGGGAAAGAGGAATTGATGTTGAAATACTTCAACCACCGGAAGGTGGAGCTGAAATGCTTGTAGGAGGCGGAGGAGCAGAATTCGGTATAAGCTTCCAGGATTATATGGCACCCAACTTTGCTTCAGATAATCCAATGCCCTTTACAGCAGTAGCAGCTATAATTCAACACAATACTTCTGGTATAATCTCCTTAAAAGAAAAAGGAATAGACAGACCTGCAAAATTAGCTGGACATAAATATGCTACCTGGGATCTTCCTGTAGAAAAAGCTATCATTAACAAAATAGTTACCGATGATGGAGGCAGGTTTGAAGACATTCAGCTTATACCAAGTACCGTTACCGATGTAGTAACTGCACTTCAAACAGATATAGATGCAGTATGGGTTTATTATGCCTGGGACGGAATAGCAACCAAGGTTAAAAACTTGGAAACTAATTTTCTGAATTTTGCGGATTACGGTTTTGAGTTAGACTATTATAATCCCGTAATTATAGTGAATGATGATTATGCTAAGAACAATACTGAAACGGTAAAGAAAACCCTAGAAGCAATTAAGGAAGGATATGAATTTGCCATAGAGAATCCCGATGAAGCTGCCAACATATTGCTTCAAGCTGCTCCTGAATTAGATGAAGAAATAGTGAAAGAAAGTCAAAAATGGTTGGCAGGACAGTATAAAGCAGAGGTAGAACAATGGGGATATATTGACCAGGACAGATGGGATGCATTCTATAGCTGGCTGTTTGAAAACAATCTTATAGAAAAAGAAATACCTAAGGGAACAGGATTTACAAATCAGTATCTTCCCGAATAATATTGGAGGGTTGGAGGAAGATGGAGAAATTAGTTGCAAAAAACATAACCGTAAGTTATGAAGGTGCCAACATTATAGAAAATATCTCAATAGAATTGAATAAAGGCGAAATAGTATGTCTCTTGGGCGTAAGCGGTGTTGGCAAAACAACATTGTTTAATGTTATCTCCGGCCTCCTTAACCCAGATGAAGGTCGAGTTGAATTAGATGGCAGAGATATTACCGGCAAAGCAGGAAATGTAAGTTACATGCTTCAAAAGGACTTGCTCCTTCCCTATAAAACCATTATAGACAATGTTTCATTGCCCCTAGTAATAAGAGGTGAAAAAAAATCAAAGGCAAGGGAAATTACAGCTAATTATTTTAAAGAATTCGGCCTGGAAGGAACTGAGAAAAAGTATCCTTACCAGTTGTCTGGAGGAATGAGACAGAGGGCAGCCCTTTTAAGAACCTATTTGTTTTCAGACCAAGTTGCACTCTTGGATGAACCCTTCAGCGCTCTTGACAGTATTACCAAAGACGCTATGCATGAATGGTATATGCAGGTTATGGATCAAATAAAACTATCTACTCTTTTGATAACCCACGATATAGATGAAGCCATCATCTTATCTGACAGAATATATATAATGGCTGGAAAACCGGGAAAAATCAAAGAAGAAATAATTATAAAAGAACCGAAGCCCCGAGATAAAAATTTCAAAGTAAGTGAAAATTTCATGAAGTATAAAAGACATATACTAAGTATATTATAGAACCTCACTCAACGAGGCAATCAAAATGCTTTGTTCTGGGAACCTTGTAGTTACACACTAAATCATCCTGTGGATTGTCCACAGGATGATTTTTATCTCCCAACTTCATTGATATTGTAGGGGGTTTCCTGATAAATAATATTTATCCAATTTTTGAACAAGAGATTGGCATGACTTCTCCACTTTACATAGGGAGGCTTTGATGGGTCATCGTCGGGATAGTAATTTTTCGGTATATTTATGGATTTATTCTGGCTTATGTCTCTTTCATATTCCTTTTTCAAAGTTAAAGGATCATATTCAGAATGTCCCATTATAAATATTCTGCTGTAATCATCAGTAACTGCAATATGAACTCCTGCCTCTTCAGATTCAGCCAGTATAATTAGTTCTTTAACTTTTTCAATATCCGCCTTTTTAACTTCCGTATGCCTTGAATGTGGTACATAAAATATATCATCAAAACCGTTTAAGAGCATTGAAGTATCGTGTTTTTTCTCATGTTCAAATACTCCGAAAAGTTTTGCCGAAAGTGTTTGCTTATTTATTCCATAAAAATGATAGAGAGCAGCCTGGGCACCCCAGCATATATACATGGCAGAAGTAACATTTTTATGGGAAAATTCTAAGATATCTTTTAACTCCTCCCAATAATCTACTTCTTCATACTCCATTAATTCTACAGGAGCACCTGTAACAATCATTGCATCATATTTCTTATGCTGTACCTCATAAATATTTTTATAAAAATTTTTCATATGGCTTTGAGAAATATTTTTTGCCTCATAACTTTTAGTATGGATAAATTCAACATTTATTTGTATGGGACTGTTGGAAAGCAACCTAAGAAACTGGGTTTCTGTCTCTATTTTTGTAGGCATTAAATTAACCAATGCTATTTCCAAAGGTCTTATATCCTGTCTTTCTGCTCTTTCCTTGCTCATCACAAATACATTTTCATCTTCCAATATTTTATAGGCCGGTAAATTATGGGGTATAATAACGGGCATTTTGATCTTCCTTTCTAGTAATTATTTTAGTGCCTGATCAATATCAGCTATAATGTCATCTATATTCTCTATTCCCACATTTAGCCTTATAGCTTCTGGCATTACACCAGCAGCAATTTGTTCTTCATCAGAAAGCTGTCTGTGAGTTGTGCTGCCTGGATGGAGTACACAGGTTCTAACATCTCCCAAATGAACTACATTATTAATCCATTTAAGTTTCGTGGTGAATTTTCTTCCTCCCTCAGCTCCGCCTTTTATTCCGAATAAAATTATTCCGCTGCTGCCTTTTGGCAGATATTTTTCAGCAAGTTCATAGTATTTTCCACTTTTTAGTTTGGGATAGTTCACCCATAGTACATTTTCATGGCTTTCCAAAAACTTTGCTACCTTAAGTGCATTTTCGCAGTGCCTATCCATTCTAACATGAAGGGTTTCCAATCCTCTTAAGTATATAAAAGCATTAAAAGGACTCATGGTGGCACCGAAGTCTCTTAGTATGTGGGTCCTTGCCTTTACTATGTAGGCTGCATCTTTAAAAGTATCATAGTAACTCAGGCCGTGATAGCTGGGGTCTGGTTCAACAAGGGATGGGAATTTACCGTTGTTCCAGTCAAAATTTCCTGCATCTACCACAACTCCCCCTACACAAGAACCTTGACCGTCAATATACTTAGTTGTGGAATGGATAACTATATTGGCACCATGTTCTATAGGTCTGCAAAGATATGGAGTTGCAATAGTATTATCAACTATAAAGGGAACTCCTGCCTTCTTGGCTACCCTTGATATTTTTTCAAAATCCAATACGTTTAGCCCGGGATTTCCTATAGTTTCGCCAAATATGGCCTTAGTATTTTCTTTAAATAATGATAAAATTTCATCTTCAGTACTGTCAGGACCAAAAAATGATATTTCAATATCTAATTTTTTTAAACTGGAGGACAATAGGGTAAAGGTACCTCCGTAAATAGTTGAACAAGCAACTATATGATCACCGGAATTGCATATATTAAGTATGGCTGTTGTAGTTGCAGCCTGACCTGAAGATACAGCAACTGCACCTACCCCTCCTTCTAATTTGGCTATCTTGTTTTCAAAGGCCTGGACGGTAGGATTGCTTATCCTTGAATACATGTGTCCGGACTCTGTTAAGTCGAATAAACCTGCAACGAAATCTGGATCTTTATAGTTATATGTGGTACTTTGTACTAAGGGATATACCCTGGGCTCTCCTTCCTTAAATTCTTCCAAAGATTGTACTAATGGCGTTTCTAACTTAAAATTATTCATATTCCCCTCCTAATCTTCCTTATCTATCGAGAGTGACCCTCCAGGCATAAAAAATTCCTCCCATGAAGAGAGGATTATATTTCTATATCTCCTCCTCATCTTTCAAAGAAATCTTTGCCGGATTTGGCACCTTACGAATGTAGGTTGCCGAGACTTCACTGGGCCGTTCCCTCCATCTCTCTTGATAAGAAGTTTAAATATTAATTTCTACATACTTTAAACTATATATTCTTATTTGTCAAGCGTTATTTTTATAACATATCAAAAATCCTGAACTTGCATTTAAAATTCATAGAATTCAGGTTTTTCATCAAAGAAGAACACACCAACACCGCCTATTCCCAAGTGTGTACCTAAGACAGCACCAATTTTAAAAATTGTAGTTTTACATCCCTTAACTCTGTCCCTAATCTTTTTCTCCAATAACAGGGCTGTCTCCAAATCATCTGCATGGCTGATTCCAATTATTTGATTATTGAACTTAGCTGTGCCTTCTTCCGTATCCATTAATAATTTCTGTATGGTTTTTTTGCTTCCACGAATCATTTTTAAAACTTTTATTAAACCATCTTCCACAATTAAATAAGGTTTAATGTTTAATACATTTCCCACATATCCTGCTGTCTTACTTATTCTTCCGCCCTTAGACAGCCATTCCAAATCAGTTATTGTAAACCTGTACACTATGTGCTGAACCATAAATTGTATCTGTTTTATAATATATTCAAAAGGCAAGTTTCGCTCAATCATTTTTATTGCCTGCATAACGATTAAGCCATTGCCTCCGGCTCCTCCCTTGGAATCAATTATAGCCATTTTTCTTTCAGGATATTTTTCTTTGTACTTTTCTATAATCTTCTTTGCAAAATTATAGGTACCTGATAATTTAGATGAAAAAGCCAAGTAAATAAAATCCCAATTGTTAGAAATGCACTTTTCAATAACCTTGGACACAGATTCAAAAGAAACTTGAGAAGTTTTAGGAATCTTTCCTTCTTTCATGTATTTATACACTTCATCTGTATCGATATCCACTCCGTCTAAGTAAGACTTTCCATCAACGGTAATACTTAAAGGAATTATTTCGATGTCGTAGTTATCTGTAATTTCATTGTTTAAGTCACAGGTGCTGTCCACAATTAATTTAATCATTTCACTACCTTCTTTTCCGCTAAAAATTGTAATCCTCTACAATATTATCTTTAATATAGTTCTTTGTTTATATTATAACGTAAACTCATTCCTAAGACAAGCTGTATCTTACTTAGATTTAATAGGTTATAAAGTCAAAGAGCCATATAAGAAATCTTATATAGCTCATTTTTAACTATTATTTAACTAATTTTAATATTTCTTTAAATTCCGGTGTTCCGGATATTTTAACTAAGTCAAATACAACTAACTCAGTATTGGTAATTACAGCCCCCATGTCCCTTAATAATTCCAAAGCATTATTTTTTACTTCCTCTACTCTGGAACCTACCGCATCAAAAGGTACATGCACTGTATATCCATTTTTCAACAAGTCTCTTATTGTTTGAAATACACATACATGAGTTTCCGTTCCTGTAACGATTATCTTTTTCCTCTTGGTTTCGCTGATTAGTTCTAAAAATCCTTCCTCTATACAGGCAGAAAATGCTTTTTTATCAAACTTAGTTGCTCCTTCTAAGTTTTCTTTCAACTTTTCTACCGTAGGGCCAATACCCTTTGCATAGTGCTCTGTGTAAATAATGGGTATATTTAATTTTTTTGCTGTAGATATCAAAATATTATTTTTCTCTACCAGGTCTTCCTTGTTACTTATAACAGGCAGTAATTTTTCCTGAATATCGATTACCAATAATAAAGTTTCTTCTCTGTCTAAATAAAATTTGTCCACTTGTTCCTCCTGTTTTTTGTTTATTATACCAATTAATGTGCTACTATTCAATTCAATAGCTTAATATCTCTGGGACTCCATCTTCATTTAATAGCTTGAACTTACTTATTTCTTCCATGAGTAAGTCTGCCTGTGCAGATAATTCTTCTACAGCAGATGAACTTTCTTCAGCAGATGCTGCGTTGTTTTGTACTACGTTAGAAATTTGTTCTATACTGAATGTAATAAGTTCAATGGCTTGTTTCTGTTCATATGAAACATCTTCAATCTTAGACACAAACTCTGATACTTCAGACATTCTTTCAGATACTTCACTCAATACTGCGGCTGTTTCCACAGCTATGTCGGTACCATTTTTAACAGCTTCCACTGTATCGGCAATCAATTGTGACGCTTCTTTAGCAGCCTGTCCAGATTTTAAGGCTAAGTTCCTGACTTCATCCGCCACAACAACAAATCCCTTACCTGCTTCTCCAGCATGAGCTGCTTCTATAGTAGCATTTAAAGCTAAAATATTAGTCTGAAAAGCTATGTCGTCAATTAATTTAGCGATTCCTAAAATCTTCTCGGAGAAATCTTCAATTCTCTTCATGGCATTGACCATGTCCCTCATATACTCATTATTCTTTTTAATACCTTCATCTGCTTCATCCATATGTCTTGATGCGTTTTCCATATGTTCTACATTTTCATTAGCTTTTTCTAAGACATTATTAATAGCCCCTGTAAGCTCCTCTATGGAGGCAGCTTGTTCCGTGGCTCCCGAGGCAATGTACTGAGAAGTATTAAGAACTTCATTAATACCTGTGCTCACTTGGTGAGCTGCAATATTAAAACTTCCTAAAAGTCTATTCAGATTATCTATAGTTTTATTAAGGGACAGCATCATTACATCTTTCTCGGAACGAGGAACACTTTTTACAGTCAAGTCTCCTAATTCTATGGCTTCCACAACCTTTACCAGTTCACGAATACCACCTATCATATGGTTAAAGTCTTTAGCTAATTGACCGATTTCATCCTCACTTTCAACTTCAACGGAAACATCAACATTTCCCTTTGCAAGCTCGTTAGTTGCTACAACTAACTTTTCAATTTGTCCTGCAATCATTTTATCTAAATTCTTTACTAGGTATAACAGCCAGAATACAGCAACAAGAATGAAGACAGCTCCTGTCGTGTAGGTAAGCACTGCAGCTTGTTTTGATTTCAACATGGCAGTTTCAGCATATTCTTTATTTATAGTTTCTATCTGATCAAGATAATCCGTCATACTGTCATTGATTCCGGAATCTGAAAGCAAGTGACTATTAGCTGATGAGAAGTTTCCTTCAACAACATATTCTTTAAGCTGGTTTTTGAATTCGGAGTAATCTCCTAAATAAAGAGTTTTTATTTTATCGAAAATTTCTCTATTTTCTTGGGTAGTAATTGTTGCTTCATATAATTCAAAGTTTGCCAACATCTCTTTATCAAGGTCATTTAATTTTTCCACCGCCTCCATCGTTGGAGAACTTACTGCATCTGGTGCATCTGACGTTGCTCCACTTATACCGTCCATAATTATAACAATGTCTTTTGTAACTGAACGCTCATGTTGGTATATTTCACGCATTCTTCCCACTGCAATCGTAGCTATTAGATTATTGTCATACAAAGATTTAAGTCTTGAATTAGCTTCTATAAGAGAAAACAATGCTACAGTGCACAAAATTAAAATAAGTATTCCTAAAGAACCAAAACTAAGTAAAAGCTTTTTACGTATTCTAAAATTCTTCATATACACTCCTCTTATCAATAATTACACAATACTCTCCTCTTATTAAAAATTCCACACTATATATCGGACAGAAAAAAAGAAATTACAGTATTTTTTTGTTTTTCGATTTTTTGTAATATTTCTTTGTAGCAATTTTAATATATAATATTAATTTCTACAACTGATTCTTATGTCAACTCAGAGAGATTTTTATGTACCCATAAAGAACGAACATATCTTTAGTTGGTAAATAAAAAGGATAAATCTTATGATTTATCCCAAATGATCAACTTTTCTATAAGCAACAGTTAGTGCGGGCAATGTTATTTGCCCGCACTATGAATGTTATGATTATTATGTGAGACTTACTCTATCTGTTCCATCAGGTCTATTGCTGTAAGTTATTCATTTCTTCAAATGCTACTTTTGCTGAAACACGTCCATTTTCTATACAAGCCTGATATGTATACCATCCCTGTATATGTGAAGCGGCACATTCGCCTGCTGCAAATAATCCGGGAATAATTTCATTATCAGCATTCAATACATGATTGTCTATGTCTACTACTATTCCGCCGTGGTTTGTATGATTTTCTACAATTGATTTAACTCCATAATAAGGACCCGTAGAGAAGTCGCTTCTCATATAAGCAGGATCTTTACCGAATTCTAAGTCCTCTCCATTTCTAACGTAGGAACCGTAGTTGTCTATTGTTTCTCTTAATCCTTCTGGGTCAATTCCTAACTTTGTTGCTAATTCTTCAACTGTATCTGCAACTTCATACATTTCAATTATATTAGATAGACCATGATCATTTTTTATAACATCCAAATCCATGATTGTCTGATCCATTATTGTAAATACTAAACCGTCTTCTTGTGACATAGTTCCTTTAGTCAACAGTTCATAAGCTCCTGCTTCATTTGCATAACGCTTACCGTATTTATTAACAGCTATAGCTCCATTTCCAGCTGGCAATGACAATGATCTACTGGCACCGTTCCACATTGCTGCAAGACCGTGATAATTTGCTTGATCCATATACTTAAGTACAGCTCCTACTTCTTCAGCCATAAGCATACCCGAACCATCAGCTCCTATACAAACATCCGTTGGGAATTGAGCATGTTCAGGATCATACTTTTCCACCATCTCCTTATTAGCAAAGAACCCTCCTGTAGCAAGAATTACTGCATTGGCATAAATATTATAGTTGCTTCCATTTGGAGCCTCAACTGTTATTCCCTTAACTACTCCGTCCTCCATTAATATCTTAGTAGCTCTTGTATTTAATCTATAATCTATACCTCTTTCATCTAAAGCCCTTTGGAAGGCATTTATGGCAAAAGGTCCTACTCTTGCTCCTTCAGGTCCATAGTGCTGCCATTCTAAGTTAACCGGACCAAATTCTACACCGAGTTCATACAGCCAATCTATATTCTTACCGGCATTTCTGGCCATACGTAATGATGATGCTTCCTGGTAAAGACCGATATCCGTAGTATCTCGAGGTTTTACCATTATGTCTACCCAGTCTTGTACAGAAAAATCAATTCCTGCATTCTTTTGGACTATGGTATCTCCGCCAACCATGTATCCTGCCCTTACGGAAGATCCCCCGATTAATCCCAGTTGCTCAACTAAAATTACCTGCATACCTAATTCTTCTGCTTGAATTGTCGCAGCCAATCCTGCAGCCCCACTTCCTACTACAACAACATCAGCAGTAGTATCCTCCCACACTGTTGTATCTGGTTCTTCAGGTATCATAAAATCATCTACATTTCCACCTGCTTCAGCTACAGCTTTTGCTACTCCAGATCTTACTACAGCGCCAGTTACCGTTGCACCAGATATAGTGTCTACATCCAAACTTTGTCTTTTTAATATTTTACTGGTCATATCCTTTATGGCTACATCGCCTATGAAACCAGATTCATTGTTCTCTCCAACCACTATATCTACAATTGAATTTTCATCAAAGGTTACATCAATACTAAATCTTCCATTATGTCCCATAACTTCAACTGTATAAGTTCCAGGTTGAAATTTGTTTTCTACCTCTGCATGTTCTGTTTCATCATTTGTTAAATCCTGCGCAGAGTCAGTTGTTGGTTCTGTACAGCCTACAAGGCTAAGAAATAACATCACGCAAATTAATAAAGCAAGTATTCTTTTCATAAATCCTCCTGTATTAGTTATAGTCTCATTGACTATATTTTAACATTGAATATCAAGGTAGTCCAATGCTTAAATTCAATATTTACCTAAGAGGATTATTTATAATATGAATAATATTTTAACTATAAATACTATCAACTACAATTTTAATACAAGGATTTTTGTTTTCTTTGTGCCAAGTAAGGTACCAATTATAATTTATTTCACAATCATCGATCGGCACGAATACTGTGTACTCCGTTTCTAATATTTTTGCTGTTTCATCCATTAATGCTATACCTTCACCTAATCCTGCCGCCATTATAACAGACTCCATATCATCACGGAATTCTGCAAAATTAGGGATAAACCCCTCTTTAAAACACAAATTTGTTATACTGTCAAATAGCTCTGGAGCCTGTTTTCTCTCAAATATAACTATTTTTTCATCCTTCAGCTCATTAATAGATATACTTTCTCTTTTTGCAAACTTGTGTCTTACCGATACTACTGCATATAAATTGCTATTTGTCACTTTTTAAATCTCTTGACTTTTCCAAACATAATTCTCCTGCTTGAGTCAGCTTAATATTAGGCTTGGTTCTAATAAACAAAGTTACACCTAATTCTTCCTCTAAATAAGCTATTTGACGACTTAATGTTGGTTGTGAGATGTGCAGTAATTTAGATGCCTTGCTAAAATTCTGACATTCTGCAATAGTTATAAAGTATTTTAATGTCCTTAATTCCATTGTAATCCCCCTCATACACCATCTGTAAGATGTAAGATATACTACATCTCAATACTTATATCTATTGTATAATATATACATTTGAAACAGATCACAATACATTAATAAATGAACAAATAAAATTTTAGACTATTTTAATATTGCCCTGTACTTTTCTATCATTTTTATTGGATAGTAGGATTGTTTGGCTTTTCGCAGACCGTCCATCCCCATATCTTCTTCTCTGTTAATATAAACAATGTGAGGATATGTCTTTTGAATCCACTCTGCAAATTCCCTGTTAATCATGGGATAAGCCCCTTGTATATCTCTAAATGCCTTTTCTATATGTATAACATAAGTGTCTGAATTTAGAACTTCTCCTAGTGTATAGGCTACTACCTCCCCATCTACTCTAATAAGTCCTCCGTCCAAGTCTAATTCAGAAAAATGCAGTAAAAACATTTTTGTTGCACAGTTTTCGTTATTTAATTCAATATCATCCTTACAACCAGTTTCTATGCACCATTTCTTATTCATTTCCCAGCATTCTTCCAAGTTGTCTTGAGTAATTGTTTCAAAAGTCCAATTAGTAATATTCTTTTTAAAAGCATTTATATGATTTCTTTTACGATGTAGTTTTTTCCCTTTTAAAGTTACCATTTTTTCTAATAGGTAAACATAATCGAATGCATCCCGCAGTTCTTCATAAACAAACTTTTCGGGAAACATTTGATTTAACTCTTCCATATCTTCTAAAGTCAATCCTGTAATTATACACCTGTTTCCATTGTCCTCCGAGTACTTTATAATCTCTTCTATAACAGGTTTTCTGTCTCCTTTTCCTGCAGGATAAAAAAATACATCCTCTTCATTAACGGTCTCCCTTACTACCAGAAAATCATTTATCTGGGCAACATGAGTATTGTATATACTTGACCATGAAAACATGTTACCAAAATTTTGATGACAACCGGGAAAGTTTGATTCTTTTAATTTTTCATTTATCCACTCTTTATCATCTAAAGTTACTTTTTTAAAATTTATCATAAAACATAATGCTCCTTACTTACTGTTAATATAATTTAATGACTGCCTTTTATAATATACCCTAATTTTAAAATGTAAATCAAAAGAAAAGCATCCCCTTTCACTTGTGTTGCTCACAGCTACCGGGAATGCTAATACTTAAAACCAGTATTCCTTAACTAATGCAGCCATTACTCCTATCATACCCCCTAAAACAGCACCTATAAGAGTATTCAAAGTGTTGCTAGGGCTTGTTTTCTGAGTGGGAACTACAGGTGGGGAAGGTAAGTAAATACTATTTTCCACTATACCGATTACACTGGACTGAAGTTTTTCCGTCCTGCCTGTTTCGTAGTATTCCTTTACAGCCTGCTTTTCAATTTCCAACTCATTCAGGTATTTATCGTACTTCTTAATAGCACTTTCTATACCGTTAATACTCTGTTTGTTCCTGATTATATCATTTTCAATTTTAATATAGTTGGGATTTGCTATATCCACTGGAACCACATAATTACTATCGCCGTTAAGCTGTGTTTGAACTTCTATATTTGACTCTACATCTATTGTCTTAGGAGTCTGTAATAACAGTTCTTGGTTTTTTGCTAAGGTTTCTTTTTCTACTTCCAGGGAATTCTCCAAGGACATTATTTCTACATTAAAATAATTAATATAGTGGCTTATTGCCCTTTCCTTAACCATAACATCCATAAATTCAATATAATTTTCAAACAGCAACTGGGCAAGTTTATGGGATTCCTCCGGATTATCTGCTGAAACCGTAATGTTAAAACTATTTTGTACGGAGTTTGATTTAGCATCTAAAGAACCTATATTAATTCTTTTGGCCAATTGTTCCACACTTACTTCCGTATAACCCATGTCCCTTATTGTATTAATTAACACATCATTACTTTTTATCAAATTTATGTACTGCTCATTGCTAGTAATGGGAAGCTTGTACTCACCGTATCTTGTATGGTAAACATCCGGCATACTTATTACTATATTAAGCTTAGTATCATATACCGGTGAAAGTACAAAGACACTGAACATTCCCGCAATTATGGCTGCAATCAAAGTAAAAGCTATAATCATTTTCTTTCTTTTCCAAAGAGCCATCACCAGCTCCCTTAAGTCAATTTCATCTTCATAATATTGCACATTATTGTTGTTTTCGTTCATTATTAGCTCCTTGATCATTCTTATTACATAACATAATTATTATAGCAGCTGATAGGACTATATTCAATTTAAAAATGAAAGTTTCCTTCATTTTCTAATCTTTTCATTCATCAACCTTCGTTTTATATCATCCCTAATCTTTGGTAAATTATTTATACCTTTTAATTTTCACTTTATTTCATTAAAAGGAAGTCATTGTAATTATTATAGGTTATTAAGATATATTTTTCAAATATATTTTCCTTCTTTCATTCTTTCAAGAAAATACTATCAAGTATTATTAAAGGCACTATATCAAAGTACCTAATTTGATTTTGATACTGTCTCTGTATAGCTTACCGTCTAAGGATTAAATAGTCCACTGATTGTGAATTATTCCAACTAATTTCCAATTACCTTCATATTCTTCAAAAACCAATCTAAGGCTTTGCCAATCAAGTCCTTCAAACTGTGGATCAATTTCTGGTATATAGAATTCAACCACAATCGGTTTCTCATAAACCTCAAATTGATTTTCAAACATACTACCTTTACTTATTATCTCATTATATCCGATTTCCGGAGCACTAATAAAGTCTTCAGAATATATAAATTTTTCATAGTATTGACTGGGAGTTAACTTAATTTCGTCACCTATGCCGTCATATATCCCCCAAGTATACAGATTTTCATCCTTAAAAAAGTTTTCCATATCTTCTTTATTAAAAACAATATCCCTTTCTGTTAAAACTGTTGTATAGGGAGTAAATCTTACACCTTTAACCGGGTGTACATAATCAGCTATTTTGGTGGCATCTTTATTTTTTATCCAGGTCATCAGTTCCTTTGCAGTTTCTTCAATAATTTCCTTTGCAATCTCTGTTTTGATAATTCCATCTTCATTTAGCTCAATTTCAATTTTCTTTTGATTTTCATCATCTATTTCTTCAACCTTTGATATATCATTTTCATCATTAAAGAAATCCATTGGATCAAACTTTATAAAAAGAATAGCTATTAATACACATACCAATACAATTTTTGCAATAAGTTTGTTTTTCATTTTCCTACCTCATGTCTATTATTTTTGCTTTAATATAGACGTACTTAAAAATAATTTGTTCCATAAATAAGCCGGTAGTTCTTAAACCTCCGGCTATGTCTTGGTATTACATACTATTGTTGGTATATTAAAATTCAAAATAGTATTTGAATGTTGCTTTATCAACATTGTTACTCACTAAAGTTTTTATATTTTTAATATAATCTATACTTACACTTTCATCATACTTAATGAAATAATCCCACTTATCAATTATGCTGTTATCAAAATGAAATAAACTGAATTGAAAAAATTTGCCCAAGATATCGATAAAATCTATTTTATCAGTAAAAGTACAATCTATTTTTACTGTCAAACCTAAATTTCTTACATAGGAAATCAATATTATTTGAAATATTATATGCCAATTAATTTTTGTACTACCATTTTCAACATTTACATATTTGAACAGATCTAATACTATACTCATATTTCCATTGATGGAAAAGCCCTCATTTAGTGAAAATAATCTTTCTATTGCTGTATAGTTATCCTTAGTAAATGTAAACAGATCTTCGTAGGGTGTAGCAGAATGATAATTTATGTAATCATCAATTATCTCTGCTGCTTGATCCTCCGGCAGGAGATGGTATTCCATATCCAATTTCATAAAAGAATAACAACGTTTTCTGTGTCTTAAGGGAGTACAACCATACCATCTTTTAAAATGATTGTAATAATACTTAGTATCTGAAAATCGAAGTTCTTCTGCAATGGAAACAATGTTCATATTTGTAGTAAGCAACATAAATTCCGATTCTACAACTTTCTCAAAATTTACTCTTTCCGTGAAACTAAAATCACATAGTTCCTTCCAAAAATGAGAAAAATAATTTTTCGAAATATATTCCATTGAAGTAATATCATCTAGTGTTATTTTCTTAGTAATATTATTTTTAATATATTTTACTATCCTGTAATATCTGTCTAAGTTTTCTTTCTTGATGGAATTAGTTCTTGAAAACTGAAGCCAGTTAAAGTCACTTACCATGGATTCGACTATTTTTTCTATATAAAAATAAGAAATTTTATCCAATGACTTGTTGTTGGAAATAGTATTTATAATAACTCCTATTAGTTTATTCATGAACATCTGTTTGTGGGATCTTTTATTTAAATTGTAATTGTCACTTTCAATTTCTTTATGCATTTTAGAATACATATTGCTTCTAAAATACATATACTTAATATTCTCATATTTTTTTTCAAAATAATTTAGATTTAGATGAATACTGGCAACAATTGCTCCTTCAGAACTTTCTATAAAATGTAAAGACCTGTTGTTTATAAACACAAAATCTTTTTCTTTTACTAAAATTCGTTCATAATTTGTCGCAATATATATAGTGCCTTTTATTGGTATCAAGATTTCCGTAACATCTTCGTGCCAGTGTATAGGATATCTTTTTATAGCTTGTATTTTTACAGAAAAGGGCACGTCTTTAAAAGGCACTTCTACTTTCTTTATTAGTGTTTTATTTTTATTATAATTATTAGAGTTCATTACAACATCCCTTACTATATTATCCAATAATATGTTTTAGTTTAAAACCCTCTTTACATATATGTCTGGCCTATATCTATACCAAGAATATCATAATAATTTACAAAACTCAAGGACTTAAAGGACCTAGGATGTTAATTAATAACCGGTCAGGATAACCTGACCGGTTCTGCTTACATGGTATCTATACAATATTACATAAAAAACTTTTTATTTCATTATTGATACTTTCAATGTTATTATTATTAACATTTACTATTATTCCATTATTGTCCGTTATAAATGAGCGAAGTGCCTTGTATTTTGAATAATAGACATCATTTATTCCTATAGCATTTTTCATGACCCTGCCATTGTCAAAAGACTTAATAACTCCTATTATTGGAGTGCTGCTCAGAAGTACCTCATAGAGTTTTTCCCTGAATTCATCAATTAAAAGCTCAAATCCTCCAATTTCATCTAATAGAATAAGCTTTCTTGAAGACAGGTCTGATAGGAGTTCAATCCCTCTGTTTAAAAATACCTGGTCCCTTTTAACCCAATTACCTGCCACCTCTTCTAAAAAAATACTAGGTAAATTCTCATGGTATTCTGTTGCTGTAACTTCTGCCTTTTCTGCTTCAATGAGGCGATAAGCCTTTGTTTTACTTCCTTTTGTCAGCCTTTGGCATAGAAATCCTCCAGTGTGCTCTAAAAGCTTATGTCTTTTTATATTATCCAAAATAATTGTGCTTTTGCCAATCTGCATGGTTCCTTCTAAGAATAGAATACGATTCATATTAATTAGCTTTAATTCCCACAGCGTGGACTATTCGTAATACAACCAAGTATGCCAAATAACCTCCCACCCCACCGGAAACAAATGCAGTAAAACAACTTATTAGTGTTGCTATTAAGGGAAGATTCATAATAACAATTGCTTGAGTTGCTGCACCAGCAGTATTAGCAATAGCACCTAAAAACATCATAACCCCTTTGTTATATTCGCTATTTCTTCGGAATAACAGGAATAAATCAATTGCTATTCCAGGAGGAAGATATGTTATCAGTCTAATAACAGGCATACTGGATGTAGCCAATGATACAAATATTTGTATAATACAAAACAGTGTTGCAGCCCCATGTTTCTTCACTAAGGCACAGGCAGCCACAATCCAAAACATGTAGTAAACTCCTCCCACAACTCCCCCAGGTAGTCCTACTGAACTTGTCATGAAATTTGATAATGCCCTTATTGGAGTCTTTGAAATAGTTGCTATGGTAGCCAATAATGAAATGTAAATCATTTCTGTTAAATTAAATCTTTCTCTTATCATTGCTTCCTCCTTAAATAATAATCATCATACTTTCTCTTAAATTAGGTAAAAAGAGCTTACCGTTTTTATATGTTGTTTTTCTATTTAACCACTCTCTTACATCATCACTTCTTTCAACTGGAAGTTTGAAATAGTGGTATATAAAATTTACTGCTTCATCAATATTATCAAAAGGTTGGCCAAATTCAGCTGATACTTTTTTAATAATATATTTATAATTCCTTTTATTTAATATGTTTAACATGCTGGCATAATTAAACTGCTCCAAGTTTTTTAAATCAACTCCTAATTCGGTATAAAGTTCATTAATGGAAAAATCATTCTTTATTTTGCTAAAGGGCAAGACTATTACTAAGCGCTTATTGGCTATTTTTAGAAAATCTATTATGTTGTTATCATTTACTAACCCCATCATGTAACTGATAAACACAATGTCATAATTATTGTCGAAGATAAATTCTTCAAAAGATTTGTTTATAACTTTTAAATTTGATAAGTTCATAAGTCTTGCTTTTTCCATTAAGGATTCTACAGCTAAGGAGGACTTGTCAATAGCCGTAACACTATATCCTTTCTTAGCAAACTCAACAGCAAAACTTCCTATCCCGCATCCAATGTCTAAAAGAGTTTTACAGTCATGTATAAAGGGATGTAATTCTTCGACTGTCTTTCTATAAAAGGACGTATTTTGTTCTGATTCTAAATACCACTGTACACTTTGGGGATTCCAACCAAATTTAACTTTTGAACAACCTGCTCTCTTTTCATAAACTTTTAAAGTTTTCAAGCTCAATCAAATCTCCTTTTGCAGTTTATTTTGTAAATTAGATGACTATTACTTATTTTTCTCCTCCATAAGATTCTCAGATAGTCGCTATGTTTTTAAAAACATAACGGTGTTAAAAAAAATATGTGAGTATTAATTTTTTACTGTCATTTCTTTAAAATCTTTGATAATATAGTATAGAGGAGGTTGCTTATGAAAAAACTACATTATATCTTACAAATTCGCTTAGCTAAAGATGCTGTCTTTTTCGGTCCCGGTGTCAGAACTTTGCTTAGATTAACTGACGAATATAAATCATTAAATGAAGCCTGTAAAATAATGAATTTATCTTATTCAAAAGCTTTAAAAATGGTTAAGGGGACTGAGAAAAACCTTGGTTTTAAACTGTTGGACCGAAAAATTGGCGGTTTAGGCGGAGGCGGTTCCAGTTTAACTCCTAAATGTATAGATTTTCTGAATAAGTATGATGAATTTGAAAAAGAACTAACTGCAAAAGCTTCAGAAATATTTGATGATTATTTTAATGAGTTCTTTAATTCATAATACATCTTAGCCTATTAAAAGAATACTCCCCCTTACCTATACTTTGCTTAGAAATTTACATTGATTTTTCCTTTAGTATTCAGAATTTCTCTCGCTTCATCCGGTGTTGCAATTTCATAATCAAGCATTTTTAATATATTGATAATTTTTTCTACTTGTTGTGAATTGCTAGTTGCCAATTCGCCACTCACATTAATGTATAAACTATCCTCCAATCCTACTCTAACATTACCACCTAAAATTGCTGAAAGCACTTCATAACGAAAGATTCGTCTTCCGGCTGATACCATTGAGAAATTTACATCTTCACCAAATGTCTTTTTAAGTTGGTTAACAAAATACCATACATTATCTGGATTAAGAGGAATACCACCTAAGACTGAAGGAACAAACTGAAAATATAAGGGTTTTTTAATTAGTCCTTTGTCGAATAAGTACTTAATATTATGAATTTGTCCAAAATCAAAGATTTCAAATTCTGGAACAGTCCCTGCATCGTTCATAATTTCAATACATCTTTCCATTTCCTCAAATGTATTACTAAATACATTTTTCTTTGTACTGGTTAAAAATGGTACTTCCCAATCATATTTCGGTTCTTTAATGCTTTTGGCCATTTCTGATATATTAAAATTAATCGAACCACTGTTGAAAGATGCTATCTCTGGTTTAAATGCAGGAATTACAGCTAAACGCTCCTCTAATGTCATGCCTAATGCCCCACCGGTAGTTATACCAATAATAACATCAGAGTTTTCTTTGATCTTTTTTAATATTTTTCCAATCGTTTCCAAGTCAGAAGTTGGTTTTCCATTATCCTCTCTTGCATGAATATGTACGATTGATGCACCTGCATTGGCTGCCTTTATTGCAGCTTTGGATATACCTTCTACCCCACAAGGTAGGTAGGGAGTCATTGAAGGAGTATGAATTCCTCCTGTAACAGCTGCCGTTACAATAATCTTCTTTGATTTTTTAGACATCCATTTTTATCCTTTCCATTATTATTTTAACAATAAAAAACTATTATTACAATTGTTAATTTTAATAATTGAGTTTTGATAAATTAACTTACTTAATATATATTAAATAATTACTGCACTACCATGCAAATCGCATAATGGGATTATTTTTATGTCTAATTCCTTGGAAAAATCATCAACAGCTTTTTTTACTAAAGGAAACTGGCTGCTGTTATAGTCGTGAACCAAAATACGTCCCCCATTACTAAGTCTTTTATAAAAGTACCTTAAACCATTAAGAGTGGGAAGGTATAAGTCCGTATCAAGACTTACTAATGCAAACTTATCTTCAATACTTACTGCAGTTTCGGGAAAGTAACCTTTACTAAAGACTACATTTTCAGGATAAGGCAGTATACTCTTAACTCGTTCTACACTTGTGTCACTGAAATTATTAATTATTTTTTTGTTGCTTCCTAAGGTTCTTTCATATTCTATGTCTCTATTGTCAAATCCTTCAAACGTATCGAAGAGATATAATTTGCGTTCCTTGAATAAGATATTTAGTTCCCTTGCTATATATCCTTTATAAACTCCTAATTCAGCAATACTTCCTTCTATTTTTTTGTTGTTTATTTCTTGTGCCTGCAACCGTAAAGTTGCCAGCCTTATATCAAACAGATTTCTTAAACTATTGATATTTAGTATTTTTGATTTACATATATCTTGTTCTGAGAGCTGGGAACAAATCTCTTCCGCAGCTTCTTTATTTAATACTGAAACAATAACCATGTCCGGGTTAATGTCTACAATTTCTTTTGGAGATATTACTAAAACATTATCCACATAACTTGGAAGGTTTCTATAATTATTGTCAGCATACCAAATCCGTTCAATCTTTCCGTTAAGCAACCTTCTGATCATTCTTCCACTTTGTCCAGCACCGAAAATAACAATTTCTTGCATACTCATCTCCATAATTTATTGCAATTATAAAAAATTATGCTAATATATACTACAGCTAGTTACTATTATATACTATAATTGGTTGTTCGGACAGGTAATATTACCTGTCCGAAATATTACTAGTTAGTTTTATTTTTTTCATCCAACGCTCTTAATACTTTTTCAGGAGTAATTGGAAGTGAATCAATATATACACCTATTGCATCATAAACGGCATTTGCTATGGCTGGGGACTGTGTATTTGTAACCATCTCGCCGCAACCTTTTGCACCGAATGGGCCGTAGGGGTCATAGTTTTCATAGAACTTTATCTCACTATGTTTAGGAATATCCATAAATGTAGGAATAATATAATCCGTAAAATCTGCTGCATATGCTTCAATGCTCTCAGGGAAATAAGGAGCTAAATCTTCAAATAATGCCATACTTATTCCTTGGACATTTCCTCCATCAACCTGGCCTTCTGCTTGTAGGGGATTTATAACAGTACCAATATCATAGCAATTATATATATTCTCAACTGTAACAACACCGGTTTCTGTATCTACTTCAACATCAATTATTGTAGAACCCCATGCATAGGATCTGCTTGGTACAGTAAAGCCTGTTTCTGGATCTCTTGGTGGACCAACTGGTGGTAAAAACCCACCTGCACCCATTATGAAAACTCCTCCGTAGGTTGATGCTGTCCCAATTTCTTGCAAAGTCATAGCTACATTTTCATCATCTTTTTTGAAAACTCTTCCTTCTTTATAGTCTAATTCTTCAGGACTGCAACCTTTTACGCCTGCAACAAATTCTTTCATTTTCTCTATTAAGTTATTTGCAGCAGATATTGCAGCTAAACCAACTATGTAGGTAGACCTACTACCTGCAGTATCCATACTGAATGCTGTTGTATCCGTATTTGAATTATCTATTGTAAATAATTCTTCACTTACTCCTAAAGCTTCAGCTGCCATTTGTATTGCAACAGTTTTAAAACCCTGACCCATTTCGCAGCTTGCATTTGTCATGTCGATTGTTCCATCGGCTTTGATACGTAGGGATACTAAGTCAGGATCTCCGCCACCATTAAAGCCAGTTGGATAATAAACATTTGCTACTCCTCTTCCTTTTTTGATCATCTAATTCACCATCCTTACTTAGAACTCAAATTTGCATACTCAGGAGAGATTTCTTCTCCTGCCATTTCAGCAACCATTTTTAGTGTTTCTATGGCAGAAACTGCAACTAATTTGTTTCCAACATGATTTTCATCGTTCTCTTTAAATGCATTTTTCAGTCTTACCTCTATAGGACTCATGCCTACAGCACGTGCAAGTTTGTCAATCTGAACCTGGTCTGCAAACTGTCCTACGTTTACACCAAATCCACGCATTGAACCGCTTGGCATTTTATTGGTATAAACCATTTTAGAGTCTATTGCTAAGTTTTCAACTTTTACTGCCCCGGCAATCATATTAGCATTTTTTTCAACTGCATATAATCCTAATTCGGTATATGCTCCACAATCATGTAGAACTTCTATTTTCCTTGCAGTAATAGTACCGTCTTTCTTAATACCATCTTTAAACTTAAAGATCCATGGACTTCTGATAGTTGAATAAAGCATTTCTTCTTCTCTTGTCAGCTGAAACTTAACAGGTCGTCCTGTTTTTAAAGCTAATAGTCCTGCTATATGGTCAGTATGAATACTGTTCATACCACCGAATCCTCCACCTATTGTTCCTCCAACAAATTTCAGCTTATTTAAAGGTAACTGGAATACATTGGCAAGGTCTCCCTGTGAAAAATACAAACCTTGAGATTTTGAATGGATAACCAACTTTCCTGCTTCATCCAAGTATGCCAAAGAAGCGCATGTTTCCAATGGAGCATGTTCCTGACATGGAGTTGTGTAAGTTCCCTCAACTATATAATCAGCTTCTGCAAATCCTTTCTCAACATCGCCCTTTCTTATTTTTCTAACTTCACTTACACCATCAAACAAGTGAAGATTACCTTCAGGTCTTACTTTTGGAGCATCTGGTTTGCATGCCTCAACTGGGTCTATAACATAAGGAAGTTCTTCAATGTCAAGTTTAATTTTCGATATTGCTTCTAATGCAGCTTCTTTGCTTACTGCTGCTACTGCTGCAATATTTTGTCCTTTATACCTGATAAGATCTTCAGCTAAAACATGGTGGTCTGGAACCATTGAGAAATAATTATGGGGTACATCATCTTTGGTTATAACAGCATATACGCCTGGAACCTTTAAAGCTTCCGATACATCTACCTTGTTTAGCTTAGCTCTGTGATATGGGCTTCTAAGAGTTTTACAAATCAACATATTTGGCATAGTAAGATCACTTACATATGTCATTCTTCCAGTAACTAATCCTACTCCATCGTATTTTTTAACTCTTTTTCCTACACTTTTAAACATTAATATCACTTCCTTCCGGCAATAATCCAAATTCACCATTTGAAACCGCTAATACTGCTTCAACATATTTATCATATCCTGCACATCTGCATAAGTTGCCGCTTAAAGCTTCCTTAATTTCTTCTCTTGTAGGTTTAGGATTTTCCAAAAGAAAAGCTGTTGCCGCCATCACCATGCCGGGAGTACAATAACCGCACTGGGGTGCTCCATAATCTAAGAATGCTTGCTGAATTGGATGCAATTTTTCTCCTGAACAAAGTCCATCAGCAGTTATAACTTTTTTTCCTTTAACTGTAGGAGCTAGTACTAAACATGATTTTACAGCTTTTCCATCAAGTATAACAGTACATGCACCGCAATCTCCATGATTGCATCCACATTTAGGGCTTGTCAGACCTAAATCGTCCCTTAATACTTCAAGTAAAGTCTGTTCAGGTTTAACCAAGACCTCTACTGGATTACCATTTAAGTAAAAACTTAATATTTCAGACATAGTTTATCCTCCTTATTCAACAATAGCTGCTTCAATTGCCCTTCTTACAATTACAGGGGCAACTCTTCTTCTATACCAGGCTGATGCTCTTATATCGTCAATAGGACTAATCTCATCAACTACTTTTTCGCTAGCTGCTCTTATATTTTCCTCTGTAAGCTCCTTGCCGTTCAATAATTCTTCTACTTCCTTGCATCTAACTACAGTAGGAGCTACTGAACCAACCGCAATTCTTGCAACTTTGCATACATTGTTTTCTCTTTCTATATATGCAGCTGCGTTAACTACAGAAAGAGTTTCTGCCTTTCTTCTACCAAGTTTATTGAAACCTGCAAAACCTTTATTTTTTCTTATTATTATATGTGTTAGAACTTCATTTTCTTTAGCTACTGTTCTGCCAGGACCTGTGAAAAATTCTTTTGCTTCCACATTTCTTGAACCTTCTGGTCCCCTTAATACAAATACAGCATCTAAAACCACAAGGGAGGGAACCGAGTCTGCAGCTGGTGATGCATTCATAATATTACCACCAATAGTTGCAATATTTCTTACGGAAAGACCTGCTATTTGATTTATGGCTTCAATCAAAACAGGAAATTCTCTTTTAATAATGTCATTTTTCTGTATTTCCGTAAAAGTTGTCGTTGCACCTATAATAACTTCACTATCGTTTTCCGTTATAGTATTCAATCCCAACTCAGACAAGTTTATTATCAATAAGTCTTTTTTATTTTCTTTGGGAGCTTGTTCCCTTTCCAAATTCAATCTGGGTACAAAGTCTGATCCGCCAGCTAAAAATTTAATCTCCCTTGAGTTATCCTTTAAAACTTCGAAAAGCTTTTCAAAGGAGTCTGGTGATTCGTAAAAGTAACCTCGCATAAAGTTAGACCTCCTGTGTATTATTTTTTTGCAAAAGCTGATTTTGAAAAATCATAATTTTCGCTTCCATCTGGATATCTGTATCTCTTCTTATCTTGGTCTCTTGGATAATCAAATCTTCCGCCACAGCGCATAATCATAGTCTTAATTTCAGGTGTATTTTCTTCAACTATTCTTACAAACTGATTTACTAACAATTCTGGATCACCTGCTGTGTTTGCCCAGTTATCATAGTGATCAGGAATTAATAGTTTTGCTCCTATAGCCTGGCCAACTCTCGCACAATCATAAGGAGTCATTTTGTCTGTAGCTCCTGGTGCATTGCTTCCCATATCGAATATAGCCACATCTATATCATAATTATGTTTGAATGCAACATATCCATCATGATACCATGTATCGCCCATGAATAAAATATTTCCACCAGAAGTTTTGAATAAGAAACAGCAAGCAGCATCTTCAAAAGGAATATTTACATCGCCTTCACCTGTTCTTATAGCAGTTTGGTCATAGCAAATAAGGAATTCTACTTCTGCTCCCTTTACCTTTACAGATTCACCAACTTTGGCAACAACTAATCTTTCCTCTGGAACTTCAAATCTTCTTAACTTATCTGCTGCTATAGGAGGTGCATAAAACATTGCATCTGTAGTTTTTAAAGCAGCTTTTACAGTATAAAGGTCACAATGATCCTGGTGAGCATGAGTACAGAAAACACCATCTAATTGATTGAATTGCCAAGGATCAATAACTTGTGGATTAAGACGTACCCAGTTAATGCTGTCTGCACCTGATTGTTTACAAACACCACAGTAGTAATGGGAAGTGTACATTGATGGACCACAGTACTGGTCTATGAAGAAAATTCCTCCTTCATCAGTTTTTAAAACCCAAGAAGGTCCTCCACACCACCAAAGGCTTACTTCTCCTTTTGGAACTACTCTGTTCTCAATTTCTTGATTGAGAAAAGTTCCCCACTCTGGAAAACAGTCCCTTAGCCATTGATCACGGTCAATATCATGATTCTGATTAACGTAATCTCCTGCAATAATTCCTCTGCCATCGCTTTTGATAATTTCTCTTTCCATACTTCCTCCTTATTTAGCTAATACTATATTTAATTATGAAAGCGCTTTTGCAACTTTCATAAAATCTTTATCTCTTTTTTCAATAGCCTTTTCAGCCTTGTCGCCACTGTAATCATAAAATCCTTTACCGGTTTTAACGCCATAGGCTCCTTCTTCATATAACTCCCTTAGCAACGGGGATACTTCTGTAGAATTGCTTAGTTCTTTAAACATATAACTTCCAACATTAAAGAATATATCAATTCCTCCAAAGTCAATCGTTTCAAAAGGACCTATACATGCATATCTTCTTCCAAGACCATACTTCATAACATTGTCTACATCTTCAACACTTGCAACTCCATTTTCAACAATATAGAAAGCTTCTCTTAATATTGCATATTGTAATCTGTTTAAAATAAATCCGCTAATATCCTTTTTAACCATTACGGGTTTTCTTTCTATATATAAAGCAAGCTCTTTTACAATTTCCGATGTTTCTTCCTTAGTTTTATCTCCTGAGATTATTTCTACTAAAGGAACTATATGTGGTGGATTTACCCAATGCATACCACAAAATCTTTCTGGTTTATGTACTGCTTCAGCAATTTTATTTATTGAAAGTCCTGATGTATTAGTTGTAAGTATTGCATCCTCTGGTGCAATAGAAGACACTTGTTTCCAAAACTCATGCTTTATTTCCATTTTTTCTGCAATTGCCTCAATTACAAAATCAGCATTTCTGAAAGATTCCATATCCATGGTATAGGATATATTGTTTACAAGCTTGCTTGATTCCTCTGATGTAAGAAGGCCTTCATCAATAGCATTTTGTTGATTCATGCTAATTAGTTTCTTGCCTTTTTCTATGGAAGCTTCAAATATATCATACAAGACAACCTTAAAACCATACTGAGCAAATATTTGAGCAAAGGATGCTCCCATAACACCTGCTCCAGCAATTACTATATTATTAATCTTAGATTTAATATCCATTTTACCTCCCAATTATAAAATAACTGCACCTTTGTCAGCTGATGAAGCTAACTTTGAATAAACCTGTAAGTATCCCCTAGGTATTTCTTTATCTGGAATTACAACATTCTTAAGTCTATTTTCTATTTCTTCATCGCTTAGTAAGACGTTAATTGTTCCTTCTTCAACATTAATATCTATTATGTCTCCATCTTGAATAGCTGCAATGGGGCCTCCTTCAGCAGCTTCCGGTGAAATATGTCCTACGAAACATCCATTGTTTGTACCAGAAAATCTTCCATCGGTAATAAGAGCTGTTGTTTTGTTTAAGCCCATTCCATACAAGTACTTCATAGCCTTGTACATTTCTCTCATACCTGGCCCACCCTTTGGACCTTCGTACCTTATAACAACTACATCACCATCTTCAATCTTACCTGCTAAGATAGCTTCATTTGCCTCTTCTTCACTATTAAAAACCTTTGCTTTGCCCCTAAAATGATATAGAGACTTGTCAAATGCTCCAGGCTTGGTAACTGCAGAGTTAGGTGCTAAATTACCGTATAAAACAGCAACTCCTCCTGTTTTTTCAAAAGGTTCATCGACAGTTTTAATTATCTCATCATTAGCAGGATAGAGATACTTGTATTCCGCTAAATTTTCTCCCAAGGTCTTGCCAGTGCAAGTAGTAACTGACCTGCATAGAAGATCACCCAAGTTGTCCATTACTCTTGGAATTCCACCAGCCCTATAAAAGTCCTCCATGTCCCATTTAGCTGCTGGGTTAACTTTTGCTATTTGGGGAGTAATTTTGTTTAATTCCTTGAATTCCTTTAAGACATCAATGTCTAATTCAGCTTCATATACAATGGCACTTAGATGAAGAATAGCATTAGTAGAGCCGCTTATTGCCATTACTGTCTTAATACCATTAAGAATAGCTTCTTTTGTTAAAATATCACGAGGTTTAATATCCTTTTCTACCAGCTCACATATTTTAAGTCCCGCTTCAAAGGAAACTCTTAATCTTTCAGCATAAGTTGCAGGAATTAAGGCACTGCCCGTAAGACTCATTCCAAGTGCTTCTGAAAGACAACCCATGGTATTTGCAGTTCCAAGGAAAGCACAGGAACCACAGCTTGGGCAACTTGTGTCTTCCAATAGCTTTAATGATTCTTCGCTTAACGAACCTGCTTTTACCATTCCCAAGGCCTCGTCAACAGATGTTGCATCTGATTTTCTGCCATCAAATACAACTCCGCCTATCATTGGACCTCCATTTACAACGATTGAAGGTATATTTAACCTTGCAGCAGCCATTAACATGCCGGGAATAATTTTATCGCAAGACCCAATCATTACAAGGGCATCTAATTTATGAGCACGAGCTTCAATTTCAATTGAATTACAAATGATTTCCCTCGAAGGCAGTATGTACTTCATACCTTCATGACCATTAGCTATTCCATCGCAGGCACCTATAACTCCAAACTCTACTGCTGTACCCCCGCCTCTATATATTCCTTTTTTAACAAATTCACTTATTTGATTTAAATTGAAATGTCCAGGAACTAAAGTGTTCCATGAATTTGCTATACCTATAATTGGTCTGTCCAACAGGTCGTCATCAGAATACCCCATAGATTTAAAAAGGGACCGTGCAAAGCTATTATCTATACCTTGCAAATTCCCCTTACCTTTACAACTCATTTTACACCTCCTTGATTGTTTGTGTGATGTCTGACATCATCCAAGTTAATTATATAATTAACTAATAAAAAAGTCAATACCAATTATACTACTTTTTTTGATATCTTTTTAGTTTATTAAACTCTATGTAGATTTTTCTTGACTTTTTTATAAAAATGATTAATACTTATTCTAATGGCATGTCTGACATCAAAATTTTACCATATGGAAGGTCATACTAATTCTTACATTTATGAATAGTTGTTTGTTTTTATGCTTATAAAGCTGAGTTACAAAAAAGAAAGGTAGATAAATATGCAGAATGATCTTAATTCAAATGAAAACAATAAACTGTTTAATATATTAAAAGACGTTAATCCTCTCAGTAAAAGAAGATTGTCTGAAGATTTATTCATTAGATTAAGAAATGCCATCTTGAGTGGAGAACTTCCTGAAGGTTATGTTTTCCCAAATGAAAACCAGCTCTGCAAGGAACTTGATATCGGTAGAAGCACATTAAGAGAAGCATATGCATCACTTGAAACATTAAACTTGATTACCAGAACCAAGAATGGCACTTATGTTAATACAGAAACAGAAGTAAAAAACCCAATGAACTTTGATCTCGTGGCAAAATATTCTAACCCAGAAGACGTAATGGAGTTTCGTGAACTAATAGAGGTTGGAATTGCATACAGTGCTGCAAAAAATGCTACAGATGAAGATATTGAAAAGTTGCTGAATATAGTAAACATGATGAAAAATAGTCTAGATGATCTAGCTAAACTTACTATTTATGACTTTGAATTTCATTCTCAATTAGCAATAATATCAGGTAATGAGCTATTAAACATTGCATTAGAAGCTGTAAGAGTAAGCTACGAAACCTTCGTGTACAACGCTTTTAAAAAGGGGCTTATTTTTGAGTCCATCAAAGACCACTTAGCAATAATAGATGCATTAAGAAATAACGACCCGAAAATGGCAAAAACAGTGATGCGCAAACATCTTAGTCATATTAAAAAAATGATTTAAATAAATAAGCTTTTCAATATCAAAAACGATAAAAACTCAAGTATTAATTTGAATTTTTATCGTTTTTATATGCAGCTATTCCTTTGCCATCCTTACATACTTACTATATCTTAATTTAGCATCCTCTTCAGATTTTTAAGTAAAAAAGCGGCCATTTCAATATTACAATATTAAAATGACAAAAATACTATAAAATAATAGGGACATTCTATAAATAATCTGGTATAATATCTATAATTATTTTATCGACTTCATAGTAACAGCTTACCAATTATTATGATATAATAGGAGGTTAGGTTAGGTGACGTTACAACAGCTACATTATTTTCGCGTTTTAGCTAAAATAGAGAATTATACAAAAGCTGCCGGAATACTTCATATTGCCCAACCAAGCTTAAGTTATTCAATTTCTCAGTTGGAAAAAGAATTAAATATTAAATTGTTTGAAAGAAAGGGAAAAAAAATTAAATTAAGTTATCCGGGAGAGCTGTTTCTTAAGTACGTTGAACAATCATTAGATATATTGGACGAAGGTACAATAATGTTAAAATCCGTTGCTGATAATTCAGTTGGAGAGGTTTCTCTTGGATTTATTTATAGTATTGGTTCAAAATTTATTCCTGAAATGATTAAAAAGTTTTATGAAAACGATTCCAATCGTTTGATTAAGTTTTCATTGGTACAGAATTTTAGTGAACAGCTTTTAAGGGATTTAAAGAACAAAAAAATCCAATTGGCTTTTTGTCCAACGCCCAATAAAAATTTTAAATGCGTGAAAATATTCAGTCAACAGCTTTATTTGATTGTGCCGAAAAAACATCCCTTTTCTCAAAGAAAGTGCATCGATATTTCCGATTTAATTGATGAACCATTTGTTGCTTTAAATAAAAGTAGCTCTCTTAGGAACACAGTTGATGATATATTTGCAAGGTATAATTGTACTCCTAAAATAGTTTTTGAAGCTGAAGAATGTAATGCTATTATTTCGTTTGTTTCTCTTAATTTTGGAATTTCAATAGTACCGGAAATACCATCCATGGACAAACACGTAAATATAGTAGAGATTTGTGGTATGCCATTAAAAAGAGAAATCTACTTGTGTTGGACTGATGATAAGTATTTATCACCAGCCGCAGTTAAAACAAAGGATTTTATTATCGAAAATTTCGCAGTCTGAATGCCTTTATTATATATTTAAAATTATAGCTTGCTAATTCTTTGATATTAAAAACAACATCAATAGAGGGGATTAAAACCGTTGGAAATCCCAGCGGTTTTAATCTACCCGTCTAATTAATAAATCAAGTTGCTAAAGTATAATATTTTATAATTCTTATTGTTCAAGAGCATTAAGCAAGGCATCAACATATTCCTGTCCAATTTCATTACCTATTGATTCATATACACCTTTTGCTTTCTCTAAAACCTGGTCTATAAAACTTGCATCAAATTCTACCAATTCCATTCCATTATCAATTAACTTTTGTTTATTATCTAAGTCAATTTGAGTAAGTTTAGCTTCAATTTCTACAGCAGCTTCATCAACAGCCTGCTGTAATGCGGCTTTGTACAAGGGATCAAGGCTGTCAAATTTACTTGCATTTATAAGGAATTGGTTGCAGTACAATATATGGTGTGTCATAATCAGGTAATCTTGAACTTCATGCAGATTTGCCCCTACACAAGTATCTGTAGCATTCTCCTGTGCATCAACCAATCCCTGCTGCAAAGATATATATACTTCCGGCCAAGGAAGCGGAGTAGGTGCTGCTCCCATTGCCTGCCAAAATGCCATGTGGTTTTTGTTCTCCATGGTTCTTATCTTCAACCCATTGAAGTCCTCTATAGATTGAATCTTCTTGTTTGAGGTAGTTTCTCTAAAGGTTCCTCCCTGCAGGAAGTGTAAGCAATACATATTTTTTGCCTTGTAAGCTTCATTTATTTTGTCTGTAAACTCACTCTTATTTAATGCATAATCAATTGTTTCAGCATCATACTTTGCAAATACCATTGGAAGGTCAAAAATAGCTACTTCAGGTACAAAAGATACGGTTTGTGCGGTTTGGGCAATTACAAAATCAATATCACCGGCAAGCATTTGTGCTTGAAGTTCCTGGTCATTTCCAAGTTGACTATTTGGATAGTATTCTATTGTTAGCTTACCTCCGGTTATTTCCTTAACTTTTTCTGTAATAAGCTCCCCATAAAGCTGAGCTGCAGCACCAACCCCTGCATTATCAGCACCTATTAAAACAACAGGTTCAAGCGAATCATATCCTCCTTCTGTTTGCTGAGGTTGTTCAGGTTGTTCAGGTTGTGCAGGTGTAGGAGCATCGGCACCTTGTGTACAAGCCACAGGCAACAATAAAATTGTTGCTATTAACAATATAATCAAAACTTTTTTCACTTTTAATCCTCCCTTTCTTTTTTAATTTATACTTAAATCCTTTACAGGAGTGCAAGACTGAGCCATGGTACATATGTTATAATAAATAGCACTATACCGAATGCAATGATAAAAGGTATAGCTTTTTTTGCGACAGTCATTGGAGGGGTATCTGATAAAGTTCCTGCAACAAATAAATCCAATCCAAATGGTGGAGTTGCCAAGCCTATTGATAAGCAGCAAACCATAATAACACCAAAATGTACAGGATGAACACCCAAAGCTTGAACTGCTGGCAGTAATATTGGTGCTAATATTACTATGGCAGGTCCAGTGTCCATAAACATTCCAAGAATTAAGAATACAATTAGTACAGCCGTCAGTACAGAAAAACTTGTGCTAAAGTTGTCTAAAATAAACCCTTCAATAATTACCGGTGCCTTAGCTAAGGCTAAGACTCTTCCAAATGCAATTGCAAATGCTAAAACAAAGCAAAGTGGTGCATATGTTCTAACTGCATTTGCGAAAAAGGGGATTATCTCTTTAACCGTAAATGACTTATAGATAAATAATGAAACAAACAAAGAATAAAACACTGAGATACACGCGGCTTCTGTAGGTGTTACATAACCGGAATAAATCCCTCCAAGTACTATAACTGGTGATAGTAATGCCCAGAAACTCTCTTTAAACAGCGTAAACAAACCTTTTTCCCTGAGCTCCTTCATTTTTTTGTTGATTTTCTCTTTGTCTTCACCCTTTTTCTTGCAATAATATACAGCATAAATCATCATACCTGTTCCTATTGCAATACCAGGCAATATACCACCTAAAAACAGTGCTCCAGTAGAAACACCCGTTGCCAATGAGTAAAGTACAAAGGGTATGGATGGGGGAATAATTACTCCAAGACCACCAGCTGTAGCAATCATTCCTGCCGACCATGTTTTATCATAGCCCATTTCAACTAAAAATGGAATTGTCATGGAGCCCACAGCTGCTGTTGTTGCAGGTCCTGAACCGGAAATTGCTCCATAGAACAAACATGTCATTATTACCGCACAAGGAAGCCCTCCGGTAAAATTACCTACAAAGTAAGCAAAGAAATTAAATAGTCTTCTGGATATTCCTCCTTCAGCCATTAGTACTCCTCCTAATATAAACAGAGGTACTGCTAATATAGGAGTAGAGTCCGATCCTGAAAAGCTGTTAGCTATTAACTGCTGAATTGAGCTGCCGGCACCACCTAGGAAAAGTGGCGTCAAAGCTCCAAGCACCATACTCATACCTATGGGTACAGCAAATATCAAGGCTACCATAAAAACTGCAAATATCGGTAAAGCCATTACTTTTCACCCCCTAGAATAACTCCAGTAGTTTCTACTTCTTCTCTAGCCTCTTTAATAGTAGCCTCAATTGTTGTTTCAGATTTTACGTTAAAATTCTTTATGTTGCTGATTATTTCCTGAAATGTTCTTATTGAAGCCATTCCAAATCCTAGAACAGTTGCTGAATACATTATCCACATGGGTAAGTGCATTGCAGGCGAAATCTGTCCAGTTGAACGTACTATACCTGTATATATAATTGAATTTCTAAAAAAGACCACACATATTGCTAAAATAATTATATTTACCACAATCTCTATTGCTTTTCTCAACTTAGGAGGCAATAAATCCATTACAATTCCAACCTTCAGCATATTGCCTTTTTTAATAGTATATCCTAGTGACAAAAATACAGACCAAATATAACAATATCTTGAAAACTCCTCAGGCCAGGTCATTGAATTAAAAATATTTCGAGCAATTATTTGAGCCATCATTACACAGGATATAAGTATTAGCAGAATCACCATAATTGCTTCTTCAAAATGCTCATCCAACCATTTTATTACCGACATTTTCATTTCCTCCATTTATTGGAATTCTATTGCTCTTCCTTATTTCCCTGAAATGATATCCATAAGCTCCTGACGCATTGCTTCAATTGGTGCAGCTTTTCCACTCCAAAGTTCAATCTGCTCAGCACCTTGATATAATGACATACCTAAACCATTCATTATGCTGCATCCCATTTCTTCAGCTTCTATTAGAAAACGCGTTTTTGCGGGATTATAGGTTGCATCAAAGCATAATTGCCCGGAACGTAGGTACTCCTTTGGAATAGGTGTTTCATCAAGGCTTGAAATCATTCCAAGTCCTGTATTATTCATAACAACATCTGACTCTTTAATCTTTTCTTTTAAAAGAACTGTATCCCCAAGATCAACCAACTCGGCAACCGGTGCAAAATTTCGATTTATGTCATCAACTAACGTCTCCGCCTTTGACAAAGTTCTGTTTGTAATATAAATTTTTTTAGCACCGTAATAAGCTAATGCACTGCTTATTGCTCTTCCCGCACCTCCAGCACCTATACAGAAAAATGTCGAATTCTCAATATTTATATTGGGCTTTTCTTCTTTCAATGCTCTGATAAATCCTATCCCATCTGTATTATAAGCTTTAAGCTTGCCACCGGGTAATATAACAACCGTATTACTTGCATTCATCTTTTCACAAAGGGGATCCTTTTCATCAACATATTTCATAACTTCAACCTTGTTTGGCTTTGTAACCGCAAAGCCTGCAAAATTCATATACCTTATTCCATTTACCACATCAGGAAGATGATCATTTTCTACTTCTGAATAGAAGTACACCATGTCAATTCCCGTAGCTCTATAAGCTGCATTTTGCATCCTTGCAGCATAGGACTGAGACAAAGGTTTTCCAAGTAATGCAACCATTTTTGTTTTTATGCTAACTGGCATTCCACATCCTCCTCTTCAGCTATATTGACTAATAATTCTTTAGCCGTAATTAAGCACCTTTCAGCATGCCCTGCTGCTCCTCTAACTTCTATTTCCTTAGAATTAGGAAGTTCTATAGATATTGGATTTTCAGGCATGGCTAAAAGCATACCCTTAAGGTCAATTTCCCCTTCTCCTGGGTACAACCTTCCTTCTCTAGCAACACCAATCATGGAGGGATCCTCCAAAGATGGAATTTCCCCAGGCCCATCACAAAGATGGATAAAACCAAATTTATTTCTGTCAACCTTGGCTAAATCTTCAGGGCTAACCATTGATCTATGTGCGTGGAGTGTGTCTACCATTAAATATGCATTAGGCCTGCTCACTTTATCAAGAACCTCTAAAGCTTCCTTAAGACCAGGAACTCCTGAGAATGTTACAAATTCAAGATTAACTTTTAAATTATATTTGAAAGCTAAATCACAAATTTTCTCAAACTCCTTGTAAGCGAATTCCTTATCCTTAGTCCAAATACTTGATAGCACATCTGTTGCCCCAAGCTCGGCTCCTGCTGCAAATGCAGATTCATAATCTTCAACTTTCAAGTCCTCTCTAACTCGTGCAAGTTCAATATCCATAAGCTTTATGTCATATTGTTCCAATGCACCTCTTATATTATTGAATAATTTTTTGTCCATATCAAATTGAAACAAAGGTTCATTTGGAAGATGCATAGGAATTGGTCTTAAACTGACGAAATCATATCCTGCTTCAGCAGCAATTCTTATCTGATCAACCGGATTAGTTCCAGGTATGGTCAGGTAAGCAAGCGAAAATTTCCTTGCCATATTATCCTCCTTTAATAATATTTATTTATGGGACCCAGAATGATTTGGAAGTATGTATTCTCCTTTTTCATTCTTAACCAATTTTCCGTTGACAACACCTTCCTTAGGGTTATATATATCATTTATGTTCCAGGTTCCAGGTGTGGGGACTGCAATATTTTCCATTGGTACATCCAACAAATAAGGCTTATTGCAATTAATTGCTTTTTCCAGTTCCGGTTTAAATTGATCTGCGGATTCTATTCTAACAGCATCAACCCCATAAGCTTTAGCGACCTCTGCCCAATTAGGCGAATAAGGTTTACCGTCCGGTGTTGTAAATACTGTTCCGAATTTAGTTTGATAATTTGAATATTCTAATCCCGCAATTGTTCCAAATGCAGAATTGTTCATAACCACCCACACTACAGGAATATTTTGCTCAACTGCTGTTGCTAATGCTCCCGGATTAACTCCAAACCCTCCGTCTCCCACAAGGGTCAATACAACCTTATCCGGTGCTGCAAGCTTGCCGCCTATTAGTGCTGAGCCACCGAATCCCATCGTTGCCAATCCAGAACTGTGGTGGATAGTTCCTGGTATAGTTATATCAAATTGTTGGGCAACTCCATTTTTATTCCAGCCTACATCTGTAAAAATAATGGCATCTTCCGGTATAACCGATTTAACATCTTTTAAAATCCTTTGAGGTGTCATTGGAAATCTTCCATCTGAAGAAATTTCAATATTAGACTTCCTAAACTCATCACGATTGGTTTTAATCATTTCTCTTAAGCCTGGTCTTTTAATACCTTCTGGTACCAAGGCTTTAGCCTCTTCAAGAATTTGAGCTAAAGCAAGCTTTAAATCAGCTATGGCACCGATTGATACAGGATAATTCCTACCTATTTCTGCAGGATCGATATCTATCTGCAAAAATTCTGTTTTATTCATATCAAAAGTAACACCTGGATACCAGCTTGAACTGTCTGCTTCTGCAAATCGTGTACCTAAACCAAGTATTACATCAGCATTTGCAGTAAATTTGTGAGTAAACTCAAGACCCCAGAATCCGGTTTGACCTAGCATTAAGGGATGGGTATCTGACATACATCCCTGCCCCATAAGAGTTCTTGAAACAGGAATATCCAAAAATTCTACCAACTCCCTTAGTTCCTCTGATGCGCCTGCCAAAAGTACTCCTCCTCCTGCATGAATAACAGGATTTTTGGCCTCTATAAGTTTTTTAGCTATTGCTTTGGCAGCAGAAGGCGCCAGTGCTGGCTTTACAGTTTCAGTACTATCTTTAAAGGTACGGTTAAATAATTCTTCATCTATTTTCGTAGAAAACACGTCCATGGGAATTGATAAAAGCACTGGTCCTGGCCTCCCACTTTCTGCAAGCCTGAAGGCCTTATCCAAAATTTCAGGCAGTGCTTCTGCATCATCAATTCTCCAAGCTCTTTTTACAATTGGTTTAAGTATTTCATATTGAGATGCATCTGAGTGTAGATTAACCTCTTGATGAGGATGTTTTCCGTAATAATATCTTGGAACATCACCTGCAATAACAACCATGGGTATCGAATCAAAGGAGGCATTAGCAACTCCAGTTACGGTATTTGTCAAACCTGGTCCTAAATGGCAAAGAACAACTCCCGCCTTTTTTTTGATTCTTGCATAGCCGTCAGCAGCCATAGCAGCAAGCTGCTCATTCCTAAATGATATATACTTAAGTTTTTTGCTTTTTGACAATGCAGCCAAAAATCCAATTACCGTATGACCGCATAAACCAAATATGTATTCTACATTGCGTCTCTCAAGATATTCTACCATTTGTTCTGAAACTAATCTTTTCAAGTATATTACCTCCTTTTTCCTTCTTTTTCAGGTTCATAAAACTCTCCGAATAATTCTTCATCAGTAGGTCTGTCCTCAGATATTTCCTTAGAAACCCAAGTAAAATTCATATAATGACGTAAATGAACATTTTCTGATGTTGCATTTCCTCCCCATGTACCACATCCTAAACTCGATGTCATGGGCATACCGTTAGTAAAAGAGCCGGCATTTGATTTTGATTGAGGTTGTCTAACCATTATTCTGCCAACCTGGGCTTCTAGGGCAAGTTGGTGAATATGATCCTCATCGTATGAATATATGCCCACACTGTGACCCTTTCCCCCTACTTCGTGAATGGCTTTGACTATATTAATTGCATTTTGAAATTCACCTTCATATTTATGAACAGCCAAAAGTGTTGTTAATTTTTCACGACACCACACATCTTCGTAATTTGATGTGTATCTTCCTGTTCCCATTGCTATTAGGAATTTTCTATCTTGAGGTATTTCAAATCCTGCAAGCTTAGCCATAGTTTGTGGTGATTGAGCTACTGAATCAGGCAAACGGTGGCATTCTTCATCCCACATTATTTTTTTAATTCTTTCCTGCTCACTTTCATTTAATAAATATCCGCCCACTTCTACTAAGGCATTTATACCTTCTTCAAAAATACTTTCATGAATAATAATATTGCCGTCTGCAGAACATCCTGATCCAAAATCTGATGTTTTGGAAATCATGGTATTGTATGCTGCTTTTTTTATTTCATCCTTGGCTGTTTCATCCCATATCATGGTAGCATTTCCAGCTCCCACTCCATAAGCTGGTGTACCAGAGTGATATGCTCTTCTTACTACACCTTGGCCGCCGGTTGCAATTACCAAATCACATTTCGTATTTAAAGCTTCTGACATGGCTTTGTTTATCTTAGCTTTTCCCTGTCCCAATATTTGAATTAAATCCTCAGGAGCTCCTACCTGTCTTAAGCCTTCCCTCATCAGTTCAACCGTCCTACCCCCGGTTTTCACTGCTCTGGGGTGAGGAGAAAATATTATTGCATTCCTTGCCTTTAGAGCATATATAGCATTCCCAGCAGGTGTTAAATCCGGGTTAGTTGCAGGTATAACACATGCTATTACCCCAACTGGTTTTGCGTATTTTACAATTCCTTTCTCAGGAATTTCTTCAATGATACCTACACTTTTTTGTCTGAGAGCATCACGTAATACACCCCTTATTTTATACTTTTTATTTTCTCTACTTATGGGGTCTCCCATTTTACTTTCCTCGATGCTCATCTTAACTAATTCTTTAAAAGTTTGTGTATTGGCTACTTTCCATGCGATAGCCCTAATTGTCCTATCAATTTCTTCTTGATTCCATTTTTCAAAAATTTTTTGTGCAGCATCAGCTTTAGCAAATTTTTCTTCAATTTCATCAATTTGATCTTGGTTAAGTTTTGCATAAACCTCTTCCATAGAACTCATTCTGCTCATTTTTTCCTCCTGGTAATACATATTTAATCAAACGTTTTCACGAAAGTATTAAAAACATTAATTAAATAAATCCTTAGTTCTACCTGCTTTCAAAATATATGAATCTCCCTCACGACCAAGCATAGCCTGCAAATTTCTTGAAAGTTCAATAAGTTTTTGTATATCAATTCCCGTTTCTATTCCCATTTCATCCATCATATGAACAACATCTTCAGAAGATATATTACCCGTTGCTCCAGGAACAAAAGGACAACCCCCAAAACCGCCAAGGGATGTATCAAAATTTGTTATTCCAGCTTCCATTGAAGCTAGGATATTAGCCATAGCCATTCCCCTAGTATTGTGAAAGTGCAGCCACCATTTTACTTCGGGATATTTTTCTTGCATTGAACAGCATATGTCATAAACCTGCCTTGGTGTAGCCACACCTGCAGCATCTGAAAGTGAAATTTCATTTATTCCTACTCTTAAATAAGCCTGAACAATTTCTTCTACATCCTTAATAGGAATTAATCCCTCCCAAGGAGATCCGAATGGCATGGATATCGAACCTGAAACTTCAAGACCGTTTTTTAAAGCAAGGTCAACGTTTTCACTAAATGCAGCCACAGTTTCCTCCGGAGTTTTATTTATATTTGCAAGATTATGCCCTTTACTGGCTGAAACATTCAACTTAATTTTACGACACCCGCAATTTATTGCCCTTTCCACTCCCTTTCTATTGGCTACAAGTGCACGAAGCTCCACACCTTTAATATTATTAAGGTGTCTATATAGTTCGTCCGTGTCGGCCATCTGTGGAACTGCTGCAGGACTCATAAATGATCCTAATTCAATTACCTTAAAACCTGCATCTATTAAACCCTCTGCAAGTTTTAACTTTTCTGATGTAGTTAAAATCTTAGGTTCATTTTGCAACCCATCTCTCAAACCTACCTCACATAGTCTTACCTTTGATGGAAGTTTCAAGCCGTCACTCCTTTCAATGTTATTTATGCATGCATATTATTATACTAATATCATTTTAAATTAGTAATATCTATATGTCTAATACTTATTTTATATAGTATTAATAGAACTTCTCTATATAACTAGGAAATTTTTAATAGGGAATTATTTGTACATCGTTAACCATAATATATTTTTATCCTACAAATCCTTTACTATGACTGTAGGAATTATTAGTTTGGATTGAACAAGAGGATGGTATGAAACAATATGGCCATGTAAAAGACCATAGCCCAATCAAATCGTCTTATTGGAGCTTAAAAGAAATGAAAATTTTTAATAGGATAAAAAAATATATTCATTGTGCACTTTCTTTTTAAAAACAAAAGGTCTAATTTCATTGATTTTTCAATGATAATTAGACCTTATTGTTTAAAAGTGTTAAATATGGGATTAAGACCACTTGGCAATAATAGATGCTTTGTATTTTACCGTTTTATATTTGCAACTATTCCTTTGACATCCTTAAATATTTTTTATATCTAAATTTAGCATCCTCTTCAGCTTTTTTGAATAATTCATCTGCTTCTGCAGGGAATGTCTCATACAATGAAGCATATCTTACTTCACTCATTAAGAATTCTTTGAAATCTTTTGTAGGCTCTTTTGAATCTAATATAAATGGATTTTTTCCTTCTATTTCTAGTTCCGGATTGTATCTGTAAAGTGTCCAGTAACCAGCTTCCACTGCATCTTTTTCTTGCTGTTGTGTTTTTCCCATACCTACTTTAATTCCATGATTAATACATGGGCAATATGCAATTATCAGTGATGGTCCTGGATAGTTTTCTGCCTCAATAATAGCTTTTAGAGTCTGGTTTTTATCAGCACCCATAGCTATCTGTGCAACATAAACATATCCATAACTCATTGCCATTAAACCTAAATCTTTCTTTCTTGTTCTTTTACCGTTTGAAGCAAATTCTGCAATAGCAGCAGTAGGAGTAGCTTTAGATGATTGCCCTCCTGTATTTGAATATACTTCAGTATCAAAAACTAGTACATTTATATTTTCACCGGAAGCCAATACATGGTCTAAACCGCCATATCCAATATCATATGCCCATCCGTCCCCACCGAAAATCCAATGGGATCTCTTTTCAAAGTAATCTCTGTTATCATAAATTCTGTTTAATAGTTCATCATTACCCTTATATTTCTCAAGGGCATTTTCCAATTTTTCGGCTCTTTCTCTCGTATCTTCTGATTTGTCGAATCCTTCTATCCATTCTTCCAAAGCAATTCTTAACTCTTCATTTAAGTCGTTATTAAGAGCATCCATTGCTTTTAGTTTTGTAGCTTCTCTTATTTTTTTCACACCTAAATACATACCAAAACCGTATTCTGCGTTATCTTCAAATAATGAGAATCCCCATGAAGGTCCATGTCCCTTTTCATTAGTGGTATAAGATACTGATGGTGAACCTCCCCATACAGTTGAACATCCTGCTGCATTGGAAATCATCATTCTGTCCCCAAACAATTGTGTAACTAATTTTGCGTATGGAGTTTCTCCACATCCTGCACATGCTCCTGAAAATTCTAATAGAGGTTTTTTAAACTGACTTCCTTTAACTGTTTTTACTTGCTTAGTAGGTATCTCTTTTGATGGAATATCTTTCACATATTCCCAATCCTTAATATATTTTTCTCTGTTAACTGCCAATGGTTTCATACTTATTGCTTTTTCCTTTGCAGGACACACATTGACACAAGATCCACATCCTGTACAATCAAGGGCAGATACTGCCAAGTGATATTGCAAATCTTTAAAACCTGTAGCAGGAACAGATACAAATCCCTCGGGAGCCTGCTCTAATTCTTTTTCTGTAAGAAGTATAGGTCTTATTACTGCATGAGGACATACAAAGGAGCATTGATTACATTGGATACATTTAGCTGAATCCCAAAGTGGAACCTCTATTGCTATTTCACGTTTCTCCCAAGCAGTTCCTCCCAATGGGAATGTGCCATCTTCACGTTCATTAAATGCACTTACCGGAAGTTTGTCCCCTTCTTGCCTATTCATTGTAAATATTACTTTTTCAATAAATTCTGGCACTTCAGAATTTTTCT
>DURT01000030.1 GCA_012843025.1 Tissierellia bacterium | reverse complement strand
ATACGATTCGGATAAGAATATAACGGAAAGCATGCGGGGGAAAGAAGATGCAGAAGATTACAGATATTTCAGAGAGCCGGATTTAGTTAATATTTATGTTTCAGAAGAAGATATAAATAAATATAAGAAGGAACTACCTCAACTTCCCCATGAAAAATACAATATTTTTATAAATGAATACAGTCTTCCTAAAGATGATGCTCAATTACTTATTAAGTATAAAAAAATTGCCGAATATTTTGAAGAGGCAAGCAAAGATATTAAAAACAAAAAATTAGTATCAAATTATATACTAGGACAAATTTATAGAAGGTTGCCCACAGATGCTGAAAGAGAAGAATTTAACATATCCCTTCCACCTAAGTATTTAGGTGAGTTGGCTCAATTGGCGGAAAGCAAAAAAATTACATCAAGTATGGCAGCTAATGCTCTTGAGAAAATGCTTGATACCGGAAAACCTGTAAGAGAATTTATTTCTGAAAAGGACATGGAAGGAATAGACGATAATACTCTAAGAGAGCTTTGTGTAAGAGCAGTAAATGAAAATCAACAAGCCGTCGAATCCTACTTAGGAGGAAAGGAAAAAGCCTTTAAATCTCTTATTGGATTCATTATGAGAGAAACCAAGGGTAAGGCAGACCCTATGAAAACAACGGAAATGCTAAAAGAGATCATAGGTCAATAATAGGTCGCAGCAAGAAGCTGCGGCTATTTTTTTATAGAAATATCTCTCCCTTTAACAAATGAATTATTCGTGCATATAATAACGAAAGAACAGAAAGGAGATTGTTATATGATAATTCATGTTGTACAGCCGGGAGAGACTATTTTTTCCATAGCTGCTCAATACAATATATCACCTCAAAAAATTATAACTGATAATGAACTTCAAAACCCCAATGTATTAGTACCTGGACAGACATTGGTAATACTCATACCGGAAATCATCCACGTAGTTCAGCCAGGTGAAACTTTAGAATCCATCGCCCAAAGATACAATACAACGGTTGTAAATCTACTTCAGTTAAATCCTTTTATCCAATATGCAGATGAAATAATGCCGGGAGACCAAATTACCATAAGTAACAGGGAAGCAAAGAGAGGACCTATTTATGTTTTAGGATACACTTATCCCAATATTGATAGAGAAGTACTCAGGAAGACACTACCTTATTTAACTTACTTAACTATATTCACTTATGGCATTACAGAAGAAGGAGAACTCATAGGTATAGAAGATGAAGAACTGATAAGGATGGCAAAAGATTTCGGGGTTGCACCCTTAATGCTTATTTCCACATTGACAGAGGAAGGAACCTTCAGCAATGAACTAGCCCATATAATACTAAATGATGAAAATGTTCAAAACAACTTAATAGAAAATGTATTAAGAAACTTAAGGGAAAAGGGATACTACGGATTAGATATAGATTTTGAATATGTACTGCCAGAAGACAGAGATGCCTTTGTAAACTTCATTCAAAGAGTCAACGAGAGGATAACTCCCGAGGGTTTCCAACTTTTCACTGCTTTGGCACCTAAGGTTTCTGCAGACCAGCCAGGACTTTTATATGAAGCCCACGATTATCCAAGAATAGGTGAAGCATCTGATAGGGTACTTCTTATGACTTATGAATGGGGATATACTTACGGACCTCCCATGGCGGTGGCTCCCGTAAACAGAGTTAGGGAAGTTTTAGATTACGCAGTAACTGAAATACCTAGGGAGAAAATATACATGGGTATTCCCAATTATGGTTATGACTTTATTTTGCCCTTTGTAGCCGGGCAATCGAGAGCTGATTCTCTGTCTAATGTAGAGGCTGTTGAGTTGGCTGCAGATGTGGGAGCTACAATTCAGTTTGATGAAACGGCAATGGCACCTTTTTTCATATATTATGATGATCAAGGAAGACAGCACAGGGTTTGGTTTGAAGATGCTAGGAGTATATTGGCAAAGTTGGACTTGTATTCTGAATATAACTTTGAAGGAGTAGGATATTGGAACGTTATGAGATATTTTCCTCAAAACTGGTTGGTAGTAAGTACTAAGTATAATATTGCCAAGTTATTGTAGAAAGCTTGCCATAAAAATGTAATTATACCGTAAAAACGGCATATAAATAGATAACAGGTATTCTAGGGAGGTTTTTATGAATAATAAAAGTTATAGAGTGATGAAATTTTTAGAACCAGTTAATAAAAAAGACAAGTGTAGAGGATACGTAAGACTTAATATAAGGGGAGTTCGTGGAAATCTAATTGTAGCTGCAGAAAATTTGGGAGATGCCAAATCTTTCAGTGAAGTATATTTATATAAGGACAGACAGAACAAAATAAAATTAGGAAATATAAACAACAAAAAGGGAATGTTGAAAAAGGTCCTTACTTTTGGAAATGCCAATGCAATTGAAGACTATAATATATGTGCCGTAGTACAGGATGGGAAAATCGTCTTATTCTCCAATTTATTTAATCCAACTAGTCTTGATATAGTAAGAAAGTTAGAAGAAGATCAGGCTGAGGAAGAAATGGATGTTCAAGTAAAGGCAGAACAAAGAATTGAAAAGTCAGAGGTAAAAGAGGAAAAGGAGGAGATAGTAAATACAGTAAAAGAGGAACCTAAGAGGGAAGCAGAAATAAAGGAAGAAGCAAAAGAATCGGTGGAAGGAGAGGAAACAGTAACCGTATCAAAAGAGGAGTTTGAAGAACCTTCTGTTGAAGGAACAGCTAGTGGGTATAGAAAGAGGCAAATAGAAAGTATTTATAACACATTAAAGAATTATAGGGTAGTAGAGCCACTGTCAGTAAAATTGAAAGACTTTACCTGGTGGTATATACCCTATGATGAGAAGGGAACTCGTGCCGGTACCTTGCCTTACTACAATCAAATAATAAGCTCCTATTATCCCTATCCCGTGTCTAACCGGGTAACTACCTGTACAAGTTTAATGAAAAAATATGGTCACTATATTTTTGGAATATACAAGGAAAATGATGAGATCGTCAAATATATTTACGGAGTGCCGGGTGAATTTACTAAGGAGGAACAGCCTTACAGAGGTGTTACAGGTTTTAAAAATTGGTCTTACGGAAACAGGGAAAATAAAGGATACAATGGATACTGGTTGGCCTTTGTAAACCCAAAGACAGGTGAAACAACGGAGCCACCTCAGGTATCAATAACTTAGCACTGTACTTTTTGTTACCTGTTTGTTATAATTATCTTCGTAGATATACTTACATACAATTAAATAGCTAGATAAAAAACTCCTCTCAAGGAGTTTTTTTAAGAATATTTTGAATTGACTCATACAAAAAAATATAATATAGTAAAAAGCATAAATCGATCTATATATAAGGAAGGATGACGGTGAAATATAAGTTTGTAATTTTCGATTTCGACGGAACTTTAGCTGATACTGAAGAAGCAAATTTTGTAATATATCAGAAATTAGCTGAAAAATATAAATTAAAAAATATTACAATGGATGAATTGGGTCACCTGAAAAAAATGAGTGCTAAGGATGTCTTGGAATACGTTGAGGTTAAAAAAAGATATCTCCCTTTTCTTTTAAAGAAAGGAAAAAGCCTCCTGACCCAGGATATAAAAAATATAAGGCTTTGTAAGCCAGATGTTTTTCATGCCATAAAAAACCTTAAGGACATGGGCATAAAAACAGCCATAATTACAACAAATTCTAAAAAAAATGTTAAACTCTTTTTAGAAGCTCATAATGCGGATATGTTTGACTATATTGCCAGTGCTGCAATGTTTGGAAAAGAATCTAAAATGAAAAAAATTATTAAGAAGGAAAAAATTAAGCCAAAAGATGTTCTTTATGTGGGAGATGAAATAAGAGATATTAATGCTGCAAGAAATGCTGGTATGGATATAGCCTCTGTGGGATGGGGCTACAATACTGTAGACAGCCTTAAAAAGCATGAACCGGACTATTTAATATTTGAACCATCAGAACTCATAAAAATATGTAGAGGCTAGTACAATTTCTTAAACAAAAGGAGAGATATATGAAGAGAATGATTTATACCATAAAGCCTGAACATCATAATATTGAAGATTTAACTAGAATTTTGGAAGAACATCCTGAAATACGATTTGTATCCCTTATGGGGGTTGATATTGGAGGCAATGGCACCGATGAAAAAATACCAATAAAATTATTTCTAAAAGATATGGAAGAAATGCTTACATACGGTATCCAGACAGATGGTTCCAGTGTTGAACTCCAAGGTATTGCCGACTTAAATGATGCCCGGGTTGACTTACTTCCAGATAAAGACTGTGTGTGGTTCGTAGATTACAATTATGAGTATTATAACGAAGAAAACGGTTTGCCAGTGGGAACTTTAAAAATCCCTTCATTTATAATTCATGGAGGCAAATTTGTTTGCTCCAGATCTATACTCAAAAGGGCTACGGAGTTTTTTAAAGCTGAAATAATGAAATTATTAAAAAAATACCCTCATCTGTCAGAGACCTTGGGGTTCAGGTATGATGATGTGGATGAAATCTTACTGACAGCAGCAACGGAATTGGAAATGTGGGTTAAGACACCGGAGCAAAGTGCTGATTATGAAGAGCTTCATATTTCTCAGGTTCTTAAAGAGCAATACTGGAAAAGGACTATGGGAACCGTAAGAACAGTCTTGGAAAAGATAATGGATTTGTTGGAGCTTTATGACTTAAAGCCAGAAATGGCTCATAAAGAAGTGGGAGGAATTACTAATAAAATAGATACAAGGGGCAGAATAACCCATGTTATGGAGCAGCTGGAAATTGACTGGAGATTTTCGAATGCCCTTCAGGCCAGTGACAATGAAATCTTTATCAGGGAATTAATAGAAGATCAATTCCGCAATCACGGCTTGGAAGTTTCTTTCAAGGCTAAGCCTATAGAAGGAGTAGCTGGAAATGGAGAACACACGCATTTAGGAGTGGCTGTAAAGCTCAAAAATGGTAAGAAAGTTAATTTGTTTTCTCCTTCAGATATGAAGGAGGATTACTTAAGCGTTATAGGTTATGGAGCTTTAATGGGAATATTAAAAAATTACGAAGTAATAAATCCTATAGTGGCTTCCACCAATGATGCCTTCAATAGACTAAAACCTGGTTTTGAGGCGCCTGTTTGTACGGTAACCTCCTTAGGGGGAACTAAGGAGCAGCCATCCAGAAACCGCTCTGTTCTCTTAGGAGTAATAAGAAATATTTTTAACCCCCATGCCACTAGATTTGAATTAAGATCTCCCAACCCCTATTCTAACACCTATCTTGTTATTGCTGCATGTTACCAATCTATGTTGGATGGTATATTGGCAGTTACGGAAGCAGGTATGGATTGTAAGGCTTTAGAAAAAGAAATATCAAAAAAATATGGAGAAGATGCTGTATACCTAGAAAAATACAGGGAATACAGAAGTGAAATGGATGTATTTGAATACTATACTCAAGAAGAAAGAGATAAATTGTACGGTAAAGCTCCTGCTACCGTTTGGGAAAATATAAGTGCTTTTTCTTCCAATGAAGAAAAACAGCAGGTATTAAAAAATGGCGGTGTTTTTACCGATGAACTTATAAATTCTTTTAAATTAGTTACCACTGAAAAATGGAAAAATGAACTTAGCGGCAGAATAATCCATGATAATATTATGCTGTTAAAAACCTTTGTTAGGCTTCACAGGGAACATGATCATGCAACAGACTTAGATGTGGTAAATTGGGAAAAAATTGTTTATTTAAAAACAAAGCTTATGAAGGACAGCATGACTAAAAAATGTATATTCACAAAAATTAAAAATGCAATTTCAGAAGGAGATTACGACACGGCGTCTGATTTGCAAATACAGATGAATGAAAAAATGTCGGAAATAAGAACATTATACATTGAATATAAAAATAATATTTTCTGATAAAACTGGCAAGTTCATAGGGGACAAGGTTCCTTACTAGGTTTGGAAAGGAATGGAGTCCCCTTTTCTTATTGTAATATTATGTAAATTTATAATTATTATGTTTTTTTATTATATAGGAACCAAATTAATGTTTACAAAAATACAAAACTATGTTATTATTTATATGCGAACGTTTTTCAACAATATGTTGAAAAATATTAAATATATGCGAAGGACTTAGTACGACAAAGGATAACGTTATTATTGGGTTGTTTGGATTTATGGGTTGTATGAATTATATGGTATGGTATTATCCTTGAAGTATTAAGTAACAGATCGCAATTATTTTTATGGAGGGAAATTATGAGTAAAGTTCCAAGAGAAAAGAAAGAAGCAACACTGGGAATTTCACTGATTCCTGTAATTGTTGTTGTTGCGGTTTTAGGTATAGCAATAATAGTCTTTGGACAAGATCCCCATATTCCTATACTGGTAGGTGCAGCTGTAGGGGCATTGATAGCTGTTTATAAACTAGGCTATACCTGGGAAGAAATTGAAACAGGTATCATCGATTCAATAGGTAGTGTTATGCAAGCAATATTAATACTTGCCGTAATAGGTATGTTAATTGGAACATGGATTGGGGGAGGAATCGTTCCTACATTAATTTATTATGGTTTACAAATACTGTCACCATCATTCTTCTTAATCAGTGCTTTAATACTGTGCAGTATAGTTTCCTTGGCTACAGGTAGTTCCTGGACTACAGCAGGAACAGTTGGAGTAGCACTTATAGGTGTAGCCCAAGGACTTGGAATTTCACCTGCCTTGGCAGCAGGCTGTATAGTATCTGGAGCATACTTTGGTGATAAGATGTCACCTTTATCAGATACAACTAACTTAGCACCGGCAATGGCTGGATCGAATTTATTCGACCACATAAGACACATGTTCTACACAACAGGTGTTTCCTACTTAATTGCAGCAGTAATATATATAATTATAGGACTGCAATACAGGGGTAAACAATTAAATGCAGAAGAAATTAATGGTATATTAGTAGCGATTGAAAGTATTTATACAATTAATCCCTTATTCTTATTGGTTCCTGTTATTACAATAGGTGCTGTTGCTATGAAAGTACCTGCAATACCCGGACTTCTCTTAGGGGTTATCTTAGGAGGAATTTGTATGTTATTCCAAGGGGGAGACATCGGAGGTATTTTCACAGCTATTCACTATGGTGTAGAAGCTGCTTCAGGTCATGAAATGGTAGATTCATTGCTATCCGGCGGTGGTATGGATGGTATGATGTGGACTATTTCCCTTATTATGTGTGCCCTGACCTTTGGTGGTGTCCTTGAATCAACAGGAATGATGCAGACTATAGCTAAAAATATGCTTGAAAAAGCTAAGAGTACAGGTTCATTGGTACTTACAACTGTTCTATCCTGCTTGTTCGTTAATATTCTGTGCGCAGACCAATACTTATCAATAGCCCTGCCAGGAAAAATGTTCAAAGATGCATTTGCGGAGAGAGGTTTGGCGCCAAGGAACTTATCTCGAACCCTTGAGGATTCAGGTACAGTAACTTCTGCCCTTGTGCCCTGGAATACATGCGGAGCTACAATGGCTTCCTTCTTAGGAGTAGCGACATTTGCCTATGCTCCATTTGCATTCTTCAATCTTCTGAGTCCTATAATTTCAACCTTATACGGTTATACTGGATTTTCAATTATGACCATAGAAGAAGATCCAGCATCTCCAGAATATAAGCATAAGATGAAACTTAAGAAATCACCTAAAGAATTAGAAGAATATATAGCAAATTATAAAGCTAAGCTAAATTAGCTGAACAATAATATAAAAGCATAATGACATAATTGAGAAATAACCTTGTAGAATACTACAAGGTTATTTTCTAACTAGGGATTGACAAAAATTAACACTCAATGTTAATGTATATGTGCAATGTATAAATGGGGGGATTATATGGATATGCAACTTACATTTGAAAAGGAATTATTTAAGCTTAAGGAAGATGAGGACAATATAGAATTATTTAGGGAAATGTTCTTAAAAGATATAGATAGTACTGATAAGTATAAAAGTAGAATCGATAAGTTGTTGAAATTTGTAAGAGAGAATAATTTGATGCGTTCAAAAGCATGGGCTTATTATTATTTAGGGTGTTACAACTTCTACATTTCTCAATTTGAAACTGCAGTAGATAATTTTTTTGCTTCTTATAATTTGTTTCTAAAGTTAAATAATAAATATGAAATGGCATATACGTGTAACGGATTAACCAGTGTTTATTGTCGAATGGGACAATTTAAATTGGCAAGTGAATGGGGATTAAAGGGAATTTCATTTTGTGAAGAAACAGGCAATAAAGAAGTATTGACAAAACTCTTTATAAACACAGGTATAAATTATATTCAAATGGGCTATTACGATAAAGCAAAAGAAATATTTGAATGTGTAGAAAGTATGGAGAGAATGGGTCAAGAATTGACATGGCGCCAAAGAATGGCATGCATGTTATCTCTTGCTGAAATTGAAATAAATATTGGTAATCCTCAAAAGGCTATAGAGATTATTGATGGAGTACTAAGGCTGGAAACAGCTAATCATACCAATAGAGATATATGTAACATCTGCAAGTTAAAAGGTATGGCCTATTTAAAGATAGGGAACTATTTGGAAGCAGAAAGGGAATTTGAAAGTTCCTATAACTCTACTATGGAAAAATCCTTGATTTATGAAAAATGTGCCACTATGTTAGAGTGGTCCAAACTTTACTTTCTTACAGAAGAATACCACAAGGCTATTAGTTTTTTGAGTGAAATTATAAGTATAGGTTCATTAAATAGGTTTAAAATTATTATTAGGGAATCCTATTACCTGCTCTACAAAATATATAAAGAACAAAATATTGCAGACCTGGCTTTGGATTATTTGGAGAAATATATAAAGGCCGACGACGAGATGTATGACTATGAGCAGAATCAGCTTATGGCAAAAATGAATTTAGAGAATACCAAAAGGATTGCAGAACAATATAAACAATTATATAACAGGACGGAACTACTATCGTTAATAGGACAGAAAATACTGTCCAATTTAGATTTAGATTCGATTATTCATATTATTAATGATGAAATAAATAAGCTTATTGATGCGGATTATTTTGGGGTAGCACTATACGATCATATAAATAATCAATCCACTTATTATCTTATGAAAGATAATTTAATGATTAGCGAAATTGTTGAATATAGCGGTGAAAGTACTTTTGGTGAATATTGCATCAAAAATAAAAAAGATATCATTATAGGAAATGAAGACAAGGAATATAAAAAATATTTGAATGAATGTCCGAAAAGGATTATCGGCTTTGGGGAGAAAAAATGTAGTATTTCTTCGATTATCTATACTCCCATGATTATAAATGACAAAGTAGTAGGCTTAATGACCGTTCAAAGCGAAAAAGAGAATCGCTATAATAAAGATGATCTCCATATCTTGAAAATACTGGCAAACTACACTGCCATTGCAGTGGAAAACGCCATTTCATATAAAAAAATAGAAGATATTGCAATTAATGATAACCTGACAAAATTCTTTACTAAATTAGAAATACTTAAGGTAGGAGATGTTATTTACGAAAAATATAAGAAGGCAAATAATAAATTCAGTGTTATTATGATGGACATAGACAATTTTAAAGAAGTTAATGATGCATACGGTCATATTTACGGTGACAAAGCTCTGAGCCTAGTTGCCAGATCCGTATCTAAATGTATAAGAAGTACCGATTATATTGGAAGATTTGGCGGAGATGAATTCCTCCTTATATGTCCCGATGCGGGAACAAATGAAGCTAGGGACGTAGCTGAAAGAATAAGAGGGACTGTAGAAAACAATAAATATGTTTTGGATGATGGTGTTGAAGTTACTTTAACATTAAGTCTTGGGGTTCATGAATGTGATGAAAATGACAAGTCTTTTACCGATGTTTTAAATAAAGCTGACCAATGCTTGTATAAAGCTAAAAAAATGGAAAGAAACAAAGTGGTTTGCAATGAATTCTTTACATAGATTTTACATTTAGAAGGTTTCCTTTTTACCAAAAGTGTTTATACTAAGACCAAACATAAGGGTAAAAAGGAGAGTTGAAATGAAGAAGAATAGAATATTGATAGTAGCAATTTTAGCCATATCCATGGTTTTTGTAGGATGTACATCCTCAGAGGAAGGGGAAGCTTTTGACATAGAAAGAGATATAACAGTAGTAGCCAGGGATGCCGCTTCAGGAACCAGAGGAGCTTTCCATGAAATAATGGAGATAATTCAAAAAGAAAGAAGTTCTGAAATTGACAGGTTAGTTGTAGGTGCCCTGGAGTTTGACGGTACAGATAAAGTTATTACTGCGGTTGAAGGAGACAAGTACGGTATTGAGGTTAATAGTATATGGTGACATTAATTATACGAAATAATATTTTAATATTATTAAAGATAGGTGGAAGGTAAGTATGAATACTAATAAAAAAGAATTAACCAGTGCTTTAACTCATCTTGGAGGAGCAATTTTTGGTGTAATAGCTTTGTTATTGTTGCTGAATGTTGCTTTAAAATCAAAAAGCTTAATTAACATCTCCGCGTTTTTAATATTCGGTTTAAGTATGATACTTTTATATTCTACAAGTTGTGTGTACCATTTAATAGATAGCTCAAAGAAAAAAGCAAAGATAATAATGCGAAAATTAGACCACATAATGATTTTCGTATTAATTTCAGGTACTTATACTCCTGTTTGTTTACTAATATTAGAAAAAAGTATTGGCTACAAACTACTTGCCCTTGTTTGGTCAATTACAGTATTAGGTATTTTTATTAAGATTTTTTGGATTCATGCTCCTAGGTGGGTAAGCGCAGGATTATACTTAGGCATGGGCTGGCTTTCGGTTTTTGTCTTTATGCCCTTGGCCAAAAGTATACCTTTAGGTGGTATGTTATGGCTATGCCTTGGAGGACTATTTTACACTGTAGGAGGTATAATTTACGGGTTAAAAAAACCTAACATAAATAAAACCTGGTTTGGGTTTCACGAACTTTTCCATATATTCGTCTTAGGTGGAACCTTTTGTCACTTTATAATGATGTATTT
>DURT01000001.1 GCA_012843025.1 Tissierellia bacterium | reverse complement strand
GGGCGCGCGTTAGCGCGTTCATTTTACCCTTGACAATCTCAAGGCGGACTTTTATAATCGTCAAGGCGAAATTGAAAGTAATTTAAAGCAATTCTATAAAACATTGTGCTATTTTTTCATGTTTAGTTTACAAAGCCATTTCATGTCTTTTTTTCATAAAAGTATGTTAACACTTTTTGAAGGCATTGTCAAATAATTTTTCACCTTTTTGTATAATTATAATTTTTATTCTGCTTATGAATTATTATACTATTTATCCTACCCTCGTTCCATGTGTTTTCACCAAATCCAGGCAGAGGTATTGCATTAAACCCGAAATTAACCATCTAGCACTTTATGCTGCAATAAAAAAGTCCTTTTAAGAAATAGTTTCGTAAAAGGACTATATATTAATTAATCTTCTTCTCCATATTCTTCTCTTTTTTTCTTTTTACTTATAATTTTGCAAATCAGTATACTAACTTCAAACAACACAAGCATTGGGATGGCAACTAAAATTTGTGAGATTACATCTGGAGGTGTAATTATTGCAGCGATAATGAACACTGCAACTATAACAACTCTGCGGCTTTTTGTAAGCCATACCACTTTTAACATCCCTAAATTACTTAATAGGACCGTTAAAACTGGCATCTCAAAAACAATTCCAAATGTAATTAATGTTGTTAAAACAAAACTAAGAAAGTTTTGTATAGTTATTGTTGCTTGTACTGAATCAAATTGGTCCACATTAATAAAAAATATTAATGTTATGGGTACAACTACAAAATATGCAAATACTGCTCCCAAAACGAAACATAAAAGGCCTGCCATTAGTGATAAAAACACTACTCTTTTTTCACTTTTATTGAGTGCAGGCTTTATAAAAAGCCAGGTTTCAAACAGAATAACTGGTGATGAAATAACTAATCCACCCATTACTGCTATCCTTATATGCTGTGTAACAATTCGCCAGGAGAAATATAAATCATTTCATATCCGATTGTTCTAGCTTTATCCACAAGCAAAGAAACTAAATCATCTGAAAAATTAAATCCAACGATTGTTACAGTAAAAAAGACAACAACAACGATAAATATCCTTTGTCTTAATTCTCTTAAATGTTCTGTTAAACCCATTACGCCACTTGGCTTTTTATCCTTTCTCTTAACAGCTCTTATAATCACAGTAATTCCCCACTAAATGTCTTCTATATCGGAGTCCTCAATATTACTTTCTTCTATTCCATCTTTAAAGCTTTTGATAGTCTTTCCAAAAGTCTTTCCTAACTTAGGCAATTGTTTTGGCCCAAACACTACCAAGACTATTGCAAAAATTACCAGTAATTCCTGTGTACCTAATTTTCCAAACATATTATCCTCCTATTTGTGTACTTTCTTGATTGATTTCAGCTTCATTTAATTCCTGTGTTTCCTCTGATTCTTGAGTACTTTCCAATATGTCCTTCTCTTCATCAGATATCAAGGGAGTAGGCTCCTTTTTCTTAGGCTTTCCAATATCGTTAACTGATTTTTTTATGTCAGCTATAGGTTTATTAATATCTTCTGAAATATTCGCCAAAGGTTCAACTGCATCTTTCAACGGATTTTTAACTTCTTCCATAGGCTCTATTACACTATCGTTGATATCCTCTGCCAATTTATCGGCATAAACCTTAATTGAGCTCAGAAAACTCCCAGCTTTTTTAGCATACATTGGGACTTTTTCTGGTCCAAGAACCAGTAATGCCACAACAAATATTACCACAAGTTCTGATGTACCAACCCTCATGAATAATCCTCTCCTTTAAATTAGTTGCTTCATCATCCAGATGCACCTAATACTTTACTCAGAAACAGCATCTTCTCACCTAAGCTATTCTATCTAATATCAGAAAAGGTTGAAACTTTTATAATTTCAACCTTTTCTATGTAAGCTTATGCTTGTACATCCATCATTATCAGTTTGTATATCCTACTGCAACAAAACTCATACAAATAATTGGATAATGACGTATTAGTAAAGGCTTAAATTAGGATTCATAAATTGAACCCGTAACCGCATGCAAAGCAGCTAAACGAGCAAAACAAGTTGTTCTTCCTTGTGCTAAACCACCATAGTATTGAGGATAGCTGTTTGCGAAAAATCCACCGCTGTCATTTCCTACAACGTATAAGCCATCAATAGCATCTCCGTTTTCATCAATCGCCTGCATATTTGTATTTATTCTTACACCATTAAATGTACATAATAACCAGTTACCAAGCGCAATACCATAGAAAGGTGCTTTTACAATAGGTCTTAAATTTCTTGCAGCTTTACCAAAGTCAGAATCATAACCATTTTCAGCTAATTCATTGTAGCGCTCAACGGTTTTTATAAATGTATCTACAGGTATACCAAGTTGATTTGCTAAATCTTCCAAAGTATCAGCTTTCTTTAATTTGCCACTTTCCAAACCTGGATTTAGGAAGGCTTCTTCAAATTCACTCTTATTTTTACATGGGAACACACCTGGTAGAACTTCTGAGTTACGAGCACCTTTAGCTGCAACCACACGTCCGCAAATTGTTGTATGGAATGCATTTACATCTTCCCAATAATTTGAGTCGAAAATTTGGAACCAGTATTTATGAGGTTGTGTAATACCACCATTTATTATGAAATCATATGGTCCATCTTCGTTCATAAAACGCTCGCCACGAGTATTTACTTTCAACCAAGGCTGACTTCCTGCCCACCAAATGTCATTTAATCCGCTTGAATAAGGTTCTCCAACATGATGGTCTAAATCTACAGCAGCTCTGTTGAAGGCAACTCCACCAGCATGGTTTCTATCTATTGCTGCTCCAGCCCACATTGCTAACTTAATACCATCTCCGTTATGTCCGTGTCCACCTAAGTTATTAACTATTGCATCTTTGTCTCTATAACGAAGAGCAGCCATCATTTCAGTATTTCCTGAATATCCACCTGTTGAAAGTATAACACCTTTTGAAGTGTTTATTTGTATGTATTTTCCATCTTCTTTTCTTTCAACTATAATACCTGTAACCTTACCATTGTTATCTTGTACTAGCTGTTTTGCTGTATGCTCAAATAGTTTTATAACTCCCATTTCATCAGCATATTCTTCCCAAATAGGATTTGCTAATTGTGAACCCATGTAGTTAGGACCCATTTCTACGAATTCGCCTTTTCTAAATACTGTATGTGTTACAGCTGGGGAATTATATACATTTGTATCATACAAGTCAGTTTCAAGGAACATATCTATACCTTTTGCTGCCATCTTATCAACAAACCAGTCCATTGTTCTTCCGGAATTCTCAGCCCACAACTTAACTAAACGCTGATCATTTTCATAGCTTGCATATCTGCAAATATCATTAACAATTTTGTTCCTTTCTTCTTCCGTATATGATACTCCGAATTTTTCCATTGCTACCTTAGAATTAAGGGCGGCAATTTCACCAGCAAATGTTATTACTCCTGCATTTTGCTCAACCCATGCTACCTTAGCACCTAAGTCTAAAGCACTTACTGCAGAAATACATCCACCGTTTCCAGCACCAACTACCACAACATCAACATCAATAGTTTCAGCTATATCTGTTATCGGGTCTGGTTTTCTAAAGTAGTTTTCATCATACCACTTTGTACTTACAACTGTATTCTCAGGTTCAGTAGTTACAGTCTTACTCTCTGGTTTAGTATCTACAGCCGTATTCTCAGGTGCGGGAGTTTCTGCATCAGTTTTTGCTGTACATCCACTCATTACTCCTGAAAAAGCAACAGTCGCTGCAGTTGCCGCTGCTCCTTTTAAGAAATCTCTTCTTGAAAATGCCATTAAGATTCACTCCTTTTGTAATATTAATACTTTTGTATATATTTTAACATATTAAACGGTTTCACTGTTTATTTAAATAGTTATATCTATATAAGCAAAACTTATAACATGCCTTAAAACCTTGACTTTTAGCCATAATTATGGTATTTTAATGATAAGAAAAACTGTTTGTTAATTAACGGTTAAGGTAGGTCAGTATATGGATATTTTCAGTATGAAATGTTATTTAAGTGTTGCTAAGTACTTGAACCTCTCTATGGCAGCGAAGGAAATGTTTATTTCTCAACCTGCCATGAGTTCAAAGATGAATTTTGTAGAAGAATATTTTGGGGTTAAACTTTTAATAAGAACTCGGCAAAAAGTAGAATTAACAGAGGCGGGAAAATATATTCAACAAGAATTTAGCCAATTGTTAGATCATTATGAGCGAATTAAATTACAAGCACAGAAAATTTCAGCTGGCATAAATCACCTATCCATTGGATACCATGGACCTGCAGAATGGGCAAATATTAATAATATAATAAAGGATTTTTGTGACCTTAACCCTCATATTGAAGTTGATGTGGTTGTAGGCGGGTGGGGTCCATTAACATTAGATGTTATTAATGGTAAGTTGGATGTGCTTTTTGATGAAAAATCTGAAACCGATGACATTCCATCCCTTGAAAGTTTATTCTTATTTAGGGATTATGCAGCAGTAGCTGTTTCTAAACTTAGTCATTTAGCTGTATATGAAAAAGCTAGTCCAGAATTATTAAAGACAGAAAAAATTATTATGAGTAACAATAAAAGCGCATCTATTAGCTTAAAAAAAATTGTCGACCGTTTAAGCGATGCTGGCTTTGATATGGAAAACGCCCGATTAGTGGACGAGTATGAAACAACCGTGGCTATGGCTGCAACAGGACTTGGAATTGCTCCTATCCCAAGATCCTTTAAAGTTAAAAAAAGTTCAGTAACTTATGTAGATATAGATAGTGATAAAGTATATCAGGACTTTGTCTTAACCTGGTCAAAATATAACCCTAATAAAAATATTAAACTATTCAAAGAATATTGCGAAAAATTAGAATGGTAATCCTAATGCGTTATAATACAATAATCCCTATGCATATGCATAGGGATTATTAATATATTCTATATTATCCTATCCTTGTTCCATTAGGTACAGGTTTTTCTGGCTGAGCTAATACAGGGACTATTCCATCTGCATATCCAATGTCAAACAACATTCCTTCAGAAAATTCACCTGCCATTTTTTTAGGTGCTAAATTAACAACAAATAACGCTTGTTGTCCTTCAATTTCCTTTGGATTTTCCCTTTCACCTTTCATTCCTACCAATATTGTCCTTGTGAACTTTCCGAAATCAACTGTAAGTTTAACTAATTTGTTTGATTTCTCAACATCCTCAACTGATAATATAGTTCCTACCCTTATGTCAATTTTGTCAAGTAGGTCTAATGTTATAATTGGCTTTACCTCGGCATTCATAAATATTTCTCCTTAATATACTTCCATTTTAATCTACCATCCCAGATAACCTTACTACCTATTAAGCTTACACCCGTGAGATTCTCAGTATTTTCAAATTTAATCATATGTTTTCCTCATATTATATAAATTTTATGTATTATTTATAATACGTTAGACTAATCTCTTTTGCAAGTTTTATCTTTAAATATGGGGCTGTTACAAATGTGGCAGCACTTTTTAATGCTTGTCACCTTTAGTAATATTGTCAAATTAAATGAATAAGTTTTTAATAGGTTTTATAACTTTTATTAAGAATAGGGGTGTGAATAAAGGGAAATGCATAGATGATGCTTTAATTTCTCGATTAATTGGCGAAAAAATCAAAATAAAAAAGGATCCAAATCAACGAGAAAGCTGTAGCTGTGTCCAAAGTATAGATATTGGAAACGATAAGGTTACCCTAATGTCCTACTTTACTAACTTATACATACTCTTCTATTTTTTGAAAAGCAATTCTTTCACTACCATCATCAACATAAATAATTCCACATTCTTCATAGCCATTCTTTTTCAAAAGATTTTGCATGGGAATATTGTCTTTGTGGGTGTCTATTCTTATATTTTTACATTTTTCAAAACACCAGTTCAAACAAAAGGATGCTACACCTTTCTTTCCTTCAACAGAAGCAATTCTATGGACTACTCCATAGGGCTCATTATTCTTCCATTGACCATTATAAATTTTTTCATAAGTTGGATCATTTCCTTCTCTAAAGAAAAAAGTTCCTACTATCTTTCCATCATCAACACAAACATAGCTGTTACCACTTAGGATATCATTTTCTATTAATGATTTACTGGGATAATCATCTCCCCACTGATTGGGGTTTCCGTTTTCTCTCATAAACTTTCTTGCAGAAGAAAATATTTCTAAAATTTCATCTAAGTCACTGATTTCACTTTTTCTAATATACATGTTAACCTCCAAGGATCTTTCTTTTTCACCACTTCTAATCTATATTTACTTGGTCATATAAATCTTGAAAGATTATTGTTTTTGGCATATCCTCTGCATACTTTTTAATACTTTTTTCAGCCAAATTCCTATAGTTATATTCATCATCCTCCTTAGCAGGAAGATGGTTAAGAATCAGCAAATTGGGATTTATTTTATTTACAAACATCCTCCCTGGCGTTGACATTGCTATTATAAAAGGTGCAATTACTATATCGATATTAATATTTTCCAATACTTTAACCAATTCTGATTTTGTATAGTCAGCATCTCCTAAAAATAGAATATTCTTACTATTTATGTCAACTATAAATACATAGTGGTCTAATCCAATTTTCTCATGAGACAGATGTTTTGTCTTAATACACTTTATGGTAATACTATCTGAAATAATTCTATTTACTTCATAATAATCACTATCTAATTCAACCAATAAGTCATCTATATCTAAGGGTGGATCCTTTAATATTGTTACTATAAATTTTTCTATTTTATTATTTTTTATATATTCTAAGGTTTTTTCAAGATTGAAATGATCATTATGCTGGTGAGTAAATAACAAATAATCGATATTCTTAAACCTACTGCCATAAATAATATCATCCATAAGCTCTTTATTTATAGTGCTCCATTCGTGGGTTTTCACACTATGTATACCGTCTATTAATATTTTTTTCCCTGCTGCTTCTATTAGCAATCCAGCATTTACTATCTGAGTAATTATTATTTTGTCCATTTTCCCCTCGCGTTATTTAGTTGTTTCTATTTTATACTATTTTTCAAACATCCACAATAGCACATTATACTACTCGTCTCTTTTAAAGAAAGTCACAAAAAAGATTGACAATGTTTTACCAAAGTGCTATTATATAATTAACTGAATGACCACTGGTCAATGAAAAAAATAAGGAGGAGAATAGTATGAAAAGAAAACTTAGTTTGCTTCTTTGTCTAATAATGGTATTGGTTATGGTAGCAGCTTGTACCCAAGAGACACAGCAAAATGAACCAGAGCCACCAGTAGTCGAAGAAACAGAAGAGCAACCTGTAGCTTTGATGGCACCAGGAACATACACTGCACAGGCATACGGTTTCAGCATGTCCTGGCCAGATATACTCCATGTGACAGTGTCAGAAAATGCAATTGAATCCATATCATTTGATGAAGAATCTGGAAGTACAACTTCAATGATTGACGCTGTGGCAGCAGCTATGTTTCCACGGATACTTGAGAACCAGACTGTGAATGTGGATACTGTTACTGGTGCAACCGTTACCAGCTTTGCAGCCCGTACGGCAATTGAAGACTGTATAAAACAAGCAATTGTAGCAGCTGGCAACGATGAATCCGCAATAAGTGAGTTCAAAAAACCAGTTGAAAAAATTGGTGGAAGTGAAGAAATAGAAACAGAAGTATTAGTAATAGGTATGGGTGGAAGCGGTACCTATACTGCCCTACGTGCTGTAGAAAGTGGTGCGAAAGTATTGGCTATTGAAAAACAGGGACGCTACGGAGGTACTACTGCCCTTACATCTGAAATCCAATCCATCAATCCTCCCCGTGTAAAAGAATTATACAATAATGGAGAGGATTTTACTGATGCAGATGCCATGTATCAAGCATGGACGGAATACACGGAAGGTGATGCCAAGAAAGAAATGTTAGACCTCTACTTCCAATACTCAGGTCCTGCCTTCGACTGGTTAGCCATCGACCATGGCGTTAAGTTTGATTTTGACCCAAAACCTGGTTTTACACCTGCCGATTGGTATAAAGTTAAATTCCAATGGTACCCAAATAAGTCTGAAACTCACCCAGATGCACCAGTTTTAGGTTACAACAAGCGTGAGATAGCCTCTTACTTCGATAATCTTGTGGAAGACTTCAAAGCTTTAGGTGGAGAATACATGTTGGAAACAGAAGCCTACGAACTTATAACTGATGATACTGGAGCAGTTGTTGGTGCTAAGGCTAAGAATAAATTGACCGGAACTGATTACACAATTAAAGCTAAGGCTGTTGTTATAGCAACAGGTGGTTTTTTAGGCAATGCAGAAATGACGACAAAATACCTGTCAGATGAGTATTTCCCACTTAAGGGCGCCTGGAAAATTTACGGCTCTTATGGCAATGACGGTAAGATGATACAGTCTGCCATAGATGTTGGAGCAGCTACTTATAATATAGGAATGCCTCCAGAAGTACACATGTCTGGCCCAGAAAAATTCATTCCTCACAGCTACGGCTTCCCCATTAACAAGGTTGAAGGTCAGAAAAGCTTTATCACAGGTAAACAAAGCGTTTGGTCAGTTGCAGACCTTCCAATGTTCCTTGGAATTTCGCCCAACAGCTTGGCTGTAGGTATGGATGGAAAGCGCTTCACGGCAGAAACTGGAGTAGCCATGTTAGACCCATGGATTGCAGGTCCTAATTTCTACAGTATCTGGAGCAGTGAGCAGATTAACGAAATCCGTGACAATGGATTTAAGTACTTCCTTGGCGGCGTATCATCAGGTTTCCTTGGTTACACAGGAGAAATACCAGTAAATACACCTCTACCAGAGGCTTATGATGTGTTGGAAGCAGGTATTGAAATGGGCTTCATCTTTAAAGCAGACACCATCGAAGAATTGGCTAAAGCCATAGACATTGACCCAGAAGTTCTAAAGACTACAGTTGAAACCTACAATAATTACTGTGCAAATGGCAAGGATGAAGAATTTAACAAGGAGGCTCAATATCTTGATACCATAGGTGAAGGTCCTTACTATGCTGTAAAGATGGCAAGTTATGCCTACAACACTTGTGCAGGACTGGATGTAAATACCAAGTTCCAAGTACTTAATAACTCTGGAGAGCCAATAGAAGGTCTTTTCTGCGTAGGAAGTGACTGTGCAGGAGTTCTTTTCTCCGAAAAGAAACCATATGTAACTTACGGTGGTGCTAATAACGGCTGGGTTCTCACCAGTGGCTATGTTTGCGGTGAGTCTGTAGCCGAATATGTAAAAAATAAATAATTGCTTTCATTACTTTTGCAACGTATGAATTCCCCCCATACGTTGCCTTTTTTTGAAACATTTACTATCTTTTTGTACTCCTTGCTGTTTAACAACATGTATGATAAAATAGGAAAATCATAAGACGAAAGGATTATTCAGATGGAAAAAAGATTAACCAACCGCGACTTACAAGCCCTTGAAACAGAAAGAAAAGTAACGGACATGGCAATGAAGTTAGTAAGAGAATATGGATATGACCAGGTAACCATCAGTCAGATATGTAATGCCTGTGGTGTAGCCAAGGGTACATTTTATAGCTACTTTAATTCAAAGAAGGATATACTTATAAAACTTACTTCCCGGTTTAACAAGGAATTAAGCCAATTGTTCATTTACGATGAAGACCTTAGCGCAGTGACACTTTACCAAAATGCGGTTACTGCCTACCTAAACTACGTAAAAAAGGATGGTCATGATTTTACTAAATCCTATGTAAAAGCAATGATAGATGAAGAGTTGGCAACAGAAAACACAAAGACATCCATAGAGCTGCAAAAAGAATTCATAGATAAAGTTTTAAGCAAAGGAATAAGAGATGGTGACTTTCAACTTAATATGAGCTATGATGACTTCTTTGAAATTTTCAGCGCAGCACTTATGGGGGTTTTAACCCAGTGGTGTATGAGACACGAAATCGATGATTTGATAACATTAGGTCAGCGAGTATTATTTCCTATTATTAATCTTATGAAAAAATAATGCCCTTCGGTCATATTTCTCCGCTATAAATTTAAAGGCACTTCAATAGGAAATGCCTCTATAAGAAAACTAATAAATTGCTATTGGTCCATAAGGACCATCTATTACTTCTATTTTTGTATCGAAAATATTTGTTAAAATATCAGAATCCATAACCTCTTCCACTGTTCCAAAGGCAACAATTTTACCATCCTTCATAGCGCAAATTCTGTCAGAGTACTTGGCAGCAAAGTTTATGTCATGCATAACAGTGAGAATAGTTCTTCCAAATTCATCAGCAGCTTTTCTTAAATGCTCCATCATTTGAACCGAACGGGCTACATCAAGGTTGTTAAGGGGCTCATCCAAAAGAACATATTCAGTCTCCTGGCACAAAACCATTGCTACGTATGCCCTTTGCCTCTGTCCTCCTGAAAGTTCATCTAAGTACCTGTTTTCCAAATCAGTCAGGCCTAAAAAGTCAATATACTTTGATATTATGGATTCATCTATTTTAGTTAATCTTCCCTTTGAATAAGGGAAACGTCCAAAACCAACAAGTTGTCTGACCGTAAGCCTGGTTACAAAATGGTTTTCTTGCCGCAAAATAGTTAAAATCTTCGCCAAATCTTCTGACTTAGATGAAGAAATATCCATATTGGCCACACTGATTTGACCTTCATCCATATTTAAAAGTCTTCCAATCATCAAAAGGGTGGTAGACTTTCCCGCACCATTAGGTCCAATTAAAGAAGTAAGGCCAGCTTTCGGTATACTAATATTTAAAGGACCTATATTCACCTCATCACAATATGCTTTTCTAACATTATTTATCTTTATCATAAAGTCCCCTTCCTTAATACAACAATTAAAAATGTTAATCCGCCAAACATTTCAATAATAACTGAAACTACACCCTGAGCATTGAAAATATGGTACATAAAAAAGTATGCCCCGGTTATTATGAGAAATCCTATGGCTAGTGCCATGGGAAAAATATATCTGTGGTCATAAGTTTGGGCTGCCTGGTAACTTAAAGTGGCAACTAAAAATCCATAGAATGTAAGAGGACCAACTAAAGCCGTTGATACTGACATCAAAACAGATACTAATATTAAAGTAATAATTACGCTAAGCTGATGATTAATTCCCAAAGAAGTAGAAACATCCTTTCCTAGGGACGCTACATTTAACCTTTTAGAAAAGGCAAGTAAGATTATTGCAGCAATTACTACTATGGGAATTGCAATTGGAAAGAATTCAGCATCTGCATTGTTAACCGAACCAAACAATCTTGCTTGTAATATGTCAAACTCCGATGGCGCAAGAAGCCTTCTCATAAAGGAAGACAAAGACCTAAGGCCAGTTCCAATAATTACTCCAACCAGGAGCATTAGTTGTAAATTTCCATACTTGCCTGAAAGCAACCAGCCGTAAAGTATTAAACTCATTAAAACCATGGCAACAACTTGAAATACAAAAGATTCAATGCCGCTAAAACTAATAAAGGCCCCTGCACCAAAGAAGAACATTGTACTTGTATTAATGGTAGTGTAAAGTGCTTCAAATCCTAAAAGAGAAGGAGTTATAACCTTATTATTGGTAATGGATTGGAAGGCAACTGTTGATAAGCTTTGACAGACTGCAGCTATAATCATAGCAACTAGGGCCACCATTCTTCTTTTAACAACTGGAATAAAAGAAGGAGAATCTACTGGAACAGGATTGTTATAAACTAAGAGTCCATAGGAAGCAAGAAGACCCAAAGCAATTAATATTGTAAGCAAAGTCCAATACCTTTTTTCATCTTTTACAGAGCGAAAAGCTTTTGCTGAACGCTTTTCATTTTTAGGTGCACAACTTACTTTTGCTAAATTTTTCTTACGAATTTTATTACCATAAACTAATTCTGTCATCTCGGCCTCCTCTGTCTCAATAAAATGACTATAAATACAATTGCACCCACTGTTCCAAGTATTAACGAAACAGGAACTTCAAATGGCATAATAATGGTTCGGGAAATAATATCACAAAGAGTAATAGTCCCCATCCCTAAAACACATACCCAGGGCAAATTACTTCTTAAATCATCCCCTCTATACATGGATACAATATTGGGAACGATTAATCCTAAAAAGGGTAAGTTGCCTATCACAGCTGCCACAATTCCAACTACAAGGGAAATAAGACCTGTACCCAAGAGCACTATCCTGTTGTAATTTAATCCAAGACTCGTGGAAACATCTTCCCCTAACCCAGCTAAAGTCAATCTGTCTGCATAAATAGAAATTAAGAAAGTAACTAAAACAATCAGCCATAAGTATTCGTATCTTCCAACCTGGACAGATGCAAAAGAACCAACGAACCAGCTTTCAATATTTTGAGTCATCTGAAAAACCAGTCCAACAAAAGTAGAAATTGCAGAAATAACTGCCCCCAGCATCATCCCAATAATAGGAACAATTAAAGAAGATCTTAGTTTAACTCTTTTTAAAAACATGAAGAAAATCATAGTTCCTGCAAAGGAAAAAATTATGGCACCAGTCATTCTTTGAACTAAAGTTGGTGCAGGAAATAGTAAGTAAACAAAGACTAACCCCAAACCTGCCCATTCAATAGTCCCTGTTGTAGTAGGCTCTACCAATCGATTCTGTGTAATAAGCTGCATTACCAGACCTGACATGGACATGGCTACTCCAGTAAGCATAAGGGCTGCTGTCCTTGGAACACGGGTTATGAAAAACATATTCATTCCATCTTCTTGCCTTATGTCATAAACTCCGGTAAACAGTGATATTACTCCTAAAAGAGCTACCACCAAAAGTGCCAAAATAAAGGATTTAGTCCATATTTTATTTTGATTATAACGGGGCTGAAAACCTTCAGCCCTATTAATTTGCAATGTATTTTTCAGCTCCACGTTATACTCCTTTCTACTTGCTTAAAGTATTTGCAATATTTTCAAACAACTCTAAATATGTTTGTATCGATTCATTGGTATATGTGTCAGCCGGTGCATATATTAGTTGTCCTTTTAAAACTGCAGTTGTATTCTGAAGAGCCGGTGAATTATCAATAACATCCTGAGCAGGAACCGCATCACTTGTTGATGATACTGCTGCATCACGGTCTAAAACGAAAATCCAGTCAGGATTACTTTGGGCAATTGCCTCAACAGAAACTTCATCACCTTGATGGTCTGAAGTTGCTGAATCAACCCTCAGAGCAGGTACCCAACCAAAGATATCATACATAGGGCCCCAAACACGTCCAGAACCAGGAGCTGAAAATCCAATATTTCCGCCAGAAACTATAACACTCATAACTGTGTCAGAACCATTATAGGCAGATTTCGCATTTTCAATTGCTTTTTCAAACTCAGTCACTAATTGCTCTGCCTCTTCAGTTTTATCAAAGATTTTTCCTAATGTAAGAGTAGAATTTATAAGTCCATTTATTAAATTATCTCCAGGCCTGCTTGCTGTTTCAGAAACATCAAAGTTAAGATCTATAACTGCTGCATTTGGCACCAAGGCTTTTATATCATCATAATATTCAGCAAATCTTTGGCCTATAATTACAAGTTCAGGTTCTGCAGCTGCTAATATTTCAAGATTGGGTTCACGATGATTCCCAATATCTAAAACAGACTCATCATCTACATATGGTGAATCTGCAGTCATTACACCCTTGGGTACAGCTGCCAATTCAATTCCCCAATCAGATAAAGTTTCAAAAGTTCTATTATCCAAGGCAACTACATTTTGGGGATTTACAGGAACAGTAACAGTTCCGTGAACATCTGTTATTTCAACTGTTGCCACTTCAGCAGATTCATTTGCGACCACATCTTCACCATCATTTATTTCATTGGCGGGATTTGGTGTTACATTGCTTGAATTTGAGCAAGCTGCTAGCAGTAAAGCAAAGACTGCTATAATTGTAGTTAATACTAAAAATCTTGATCTTCTCATGTCTTTCCTCTCTTTTTATAATTTCATTGTCTTTGATTATCAATTAGCTATTCTTTTTTATTTCCGTTAATCGAAAGCACCATATATGTAGATTAGTATTAATGATTTTGATAATCATTATCATTTATAAAATAGCATGAAAATATCCATTAGTCAATATATATTTTCATATTTTTTAATTGACAACACTCCTTTGTCCTAATAACCTTACTAGCATAGAAAAAAACTGCCTTTTATTAAGACAGCTTTCGTTTATTTTTTCAATTATCTATTTATTAGTTACACCCTTTACTCTTACACTAATTCTATACTCAAATCTATATCCTTTAAAGTAACGGACTGATGATATTGAAAAAGTTCTGCTTCAAGGGATATATCATCTTGATTCCAACCTTTAATACACTTCTTACGATTGACTGGTCATAGCTCATTTAATACTTAAACTTAGAGATACTTTCCTGTAATTCTTCAGCTAATTGGGCTAATGCATTAGTAGCTTTGTTAATTTCAGCCATAGCCATAGTTTGCTCTTTAACACTCGATGCTACTTCCTCTGAACTTGCTGCATTTTCTTGGGCTATTGCAGCTAAATTTTGCATAATAGCTGACAATTCGTTTTTCTGCTTGTCCATTTCGCCAACTATATACATTGCTTTGTTCATTATTGATTTTACACCTTCAACTTCTTCCGCAATACTGGTAAATTTATCTCATGTCGCGTGAACACTTTCCACCTGGTCCTTAATAACAGTAAGCACGTCCTGCATAATCAAAACAGCGTTTTGAGACTTTTCCTGTAGCTTCTGTAGCATTGAATTTATTTCATGTACTGCATTTGTTGATTGCTCAGCCAAACTTCTAATCTCTCCGGCAACTACTGCAAAACCCTTTCCAGCTTCCCCTGCCCTTGCTGCCTCGATAGCTGAATTAAGGGCTAAGAGGTTAGTTTGCTTAGCTATACTTTCTATGAGACTGCTTACCTCTCCAATTCTCTTAGAACTTTCATTAGTTTCTATTGTACTGGTATAAATAGTTTGTATGGCTTCATCACTTTGATTAGTTTTATTAATTAAGTCACTTATTATATTAACGCCTTCATCCTTTAGAAGAATTAATCTTTCCATAATAGAATCAATTGTTTGCATGTCCTTTAACTCTTCTTCCAATACTTTATTTAACTCTTCTGTTTTAATTACACCATTTTCAGTATCCTTTGCCTGTTCATTAACACCATTTGATATTTCCTCGATAGCCCTTGCTACTTCATCTACTGAAGCAGTGGATTGATTACTTACGGCAGATAATTCTTCTGAAGAGGAAGCTAACTGCTCAGAAGTGGCTGAAATTTTTATTATAAACTCTCTTAAATTATCCGTAACAACCTTAAATGTTTTTGCTAATGAACCTATTTCATCTTTCCTCTTAATCAGCTTGTCTGGTACATCCTCTTTAACATTAAGGTCTGCAATAATTTCTGCATATTTAGCTAATGAAACAATGGGTCTGCTGGTAGCATTACCTATAATATAAGCAAGTAAAATACCTACCAACAATATTATTAGGGATGGTAAAATAATGTTTCTTTGAAGAATCGGTAAAGAGTCCAATACCTCTTCTTCGTTGGCAGTTATAACTAAAATCCAATCCGTATTTTCAATAGGTGTGTAGGCACAATAAAGATCTTTTCCTTCAAAAAAATAATTACTTATACCCTTCTTATCCTTTAATATTTTTTCAAATAGCTGAGCAACAGGCCTGTAGCTTTCATCAACCTTTACAGCTTCTATTGGATTAAATTGCTCTAACACCATTTCCCTATTTGGATGAGCAATAGTTACACCCTTACTATTTATTAAATAAGCATAACCGGTATTTCCATAACCCATATCATCTGTAGCTGTGCTTAAGAAATCAGCACTGGCCCTAGTAACTAATACCCCTATGACTTCACCATCCTTTTTCATTGGAACAGCATACATCATAGAAAGTTCATCCGTTCCTCTTGCAACACTTATTTCCGAAATGTCTGGTTGGCCATTAAAGGCACTTTTAACATAATCTCTATCTCCTAAATTTATAACAATTCCAGTATGATCATATGTTGTGCCATCTGGATATACAATAGCCATGGAAAGAAAATCCGACTTTTCCACTTCATTAATAAGTATTGGTTGTTGAATTGTCCAGTCCATGGTATGAAGTTCCTCTCGTGCTGCTATCATTTCCGACAGTTCTATTTGGGTTTCAACACGACTTTCCACTAACTTTCTGCCCTCTTCAACTAACAACTCCAATGTTTCCTCTGCTTCAGAAACAATAATGCTACTAACCGTCTTCATAATAATAAAGCCAAGGGTTGCAGCTACTATTAATATTAAAATGGAAAAAGATATAATTAGTTTTGTTTTAATACTATTCATTATTATTCCCCCTATTGAGTTTTGTAGATTGATCGTGTTTGACGGTTAAAACATATTTCCTTACTACCATTTGTTTGGAATGTTAACACCATAAAACATTTCCTACCATTTGGTAACGATTGCATATAGTCATGCTATATGACGCTATTTGTTTTAACTTACATACTAAATCTGTAATAGCAAGTGCCGGGTAATTAACACGAAGTTACTAGCATATAGCAACCTATTATTTAGTTATTATATATATCGGCATTAACAGGGCATTTTTAACTAAACATTGTAATGTTGTAAAAATTTTTCAAAAAAACTTAGCTTTATCCCCTACTGATGGTATTAATCTGTTATTATTAATTTCTCAATATTTTAGTATAGAAACTTCTTGTTCTTGGTCCATCAAATTCACAAAAGTATACTCCCTGCCATGTCCCAAGTTTCAGCATACCCTTTTCAATAATTATAGTGCATGAAGAACCTATTACAGAAGCTTTTAAATGGGCATGTGAATTTCCCTCAAAATGCCTGTGAGCAGGATCTTTTGGAAATACCTTCCTTAATGTCATCAATATATCATTTACCACATCCGGGTCTGAATTTTCATTAATTGTTACTGCAGCGGTAGTATGAGGTACAAAGATAGTAATTATACCATCTATAACTCCACTTTCTTTAACATCATTTTTAATTATATCTGTAATATTAATCATTTGTTCTAATTTTGTAGTTTTAATTACATGTTCCATAGTTACGTCCTTTATTAAATACTATTAATGATATTCTTTTCTTCATGCTATTCCTTATTTATTAAACCGCTTTCATACAAGTATTTTATTTTTTCCAATCTTCTTTTTGCATCTGATTTTAATCAATAGTAATTTAATGAGTTGCAATTCCTTTTTCTGTAAAGGCATTTTTTCCATGCATGACGGTAATTATAACTGCTAAAAGAATCCAGAAAATTCCGAATGGAACGGAGTTTGGTATCGAAATAAGTAAATCTATTAAGCAGAAGATTTTCGTGAAGCTAATCTGCTATATCAGTTAAAAAGCAGCCGTTAGAGGCAAACATCTATAAGTAATATCGGCAATAAACTCTCTTAGGCTTAGGAAAATCTTTAGAAATTTAGTTAAAAATTTAAAATTTCTATTTTCAAAATATAAGTATTTGGAGTAAACTTAGATATAGGGGATCCCTTTCTTTTATTTAAAAAGTTTTTAGTAATCTAATTTTCTACAAAACACATAGAGATTCCTTATAGGACTAAACCGTACCTTTTATAATAAATTGTTATAATTAATAAAAAGCAGCATTCGTACCTTTAGTAGAATTCTGCTTTTATTTTTTATTTATATGTTATTATTACTTAGTTGCCATATTCATTAGTACTCTTACCTTCCATTAACTCAAATACCCTTAACTGCTCATCACTAGGAGGAGCCGTTGCATAACTACCGACTATGAAAGCTATTGCAGAACTGAATGCAGCAGGTATCATTGGATCTAACCCAAAAGGTTTTCCAGCAAAATGCCAAAATAATGCTACTCCTCCTCCAAATATAATACCATAAAAACCACCTGCAGTAGATGCCCTTTTCCATAAAAATCCGCCATATACTGGTATTAATAAAGCTGCACTATACATTGTATAAGTAAATGTAATAGCTGAAACAATATTTGGCATAATTAAAGCCATAAGCATTGCAAGAATACCTATTCCTAATACAGTAAGTCTCCCTACTTTAACTAGCTTTTCACTACTTATATTATCGATATCTTTTAATATAAACCGTTGATAAAAATCTCTGGTTATATTAACACTTATACTTAATAATATAGTGTTTGTGGTAGTTATTAATGCTCCTATTACTACTGCAATTAATAATGCACCAATAAATGAAGAGGAGCCTTCTAAAACAATAGTTGCAAAAATTGTAGCTTGGTCGCGTCCTGGTCCAAGCAATGCTAAAGCACTCATTCCTAGTAAAAATACACAGAATTTACAAACAAACTGTACAGGGATCATTATATACATACTTTTTTTGGCAACAGTGGGACTCTTAGCCGCGAAAATTCTAGAAAAAATAATAGACTGCCAAACAGCAACCGTTCCCGTTGTAGATAAAGCAAGAGCTATACCATCTGATAATTTTCTGTGTGCTGTTAAAACGAAGAAATCATCAGGCAATTTACTAATTAGAATATTCCAGCCGCCTATATTTATGACTATTATTGCTGAGCCAATAACTAAGAATGCAATTAACATAATTGCTTGAATAGTATCTGTAATCGCTACTCCTACCATTCCTCCGAAAAAAGCTATAGCTATGAAAATAATTGTTCCAATAATAATAGACCACTGATTAGATAATCCTAAAAAGCTAGATAATATCCCACCAATTGCCATGATTTGCACACATGTTAAAGCAATGTCCCCTATAATTATCATTGCTGATCCTATGGTAGCTGTTTTTCCATCATAACGCATCCGCAATAAATCAGGTATAGTATATTGTTCAAGTCTTCTTGAACGTTCTGCCATAAATATTGCAGCTAGCAACAATCCACATATTGTACCGACTTCTCCCCACCACCAGTCAACACCAAAAGCATAAAAGCCACCCGTCCAACCCACAATAGTTGCTCCCCCAATAATAGAAGCAACTAAAGTTCCTACTAAAACAGGTGTCGATAAACTTCTACCAGCCAAGGCAAAATCATCTAAGGTCTTAATATACTTTCCACAATAAATTCCAATACCCATCACTATCAATACATAGACAATAATAAAAATTGTTATATTCATTAGTATTCTCCTTTCTTTATATTTAAAATAAGAAATACTCTTATAAAATTACTATCACTTCATAATGGGTTGTTATTTTCTTCTAATAACTTTGCCAGCTAATTCACCAGTGAATTGTCCTTTTTCAATTGTAATTTTTCCATTTACAATAACATAGTCAATACCCTCAGGTTTTCTAAAGGGATCCATAAAATCAGATTTATCAATTATTTTATCAGGATTAAATATAACTATGTCAGCATCCATACCTTCTTTTATTAAACCTTTATTTTGCATATTTAATCTAGAAGCCGGAAGACTAGTCATTTTTCTTATTGCTTCTTCTAAACTAATTACCTTCTCTTCACGAACATATTTACCTAAAACACGAGGGAAAGTACCACTCGTACGCGGATGTCCCTTTGCTCCGTATGCAGATGGTATTGAATCAGAACCAATCATTACAAAAGGATGTTTCATGATATACTTGATATCATCTTCATTCATCATAATAAAGCAACACAAATCTTTTCCTTTATTTAAAATAATAATATCTAAAGCTAATTCCACGGGATCCTTACCTATCAAAGCAGAAATTTCAGATAGTTTCTTACCTTCATATTCAGGGGTTTCTGGTGTATATACAATAACAACACCATCAGGTCCGCCGCTATGTCTATAAAAGTTTTCATAACCCTCATTGAGTTCCACTTCTTTAACAATCTTTTTACGTAAAATTGGATCCTCTAATCGCTTTATTGTTTTCTCTACACCTCCAGTTTGCGCCCATGGAGGCAATATTGCCCTCAGTGTCGAACTTGCAGAATTATATGGATATTGATCTACTGTCATATCAATCCCCTTTTCTCTAGCTTTTTCAAGAAGTTCCATTGTTTCAGTAACAATGCCCCAGTTATTCTTACCACAAGCTTTATGGTGGCCAACTTGTCCTGGCACATTAGCTTTCTCAGCAATAGCAATTGTCTCTTTAACAGCATCAACAACGTTATTTGTTTCACTGCGCATATGTGAAAGATATACTCCATTGTATTTTCTTGCCACCTTTGTTATTTCTACTATTTCATTAAAATCTGAATATACTCCAGGTGGATATATTAAACCAGTTGAAATTCCAAAAGCTCCATCATCCATAGCTTCTTCAGCTAAATATATCATCTCTTTAATTTCACTGCTATTAGGTACCCTACTATCATAACCCATAACATTTAACCTAATAGTTCCTTGACCAACAAATGCCGCTATATTCATTCCTAAATTAACTTTTTCTAATTTATTCAAATATTCACCAAAAGTCCTCCAATCCCACTTAACATCTACGCCTGCCTTAATATAACCAACATATTTATCTATCAAATCAATTTTATCTTCCCTTATTGGAGCAGGACTTAATCCACAATGTGATATAACACTAGTAGTAATCCCTTGATTTACTGCAGTAAGCGTTATGGGATCACTCAACAATGATAGATCATAATGACAATGAATATCTATAAATCCTGGTGATAAAACGTTATCACTAACATCAATTACTTTTATCCCATTTACGTCATCATCTATTTTTCCAATAAAATTAATCTTTCCATCTTTTATACATACATCGCCTCTGTACCAAGGACACCCCGTACCATCAACAATCCTGGCATTTTTCAAAATTATGTCATATGTGCTCATCTTTTAATCTCCTTTTTACTTTTTCATAATTATTATAACACTCTTTACTATGTCTTAAAAATGTCTTTAATTTGTCCTAAACTGCTTTATAAAAATAAAATTATGTCATATATCCTCGTTTATTGTAATTGTCTTTAATTTGACCTTAATAGAAATAGTCAAATTAAAAAGGACTATGATTTTATATTTCATAGTCCCAATTCTTTATAGGCTCTTTGTCAATTGTTGGGGTAAGAAAACCTTAACATAGAATAAAGATACCCAAAATGATTATTAGGATGGGCTGATCTGATTTTGGCTTAAACGCCCATACTTATTTTTTGATGGTATTTAGATCATGTCAATTACACCCGCATGCGGGTGTAATTGACAATGACATGTTTCACAGATTGTTCCGGCTAGCAACTCATCATATGTAATATTCTGTTTCTAAATCTTTTGAAATTTCTAACACCATAGGCATTTCTTTTAAGCACTTTAATTTTGTTGTTTACCCCTTCCGTATAACCATTTGTATAAGGGCAGGTAAAAGAATTTAAAATGTATTTTTCCCAATTGTTAATTGTCTTTACACATTCATCAAATTCAGGCACGTTACAGGTGGCTACAAACAGGTACCAAGCCTTTAGATTTTCTTTTGCTTTTTCAAGATTAGGGCTGTCAACAAATTCATAAAATTTCTCTTTTAACATGTAAGCATCACTTAACTTTGGAGAGATTTTTAGCATTACTTCTACAGCTTGAAGCTCTTCATCATTTAGATTTTTCATTCTTTTTAATAGTAAAAACCTGCTTCTTTTGAAATATTTCCTTCTAACATCAGCAAATTTCTTTTGTTCATTCTTTCTTACCCTTTCAAATGCTCATATTACCTGGCGTATAAAATGATATTTATCTATTACAACTGTGGCATTTTTAAAAAATGTTTCAGCATTTTCAAACTTCCTGTAGATAAGGCGTCCTTAGAACCAAAGGATTTATCAATACAAAAGGCATCACTCAGCCAAATAATAAATGAAATGTTTAAATTAGAGCCAGCAGGGAGGTATGAAAATTGAATGAAATATTAACATAGATAAAAAAATATGTTAAAGAACTAAAGATTCCAGGTGTAATTCAAGGACTAAAAATGAATATTGAAGAAGCCTACAGATTTGACAAGTCCTATGAAGAATTTTTGAGGGATATCTTAATCGAAGCCTACGATATGAGGAAGGAAAATGGAAAGAAAAACAGAATTAGG
>DURT01000029.1 GCA_012843025.1 Tissierellia bacterium | reverse complement strand
GGTAATAAAAAAGAGGGAATGTTTTACTTAGGGGCAGCCTGTCACCTTGTACAGGATGTAACAATTCCACAGCATGCCAATGTAAGGTTACTGGATAATCATCGAAGTTTTGAAAACTGGATTATAAGGATGCACCGACGTTTTCATAAATTTAAGGTGTATAAGGGAGGAATTTATTTAAATTCTATTGGTAAGTATATTGAACTAAACAGCAGGGAAGCTATAAGAACCCATGAAAAGTATTCCCATATTGAAAATGACCATGCAAGGTTTTATAAGATAACATCGGTAGTCTTGGTACTGGCCCAAAAAACAACTGCCGGGGTAATGGTGAAATTTTATTATGATGTACAGAAATTAAAGGCAATATTGTTATTTAAAACTTTTCCTCGCTGATTACTTCAATTCCATTTTCCTTTAATAGTCTTGCTGTTATTCCTTGCCCTTTAATAAGGGTGTTGGTGAAGGTGCCGTCATAAATGTAGTTACTCCCGCAGGAGGGGCTTCTTTCTTTTAAGATGGCCTTTTTTATATTGTATTCATTACATAATTCCAGGGTTCTATTGGCGCCCTTTACAAAGTTGTGGGTTTTATCTTCTCCAAGGGTATTTATTACTCTTTCATCCTTAATTTCGCAGGGATGCCTGGGTACGGGAAGTCCTCCTTCCACTTCAGGACATATGGGAAGGGCTTTACCTTCATCTACTAGTTTTTTTATTTTATCCACTGTCTTGGTTTTACCGTCATATCGGACTTTTTCGCCGCAAAGGCAAGCACTTACCAGGTATTCGTATTTATGTTTCATTGTTCTCCCCTTAAGTTTTTATATAATTGTATATAGCTTATTAATAAATTTCAAGGGTAAATCTTCAATATAGTATATTGTTATTATTTGACTTTTCTGTTACAATTTAAATAAAGTCGAATATTGCGAAGGAGTTTTAGTATGGCCAAGGTAATTTCTGTTTCTAATCAAAAAGGAGGAGTGGGCAAGACTACCACTGTGGGAGCTGTAGCTGCAGGGTATAAATTAATAGGTTACAAGGTACTGTGTGTTGACATGGACCCTCAGGCTAACCTAAGCTTCAGTTGCGGAGCAGAAACTGAAGATTGTCCCACTATTTATGAAGTATTAAAAGGAGAGGCTAAGGCATCTTTTTCTATTCAGAAAACATCTTCCTATGACATTATTCCATCAAATATATTATTGAGCGGATTAGAGTTGGAATTTACTCAAACGGGAAGGGAATACCTTTTAAAGGAATCTCTAAGTACTGTCATGGATAAGTATGATTATATTTTCATAGATACTCCACCGGCACTGAGTATATTGACTGTTAATGCCTTTACTGCATCTGACTATATAATAATTCCCATGCTGGCAGATATTTTCAGTTTACAAGGTATAGCCCAACTGTCGGAAACTATTGAAAGAGTTAAAAAGTATTGTAATTCAAATTTAAAGGTTGAAGGTATCCTCCTAACTAAGTTTAACAAAAGAATAATACTTAGCAGAGAAATTAAGGGAACAGCTGAATTAGTGGCTCAGCAGCTGAATACGGAAATATTTGATACCACTATAAGGTCAAGTGTTGCAATTACAGAGGCACAAACCAGCCAACAGGAAATATTTAGCTATGCACCTAATAATACTGCAGTACAGGATTACAAGGATTTTGTAAAAGAGCTTCTTGCGAGAGGGCTGTAAGATGGCAAAGAATAAAAAATCCTTCGACAGAGAATCCATGTATAAAAAAATAATGCCTACCAATTTAAGAAAGGAACCAGAAGAAGCTAAAGAAAAAATTTTAGGTGTGAAAGCTGAAAAGGAAAATATAGAGGAAAGTTCATTCATTAACAGGGAGCTAAATTTAATAAAGGATGAAAAGGAAGAAGTAATTTTATGCAATATTACAGAAAAAATCCTGCTAAAAAAATTCGATGGGGTACTGAAAAAAATGAGCTGCTGCAGGTGTGACAGGTGTAAACAGGATATCGTTGCCTTAGCTCTTAACAACCTTAAGCCCAAGTACATAGTAGCCAATAGGGATGAAATAGAAAAGAAAGTGGATAGTTTAAAAGATGTGGGAAGTGAAGTGACCAGGGAGTTAATTAAAGCTGTAGTTACAGTGAGAAAGAATCCAAGGCACTGATAGATTAACACATAAATAAAGCCAAAGAGTTTTCTTTGGCTTATTATTGTGATTATAAGTCCCGGTGCCCAATCAATCTTTGTTTGGGTGCCAGTTGGGTTCTTATTCGTATACAATTACTGCATTTCTATTTTTAATTCTTAAAAGAACTGTTTCAATTATACGGAAATAGTGGTTTAAATCTTTTGTTTCTAAGTAGGAAGTTACTAAGTCCTGACCCACTGCTAAGTCCATGTATTGACGTTCTGGACATACTAACAGGGCTTTATTTTTACCTATTACTGTAGTGTGGTAGATGTTACCATTTACCATTTTGCTAAGTCTTTCGTACTCAGTAACCCCGGTTCCTGGCTGTATTCTCTGAAGTTTAGTTAACAGGTCTGTGCTTATAATTAATGCATATCTACCAACTAAACCATTATCTAATAATTTTGAAATACCAGTAGCTATATCTTTTACAGGGTTTTCGCCTTCATCCCAGTTGCTTAAAGGAAGTTTTACCGTTCCTTCAGCAGTAAGAAGTCCTTCATAGCCATATTCCTTGTTACCGTTAAATATTAAGTCATCTTCTTTTCTTGCCATTGCTGCACTTGCTTGTAAGGCAGCAGATAAATCTACAGGCATCCCTGTTTTTTCGCTGTGTTCCAAGTCTCTCCACAATAGGGCGAAATCCTGGTTTAATAAGGGTAATTGTTGAATTTTTCTTCCCTTTATTACTGCTATACTTCCTTCTGTTTCTTCTAATTGAGTTATATCATCTACATTTACACTTTGTACGGCAGCACCTAAGGGTCCGTAAAGGTGTAGGAATCTTCTTCCCACCAATACTTTTTTAGCCATATGTACTACTTCTTTGTCTATTTGTGCCCAAAGCTCAGCTGATATTGGTGAACCGTCTCTTGATAAGAAATCCATACTTACCTCCTATTCTTCTAATAAACTTCCTACGCTACCAGGTTCGGAAGCATTTGTAGGTTGAATATTTAATTCTGCCAGCATTTCTCTTACTTCTTCTTCTCCTTCAGCAAGAAATTCTGCTTCTTTCGGATCTAAGTATTTAAGTAATGTTAACAATTCTCCCACATGGGCTTTTTCCTCGTCCCTGATATCTGCAATAATTCTCTTTGCCACTGGGTCATCAGTTGCCTGAATGTGGGCGTCATAAACATAAATTGCTTCTAATTCTCCTGCGATGTTTAATCTTACCGCCTGAATTAGCTCATCTTTAGTTAATTTTCTCGGTACATTTGCGCCAAATGGATTTCCGAAACTTGCCATAGTATCCTCCTATAAAATTATCCTCAATATTAATAATATACCACAAAAAAGCTGGAAGTAAACAACTTTTGTTAAAAATTTAATACTTAGGATAATAAGACCAAAATTCTATTGTCATAAAAAGCAAAAGGCGGTAACTTTCTTATACTCTGAAAAGTTACGCCTTGGTAATAGTATTGGTTTATATAATTGCTTTGGCTAATTTCTTTACCAGATCATCTCCATACTTATAGTGATTTACAATATAGTCCATAGTCCTGTCTTCCAAGCCTGCTGCCGATTGAACTATAGGTATGGCTTCTTTAACGGTAATTTCCTTTTGTTTCTCAAGATAGTCTTCTATAAACAACATTGGATCCACTGTGTTCATGAAGACAGTGCTGTCGCATTGGGCCCTGTCCCAAAAATTCTCATACTTACATAAACGTATTTCAAAGTGGAGGTGGGGCCCTGTAGAATCTCCTGAACTTCCTGAATATCCTATTATATCCCCTGCTTTTACCCTGTCGTTGCTGTTAACAGTATAATTCCTTAAATGACTGTACAAGGTGCCATATTTTCCGTGGTACAAAACCACATAGTAGCCATAGCTGTTGTTGTAAGTGGCAATCATAACCTTACCTTCGTCTACGGCATAAACGGGGGTATTAAGAGGAGCTTTCAGGTCTACACCATTGTGCCACCAATAAGATTTGTCATTCACAGTTATATTTCTTTTCCCATAGGGGCTGTTTACAGTTATATTCTTTAAGGGCAAGTGTTTTAGCCTTATATTCATAATATCACATCCTATGAATATTGTATTCCTAGGATGGTTTTATGTTATAGAAAGAAGTGTATAATAATACCTGAAATAATAAAGTTGTAAAAAATAATTTTTGTAATTATTCATTGCAGCTGTAAAATTGAAAGCTTTCACTTTACATAAGTCTGTTATTATTTGCTAAATTAATTAATAAAGGTTTAAATTGTTTAATTAATTTTAATATAGTGAGGAAAAAAGAAGTTTTGTTCACCTATCCACTAAGTTATCCACAGGTGTTGATAAAATTGTTAACAACTCTTAAATTTGAAGACTTTAAGAGGAAAGTTTGTCAATAGTTTTTTTGAAATTTCTTTAAAATATTTTTTATTGAAATATCAATGTTATATTAATATTACTTGTCCACAATTAATTCACACTTGTGGACAAGTTGATAAATGTGTTAACTTGTATGAAAAGTATAATTATTAAGTACAGGAAATGATATAAATATACAATATTCGACAAACCCATCATAAAGACACACCTAGGTGTGCCTTTATGATGGGTTTGCTATTCGGAGGTAAAGTTTATAGTTCTGGCTCGATTAAACCGTAGTTACCATCTTTTCTTTTATATACTACATTTACTTCATCTGTATCGGCGTTTAAGAAAACAAAGAAGTTATGTCTTAGTAAATCCATTTGTAAAACTGCTTCTTCGATATTCATGGGTTTAATAGCAAAACGTTTTGTTTTTACTACTTTGAATTCTTCTTCGTCCTCGTCTTCTAAGGGCTCTATATTTTCAAATTTAATTGATCCGTTACTATGTCTTTTGTTCAGAAGCTTGGTTTTATATTTTCTGATTTGTTGTTCTAATGATTCCACAGCTTCATCTAAAGCATTGTACATGTCATCTGAAGTTTCTTCTACACGTACAATCCTACCACTGAAAGGAATAGTTACCTCTACCTTATGTATTTTCTTTTCAACGCTTAAAACAACCTTTGCTTCCACATCCTGCCGAAAAAATTTGTCAAGTCTTTTCAACTTCTTGATGGTAGATTCTCTTAATGCGTCGGTAAGTTGAATATTTTTGCTATAGATAGATAATTTCATGCAGTCAGCCCCTTTCAAGTTATTTATTAATATATATTTAAATATTACCCAATTATGAAATAAATAAACAGTATTTTAAAATCTTTATAATGTATAAAGGAAAAAAGGTATAAAAAAGAACACTCCATTGTTGAAATGTTCTCATTGTGCACTACTATGTTACGTCCTTGGGTAAGATTCTTACTCCGCATTGTAGATAGGTTGTTTTTTAAGTGCCATTTTCTTAAAGTTTGAAGAATATTCAAATATGGCAATATACTTATCCACGAAGCTTACGATCCAGGCTTCTTTTGACTTTGGAAAACCGAAAGGAAACATATGTCCCTTTATTATATTTTCTTCTTTTTTGTTCAGGTTAAAATACTTGCTGGCATTTTCAAAGGCTATTATAGGATGTGCCAATGCATGTTTGATAGAATCTGTTATAATTCTCAAACTGAAACTCTTTTTAAATTTATATAGGAAAAAGTCATGGAGCAAGGCACCTCTTATGGTTGACTCCCAGTCTAAATTATATTTGTAAGCCAACTGATAGCTGTAGTAAGCTACTTTTATGGAATGATCGAATACACTTTCATCGTGGTGCTTAATATGCTTCATAGGTTGATATTCTACATGTTCTATTATGGGAAGGGCTACTTCCATAAACCTATTGTCTAAATATAACATCCATCTATCCTTTACTAAAAGATTTTCATAAAATATACTGTTCCATAGTATAACGGATAGTTATAAAAATCAAGTAAAATTTTAATCAAAATAAAAAATTTTTGTCACTAGGAGAACAACCCAAAAGTAATCAAAGCATAATAAAAGCCGATGTTTCCATCGGCTAGTTGTCTATATAAAACAGTTACCTGTATTGTACTCCTATATAATTTGCGGGATTTACCGCTGTACCATACTTTCTTACTTCAAAGTGTAGGTGAGGTCCTGATGATACTCCTGTGGAGCCTACTGCTGCAATGATTTTTCCCTGATAAACTTTTTCTCCAACAGATACGTAAATTTCGCTGCAGTGGGCATATCTTGTGGTAAAACCGCCTCCATGGTCTATATCTACCATGTATCCGTAACTTCCAGACCATCCTGCAAAGATGACAGTTCCTCCATCAGCAGCCTTTATAGCTGATCCTGCAGCCTTAGCCATATCCTGGCCTAAGTGGAATCCTCCAGATCTGGAACCGAAGCGGGAAGATATTATTGAACCGGGAAGTGGATTTATAAAGTATCCCGTTCCTTTCTTTGGTGGTGGTTCCTGAGTTCCCGTTGTTACTATTTGTGTTACGGGCTCTGTTATTACTTTTTCTGATAATACTTCTTTGGCTACCTGTATGCCATTTTGTTCCGTTACAATTGCTTCAACTTCTGAAATACCGTATTTTCCGGCTTTTGTTACAACTTGTTCGTCATTGTACATATATGATACATATGCATATTCTGTTTCGTAAGGAATTTTTTCTTCCTGTACTACTTTTCTCTTTACTTGTACATTTATAAAGGGTTTTGGAACTATTAAGTTTAATTCATCTCCAATTTGTATTCTGTCAGGATCTGAGTTTGGATTTGCAGATATTAAATCATCTAATGACATATTGAAATATTCTGCTATTGTCCAATAAGTGTCCCCTTTTTCCACTATATATGTTCGTTCTTCGTCAGTTCCTTTTATTATGTAGTTTATTAATTCGTCTTTATCTTGAATTTGTTGATTAGTTGCTTTTATTTGTTTGATACTTACATTTTCAACTGTTGTAACTTCTAATAAAGTTTCTTTGTCATAGTCCCTTATGAAATGAGCTTTTACTTCTTCTATAACTTCTTTGGCTTCCTTTTCGGAATTTAATACTCCAACTTGGGTTCCGTCAATATCTATTGCATAGGCTAGTATTGAATAAGTTATATTTTTCTTCAGTATATTGTAAAGTTCTTCTTCTGATGTTATTTCATCATCTTTGGCCTTTGATGGCTCTATTACAAATTTACTTTCTATTGCAATTTCATGATCGACTTTATTTTCTAATTCCTTATCCAACTTTTCCAAAGCGGCATCTAAAAGTTCAGGGTCTCTTACTTTACACAGTTCTTTTCCTTCAGATATAATAGTAAAGCTGTCTGTTGCAAATACATTGTTTTCGTGGGTTTCCAAATAATTCAATGAATAAACTGTACTTAGTATTAGAAATGTTGATAGTAGAACAAAGATTATTCCCTTGGTTCGTTTTGTTAAGTTGTTTAAGTCTGGAAAGTTGAATGGGTGCCGATATTTTTTTTCTTTTAATTGCAAAAAAACATCTGAAGTTTTATTCTTTTTCAAATTAGAAATAAATGATAATATTTGATTTTTCATAATATACATCCCGAATTATTGTTTTTACTAAAACATAAAATATTATACTCATTATATTAAACAAATAACATTTATGTTATTACATAAATGTGCCAGTTTAGAACAAAGAAAAATAGTATTTTCTTTTAATAAAAAAATGATATAATAAAGTACTAAAAGGTACTTTATATATCTTATTCAATTATAGTCGAAGTTATATTGAAAAGTCAACCATTATAATTTGAAAATGTTTTCGCAAACTTTTAACAATAATGTTACAAATATATTACAAACACTAGCAATGGAAAGGGTGCTTATATGTATTTTATTCTTCAAGAAATGCAAATAGATTTAGGGGATACCCCTGTTGAGAATATTTTTATTAATGATTATATGCCTTCAGCCGATGGAACTTATGTAAAAGTTTATCTCATGGGATATAAGTGTGCCAGGGAGCGTTCCAACTTTAGCAATGAAACTATTGCAAAAAATTTAAAAATTCCCCTGTCAGACGTATTAAATGCATGGGATTATTGGGAAAAAGAGAAAATAATCATCAAACATGAAACTGAGGATGAATATAACTATATAGTTGAATTTGTCAACCTTAAGCAATTTTATGTGGATAATGTGTACAAGCATATCAGAAAGTCTGAGGATAAAGTGTATGCAACAAATCAGCAGCTTATTTCCACAGCAGGAAATCCTGAAATTAAGGAAATGATGGATGAAATTGAAGATATGCTGGGACGGCCTCTTAAAATTAATGAAAAGAGAAAAATTATTACCTGGCTTAACAAGTATAAAACCAGTCCCTTCATTATGACCCAGGCTTTTAGCTATTGTATCAACAACAAAAAAATTAAGCGTTTCAGCTATATTGAATCTGTAGTATCAGCCTGGCATGATGAAGGAGTGGTGGATTTGGATACTATGGTGGAGTACCTTGAAAAGAGAAATGACCGTTTTTCCACCTATTCGAGAATCAGCAAGGCCTTGGGTTTTAACCGTACCCTTACGGAAGCTGAAATGAGGACTATTGATAAATGGATTGATGAATGGAATTTCTCCATGGAAATGATTTTAAGATGTTTGGATAATTCCACAAAAATTAATAATCCAAACCTGAATTATTTTGATAAAATACTTAGTGACTGGCATGAAAAAGGATTTAAAACCATAGAAGATCTAAAATTTGACCAAAAGCCTGTTAAAAAGACAAAGGAAGTAAAGGAAGAAAATAAGAGTAAAAATAAATTCCATAATTTCATACAGAGTGAAGATATTACAGGAGATGACCTTGAAAGTATTGCAAGGAAAAGATTTGAAAGCAAGCTTAAAAAATTAGGACTTTCCATTACGGAAGAAGGAGATGATGATAATTAATAAACAAATTATTGAAAATATTATGACAAATTACAACAAAAAGCGTTTAAGGGCTGCCCACGAAGCAGATATAAGAAAAAAGAATCTGTTTGAAAAAATTCCTCGCCTTTCTGAAATTGACAAGGAGATTAAATTGCTCAGCATAAATTTATCGAAACTTTTTTTATCACCTCCAGAAGATATGGAAGAACAAATTATAAAATTAAGACAAAATATTGAGAACCTGAAAAAAGAAAGGCAGTTAATTTATGAAAAAAACAATATTCCAAAAGATTATCTGTCTATAAAGTATGAATGCTTAAATTGTGAAGATACCGGTTATACATCCGATGGAAAAAGGTGTTCTTGCTTTAATAAGGAAATTATCAAAAATCTTTACAATATGTCCAACATGGTTCACATGCTTAAAAAGGAAAACTTCAATACCTTTGATATCAATGTTTTTAGCAATGAGCCCTACAAAAATGAAAAGTTAACACCCAGACAGAACATGTACTACATTTTGGAAATAAGTGAGGATTTCTGCAGTAATTTTCACCATACAAACATGAACTTGCTCTTTTACGGAGGAACAGGATTAGGCAAGACCTTTATGTGTAACTGTATTGCACATGAACTTATTAATAAAGAGGTTTCCGTATTGTATCAAACCTCCTTTTCCCTCTTTGAAATAGTTGAAAATCATAAGTTTAATAAACTTAATGAAAGCCAGGAAAACTTAATGAACTACAATATGATTTTTGACTGCGACCTGCTTATTATAGATGATTTAGGCACTGAGGTAAGTAATTCCTTTACAAATGCGGAACTGTTTAATATTATTAACGAAAGAATGATTACGGAGAAAAAAACCATAATATCAACGAACTTGTCCTTGGAACAATTAAGGGATACCTATTCTGACAGAATAACATCCAGAATATTCAATAATTTTGTACCTCTTAAATTCTACGGGAAAGATTTAAGATTTAAAAGCTAAGGAGTTGCTATGGATACGAAATACAATTTAGTTTTCGGCCATAAGACGCCGGATACAGACAGTGTATGTGCTGCCATAGCTTTGGCAGAGTTAAAGAATAAATTAAAGGAACCTTCCAAGGCTTATACACTGGGAGAAATTAATAAGGAAACAGCCTTTGTATTAAAATATTTCAACGTTAAAGTACCTGAAATTTTAGATAATGTAAAAATTCAAATTAAAGACTTGGATTTTGAAAGAGTAAAGCCCTTTAGAAAAGATCGTTCCGTTCATTTTGCCTATTTTCATATGAATGAAAATAGGTTAAGAACTCTTCCCATAGTAGATGAGGAAAACTACCTAGTAGGTATAATTACTATGAAGGATATTGCAATGAGTCTTATAAATACTGACCAGCAATATCTGCGGACATCCTATGACAATATAATTGAAACCTTGTTAGGAAAGAGCACTCTTAAGTTTGATGATATTATAGAAGGAAATATTTTAGTGGCTTCCTTTGAGGGCGAAACTTTAAAAAAGTCCGAAGTTATGAATAAAGATTCTATTGTAATCGTGGGAGATAGGTACGATGTTATTAAGTATGCCATTGAAATAAAAGTAAAACTTATAATCATTACCGGGGATTTGGAAGTTCCCCAGGATTTAATTGAACTTGCAAGATTAAATAAAGTAAATATTATAACTACTGCCTACCACACCTACTATACGGCTAAGAATATTTCTTTAGCAAAGTATGTGGATGATATTATGAAAAAAAATGATATTATGCTTTTTTCTGAGGAAGATTATTTAAATGATTGTAAGGAAGATATTGAGCAGTCAAAACATTCCAAATTCCCCATACTTTCAAAGGATAAGAAATATGCAGGAATGCTCAGCAGAAATAATATAATTAACCCAAAGAGGAAGAAAGTTATATTAGTAGATCACAATGAAATGAATCAAAGTGCTGATGGTATTGAAGAAGCGGAAATATTAGAAGTTATAGACCACCATAAAATAGGGGATATTAAAACTTCTGTTCC
>DURT01000028.1 GCA_012843025.1 Tissierellia bacterium | reverse complement strand
GATCTAAAGAAACTTAATAGGGAGATTGAGGTCCAATCCACAGGCTGGTATGAGCTCAGTAAAAGCCTGGAGCCCCTAGGTCAGTCCTTGCAAGATGTAGGCCAGAAAATGACCACCATTGGTAAAAACTTATCCATGAAAATTACGGCACCTCTAATGGGGCTGGGTGCAGCTACGGTAAAAGTAGGTTCCGATTTTGAAACTGGGATGAGTGAAGTCGCAGCTATTAGTGGGGCCACTGGGAATGACTTTAGAAGATTAGAAGAAAAGGCAAAGGAAATGGGGGCAACCACTAAGTTTTCTGCAACTCGGGCTAGTGAAGGGTTGAAATATATGGCCATGGCCGGTTGGGATACTAGCCAAATGCTAGATGGCCTAGAAGGGGTCATGATGTTAGCTGCGGCCAGTGGCGAGGACTTGGGGTTGGTTTCCGATATTGTCACTGACGCCTTAACCGCCTTTGGTATGGAAGCAAAAGAAGCCTCCCAGTTTGCAGATCTTTTAGCAAAAGCATCATCTAGCAGTAATACCAACGTGGCCCTGCTGGGAGAATCTTTTAAATATGTAGCCCCTCTCTTTGGTGCTTTGGGATACTCGGCGGAAGATGCAGCCCTAGCCCTGGGGTTGATGGCCAATGCAGGAATCAAAGGCTCCCAGGCAGGAACTTCCTTAAAAACAGCTATTGCTAACTTGGCTAACCCCACAGATAAAATGGCTACCGCCATGAAGGGCCTGGGTATTTCCATTACGGATGCTAATGGGGAAATGCTACCTTTTAAAGAAATAATGGATGAGTTAAGAGCTAAATTTGCCGGCTTAACAGAGGAACAGCAGGCCCAATATGCTGCCACCATCTTTGGGAAAGAGGCTATGGCAGGTATGCTTTCTATCATTAATGCCAGTGAAGAAGATTATGCCAAGCTTACGGACGCAACCCGTAATTATACCGGTAGTGCTAAAGAGATGGCAGATGTAATGCAGGAAAACCTCCAGGGGGAAATTGTTTTATTAAAATCGGCCTTGGAGGGTGTAGGTATACAAACATATGAAATACTCATCCCTCATTTACGGTCTCTGGTGGAGATGCTTCAAAGAATGGTAGATTGGTTTGCAAATCTTACACCCGCTACCCAAGGGACGATTGTAACGGTTGCTGCCCTTGCTGCGGCTATTGGCCCGCTATTACTCATAGGGGGAAAACTTATAGCCGGCATAGGTTCCGTAATAGGTTTCCTATCTACAGTATCCGGGGCACTTGCAGTAGCTACTAGCGGAGCCGCTGCTGCTACACCAGTGGTTGGGGCACTAGCTAGTGCTTTTACGGTACTCAGTGGCCCGATAGGAATTGCAGTTGTCGCTATTGCCGGAATCACCGCAGCAGGGGTGGCTTTATATAAACACCTTAGTAAAGAAAGTATTCCCGCTGTGGACTTATTCGGTGATGAAATATCTACATCAACCAGACAAGCGGTAGGCGGATTTTTGGAATTAAATGACCAAGCCACTCTAACCTTAAATAGATTGGCTTGGAGTAGTGAGAAAGTTACCAAGGAGATGGCAGATAACATTTCCGGTAATTTCTCACAGATGGCTTCACAAGTACAGGCTGGGCTTGACAAACATCATGAGGAATCCTTGGCGAAAACGCAGGAATTTCTCGTTACTAGCACCGCTTTATCCCAAGCTGAGCAGGAACAAATATTAAACAATATGCAGCTGGGCTATGAGGATAGAAAGAAAGCCGTAGCTGATGGAGAGGTAAGAATGAAAGAAATCCTGGATTCCGCTAGCTTGGAAAGGAGAGCTTTAACTAAGGCAGAACAAGAAGAAATTAACGCTATTCAAAAGAACATGGTGGAAAGCGGTGTTCAGGTGTTAACGGAAAGCGAAGTGGAAGCCAAGGCGATTATAGAGCGGATGAGGGCCCAAGCCACGGAATTAACAGCCCGGCAAGCAGCAGAGGTTGTTCAAAATAGCATCAAGCAAAAAGAGGGAGCTATTCAAGCTGCCAAGGAACAATATGATGAGGTGCTCAAGGAAATCATCCGCCAAAGGGATGAGGCAGGGACGATTTCCAAAGAACAGGCTGATAAGTTGATCAAAGAGGCCACCCGGCAAAAGGATGACGCCATTAGACAAGCTGAAACAATGCATCAGCGGGTGGTTACAGAAGCTAAAGGCCAGGCCCAGGAGCATGTCAATCAGGTGGATTGGGAAACTGGGGAGATAAAGACCAAGTGGCAAGTTATGCGGGACGACATTTTTGCCAAGGCCCGGGAGATTAAAGAAAATATCTTTACTACCTGGGAAGAAATTAAGGCAGATAGCTTAGAAAAATGGGAAAATGTTCGGGTTATTATGGGTGATAAATGGAGTGAGATTAAAGCCAACATCGCTGAAACAGTATTGACAATTAAAACCAATGTGGGCACTACCTGGGATGAGGTTAAGGCCAAAACTTTTGAAACCTGGGAGAATCTAAAGGCAAAGACAGCTAACACCTGGCAAACCATGCAAAATAAAATAGATGAGCATGGGGGAGGCATTAAGGGTCTTATAGGTGCTTATACAGAAACATATAAATCTACTTGGGATAGTGCCTTAACTAATATGGATAGAATCACCGGGGGTAAGTTCTCTGCCATGGCTGATAAAGTGACTAGCGCCCTAGGTCGGATTAAAGATGCTATTAGCGGCGCTATTGACCGCATTCGGGAATGGAATAACACCACTGTTAGGGAGAAGGTTTTTAGCATTAAGGAGCGGATTACTCGGGTTATTTCCACAATCACTAGTGGCGGTGCTGCTTCTAATTTTAGCGGCACCTCTTTTTTCCCCGGTGGTTTAACTATGGTTGGGGAGTTGGGCCCGGAATTGGTGGCTTTGCCCCGGGGCAGCAGGATATATAACGACCAGGAAACTAAAAAGCTTGTGGGCGGGGTCCAGGGGATAACTCAACATATTACCATCAATAGCCCTACTCCTTTAAGTCCTTCGGAGGCAGCCCGGAGGAACCCTAAACTGGGGGAAGTGGTGATTAAATATGAAGACAAAGAAATTAAAGGCGTTGTGGAAAACACCCCTGTCTTTCCCAGTGGCCGGGGGAATAAAGGCGCCTATTACCAGAAATATTTAATAACCCTTCTTTGCCACCAGCCCTTTTGGTTGGATTCTTTTACTGAAAGCAAGGAAATTGTAGCTTGGATTGGTGGCATGACGTTCCCCCTTATACTACCTACAACCTTTGCACTCAAGGGGCCCAAGACGGTAAACATTGTCAACCAAAGCGACGTGGGGGTGCCGGTGCGGATTGAGTTTAAAGGTCCGGCGACTAATCCACGGGTAACTAATAAAACAACGGACCAATACATCCAGGTTAATCGTGGGTTGGCATTGGGCGACTTGTTAGTAATCACTACCGATTTTGGGGCTAAGCGGGTAGAGATTAACAGTGAAAACGTATTTAACTGGATAGACCTAGGTAGCCATTTTTGGCAGCTACAGCCTGGTGATAACATTGTCGAGTATAGTAGCGATGATCCGGTGGAGCCCGTGGCAGTAACCATTAGCTACCGGAATAGATATGTGGGGGTGTAGGGATGGCAGAACATTTCAGGTTTTTTAATAGTGCTGATGATGATCTAAGGGAATATACAGCGGCAGAATTTGCGGAGTATTTTTCCCGCTTTTTAAGCGATGGTTTATACACTATAAATGGCAGGGTCGGTTTAAAAGTAACACCAGGGCCGGGGTTGAGTGTAAAAATTGATACGGGGTATGCCTTTATTCGGGGTTATATGTATAAAAACGATTCAGAGATAAGCAAAGCGATAGATCCGCCCGACACCATGCTTGATCGGATAGATCGAATAGTCTTAAGGTTTGATGAGGTAGCCAGGGAAATAAAAGTAACAGTCAAAAAAGGCACATTCTCCAGCACACCTCAAGCACCGGCTATTGAAGTGAGTAGCACTGTAAAAGAAATGACCTTAGCCCAAATAAGAATAAGGAAAGGTTCAATAACATTTAGTGCTCAAGACATAACGGACGAGAGATTTCTAGCCACTTGCGGACTTGTTTCTTCCTTAATAGATATACCGGCCCAGGAAATGTGGGATATATGGAATGATGCGTTAGACAGCATTGAAAGAGAATGGGACGAGAAGGAAGGGACCATACAGGATGAATGGGATTTAATCAAGTTAGGCTGGCAAGATTGGTTTGCTGATAAACAAGTGGAATCAGGGGCGAGGGTCTTACTAGGAGAGGCAGAGCCAACCCATATAGTGGCGGGCGATTTATGGCTTAGGGAGTTGGGTGGTTAAATGAAAAATAAGCCCATCAGGATCATTGATAAGGACTTTAATTTCTTAGGTGAGATAGATGACTATGAAGCACTGATTTTTACTAGAAGTTGGGGTGGCATAGGCAGTTTTGAAATACACATAAATGCCAAGAAATATACAAGTAAGCTACAAAAAGAAAATATCATCTTTCTCAGTGAAAAAAAGGCTGGGGTAATTCTTTATCGAGAAGTTTCTACAGAACACAATGAACAGCTCATTGTTAAGGGGCAGCAGTTAAAGACTTATCTGGGCAGAAGAATAACGATGCCTCCAACAGGGCGTGCTCAAGATTATAAAAATGATTATGTAGAAAACATCATGAAACATTTTGTGGAGGCCAACTGTGCAAACCCAGCCGATACAAAAAGGAAAATAGATAGACTGAAAATCGCTCCTATAAAAAGCAGAGGTATCAAGACCCAGTATCAGACTCGATTTAAGAATTTAGCAGAAGAACTAGAAAAACTCTCTTTGGTCGGCGGGTTGGGCTGGGATGTGTTTTTGGACTTGAGGAATAAAAAATTTGTATTCGATGTCTTTGAGGGTAGGGATCTAACTGCGTCTCAGAATATGCTACCACCCGCCATATTCAGTGTGGATTATGACAATATTAGTAGCCAGAAATTGATTGAAAGTATAATGGCCTATAAAAACACCGGTTATGTGGGTGGACAGGGTGAAGGGATAGATAGAGCAATACAGGTTGTGGGGGAAGATGCCCGGGGGTTAGAAAGACATGAGGTGTTTATTGATGCGCGAGATATTGAGGACAGCAGAGATTTAAGTGAAAGAGGTCTACAAAAATTAGAGGAACTCAAAGAGGTAATGACTTTTGATAATGAGATATTAACCCAATCCAACCTTGTCTATGAAGAAGATTATAATTTGGGTGATTTGGTTACAGCGATAAATAGTAAATGGAAGGTTGTGCTGGACAGCAGGATAACAGAGGTAACTGAGATTTATGAAGTTGGGGGCTATAGGATTAATGCGGTATTTGGTAATAATGTTCCCACCCTGGTAGAAAGAATAAAACAGGGGATGGATTACCCCTTAATTGAACAGGGGTTGTTAGAACAAGGCGAGCCCGGTGCACCTGGAAAAGATGGTGCAGGGCTTAATTTTATTTGGGATGGTACAAAACTGGGTGTAAAGCGAGAAGATGAAACGACATACACCTATGTTGATTTGAAAGGTCCTCCAGGTGTTCAAGGGCGAAAAGGTGACAGGGGTGATATAGGTCCCCAAGGCATAGCAGGGAAATCTTTAGAGTTTGTGTGGGATGGGACAAGATTAGGTGTGCGACTAGAGGGTGAAACAGCTTATAGTTATGCGGATTTGAAAGGTGAAAAAGGTGACCGGGGATCTAAGGGGGATAAGGGGGATCCGGGACCAAGGGGTGATAAAGGCGATAAAGGTGATATTGGTCCTAGGGGGTTGCAGGGTGATCCGGGACCACCTGGGAAGGATGGAAGCGATGCGGAGGTAACTCAAGCAAATGTGATCAGTGCAATTGGATATATGCCGGTTAGTAAAGCCGGGGATACGATGATAGGTGATCTTTCTCTAACCGGTTCAACTATTATGCATTCTATTTTTAAACCGGATAATTGGACAATGAAAAATATCTATACTGGTGGTGGATGGGCTAGGAACCTAATGCGTTTTATGAACGCAGAGGATAATGTCTATTTTAATATTGGTGCCTACGGCAGTGGTCAAGAAATATTTAGATATATGTATATCGGAAAGGCATGGGATGATGCGACCTTAAAGGTTGACCCTAATGGTAACAAGGTGGGAATAGGATTGCCAGGATCACAAACCCCAGCAGTGACCCTTGATGTGAATGGAAAAATCCGCATGAGGCTTCAAACCCAAACGAGTGACGCAGATGATATTATAGCTACTAAAAAATATGTGGATGACAATACAGGAGAAAAATTTGTCTACTTCTCTGATGCTGTTTCAGAAAGCGATACACCTGATTCTTTCCAGGACGGTATAACTATAACGAACAACGGATCTAATAGATTTCCCATAATTGGTGAATGGGGAATGTGTATCACCTTTAAGCCTTCCGGTGGTTATAGGGCGACACAATTGTATATTACAGTGGACGGTGCCTTGTGGGGCAGAAGGGCATCCGGCGCTAGCACCTGGGCAGTATGGAGGGAAGCAGGTAGTGGAGGAAGCAGGGTCATAACTAGTTCAACAGAGCCTTCGGGACTGTCAGTCGGAGATCAATGGCATAAGGAAATTTAAGGAGGAAGGGGATAAAATGGCTGAAGTAACACAAGAGGTTAATATTGAGATTTTAGAAAAGTTAAGCGATGGGAAGTATAAAAAGAAAAATCCTGCGACAAGGGCTGAGGTAGTAAAATTTGCAGATGGTAGTACAGTTGAGGGTCACAGATCCGACTATGTATTGCAAACACCTTATGGAGTAGCTAAGGGTTCAGCTAATGCCTATACAATAACACTTCAACCTGCCCCGGCATCGTATAGAGAGGGTATGGCGGTAGCCGTAAAAATCCATGCAACCAATACGGGTGCTTCCACTATAAACATAAATGGACTAGGTGCAAAAGGTATCAGGAAAGCTAATGGCAATAATGTCAGTGCCGGAAACCTCAAGGCGGGAAGCATCTACTCAATGAGGTATAATGGCACAAATTTTATCTTACAGGGTAGCGATTCCGCCGGAAATGCTACGCCTGGGGATGTGTTGTCCGGCAAAACGTTCAGTAACGATATAGATACGGATTTGATTGGCACAATGCTGAATAGAGGAACAGTGATAATCACTCCCTCAAGAGCAAACCAACCTATTGCGGGAGGATATCACAGTGGAAATGGGCATGTAAAGGGTGATGCGAATTTAAAGGCGGAGAACATTAAAGAAGGTGTCAGTATATTTGGGGTGACCGGAACACATATTATTAATTTTGCTGCCGGGGACGATCTGTTGATTGCCGATGCTTCCACTAAGGTAACTACTAGGGAGACAAATCTTGTGTTAGGAAAATCCATTAAGGTTTTTCATAGTGGCATAGTACGGGCTAAATTTAAGATAGAACACTCATATGATGAAATCCCCGGTGATATAGCGTACGCAAAAATATACAAGAATGGGAGTGCAATAACCCCACTAATCAATCATAGAACAGACGGGAAAGAACATGGTGAAGATATAAGTGTGAAAGTAGGGGACGAGGTTCAAGTCTATTTTTGTCAGAATCAAAATATACCAAGCTACTCAAATTACCATGCCATACTACATTATTTACGATTATATATACGGCTACCACTATCAGAACTTGCTCAAGTAGTTAAAGACACTTAAAAGGTCGTATTATGGCAAGTATTTATCATAAGCAAAGCACCTAGCAAATGGGTGCTATTTTTAATGCGAAAGGGGGAGGGATTTTGAAAAATATCGTTTATAATCTACAATTAGGTTTTGCCGCCATGGGTTGTTACATCGGTTGGTTTTTAGGTGGATTTGATGGATTTCTTTATGCGTTAGTTGCTTTTGTGGTTATTGACTATATTACCGGAGTAATGGTAGCGGCAATTGAAAAGAAGTTATCCAGCAATATTGGCTTCAAAGGCATCTCAAGGAAGGTGCTCATTTTTATGTTAGTAGGTATTGGCCATATTATTGATTTCTACATTATTGAAAAAGGTAGCGCAGTAAGAACAGCAGTTATTTTCTTTTACCTCTCTAACGAGGGGTTGAGTATTCTAGAAAATGCAGCATTGGCGGGACTTCCGATTCCGGAAAAATTAAAGGGAGTCTTATTGGGGTTAAAGGAGGATGGGAGTAGTGGCTAAGGTATGCTTTGATTATGGTCATGGCGGGCGAGATCCAGGGGCTGTATATAAAGGAAGGAAAGAATCGGATGATAACTTAGCTCTTGGTAAAGCCGTGGCAGCGGAACTGAGAAAATACGGTGTAGCTGTGGTTGAGACCAGAACAGGGGATAAGGCTGTTAGCCTTAAAGAAAGAAGTGATTTAGCAAACAAAAGCGCCTGTGATTATTTTATATCTTTTCATCGGAATGCTTTTAAGCCTGAGCAGGCAAAAGGGGTAGAAACATATACTTATTTCAATGCGGGGATACAGGCGAAAAGTTTGGCTGAAAAAATACAAACTGCGTTGGTGGGAGTTGGTTTCACAAATCGGGGTGTAAAGACTGCCAACTTTCATGTGTTAAGAGAAACAAAGGCCCCGGCAGTCTTGGTGGAAACCGGGTTTATTGATAATGCATTGGATAATCTGCTATTCGATAGCAAAAGGGATGAAGTTATTAAAGCTTTAGTTAGGGCTATTCTATCTCAACTGGGGATTAGTGTTACCCCGCAAGCTCCCCCGGCATCAAGTAATAAAACTCTTTATAGGGTAATGGCGGGCTCCTTTGCGGTGAGGCGAAATGCTGAGAAGCAAGTGGAGAGATTAAAGGCCGCCGGGTTTGATGCTACCATTATGACTTACAAACAGCCCTGAGTATAGCCATTCAGGGCTCTTTTTTTTGTCCATAATTTCTTATTTTCGCCAGGCAAAATTATAGCTAATAATTAGTGAGATATGACTTGATAAAGTGTTGAAACCATTTTAATATGCTACTACCAAAGCGGAAGGAGGAGGGAAATGCTTTTAAATCAAGCAATACAAAGCTTTAGGGACTATATCGAAATGATTGATCGTTCCCAGTCCACCATAACTTGTTATACGCAGGAACTTGGGCATTTTAATGATTTTCTTCAGGTAAAGTATAATGGTCCAGTTTATTTAGAAGATATTGTTCTACAGGATTTGGAAGATTTTATGATTTACGAGAAAGAAAGAGGGCGGGCTTCGGCCAGTAGGAGTTCGACCTTGTATATTTTACGCAGTTTTTATAACTATGCTTGCAAAAGAGAACTATGTAATAAGAATTTAGCGATACTGTTAGAACCAGTTAAAGTTAAACAGAAGGAGCGGGATTATCTTACAGAAGAAAAATTTGAGGAATTGTCCCGGACAATTACCCAGCCGGTTGCTAGAACAGTGGTCCAGGCCATGTTTTACACAGGAGGTCGGGTTACAGAAATGGTAAGGCTGAAATTAGAAGATGTGGATTTAGAAAATAATATTTTGCATATCATTGCTGGCAAGGGTAATAAAGACCGGGATATTCCCATTAGCCTCAAGTTGCATAAAATTTTGGTTCATTACCTAAAGCATATCCGCAAGCCCAAGGTAGAAACAGACCGTTTCTTTACCACTGTTACAACAGGGGGGATATCCGGTAATTATATTAATGAGTGCATTCGCAAGGCGGTAAGTGAACTCGGCTGGGAGAAAGAAGTTAGTGCCCATGTGCTCAGACATTCCTTTAGTAGTAACCTATTGGCTAGGGGGGCCTCCGTGGTGAGTATCCAAAAGTTACTGGGTCATTCTAGCCTTGCGGTAACTACTAGGTATTTGCATCAAGATAAGGATACGCTGTATGAGGCGGTTAATCTATTATAGGAGGGGAGAAAAATGGCAAATCTTGAACCGATTTATAGTGCTAAGGCAGAGAAGATTATTGAAATGTTAAAGTATCAAACCCGGGAAGAGGCAGCCAAGGAACTGAACTACAAGACTTGGAAGAGCCTTGATATGTATATGCGGCGGAAGAATTTTGTTTATGACGGCAAACAGGGGCAATATATTCCAAGGCAAGATCGGGATAGGGAAACTAGGGATTCTTATAGGAGTCATGCTCCGGAAAAGGCGTCAAGAATTATTGATGCGTTTAATGGGAAGAACCCAGATCCTAAAGAAATTGCAATAAAAGAGGGCTTTAAGGATCATCGGGAAATGGCCGAATATATGAAAACAAAAGGCTTTGAATGGAATGTATATAGGGAGAACTATATAAGGATTGTTGGATTTAAGGAGGAGGAAGCCAAGGAGGAAATCCGGGAAGGCCTCGAAAACAAGAAGGAGGTAAAAAAGGAAATCGAAGTAGAAGAATTCATGCCCTTTATTCGCTTTTTGCATGACAGGCGGGAGGATGTATATAGGCTTTTAACCGGCGTTCGAGAAGATGGCAAAATCCCCAGATATGCTATTCCTGGCAGGGCGCGGACTAAAGCTATTTATATGAGTGAACAGGTTGCAGGAATGATGGCCGAGTTTAGTCAAGAAAAAAATGTGACCCAGCGAGAAATAGTAGAGACAGCGCTGGTGGAATATTTGCAGAGATATGGGTTTAAACAGGAGGTAGAAGCGTTATTGCAAAATCGATCGTGGTAAATGAAATTTATATGTTGCTGACATTGTAAAACCTTTATAATCCACAAGCTTATAAATTACAAGGATTATAGAATCATAGTATATTATTTGGAAGGTTATTACAGGTGGCTTGTAAGAGGCTCTAAACCCTTGATGTTACGGGGTTACAGGGCTTTTTTTATGCACATATAAATCTGTTACACGTGCTATTAGTATTACAACAGAACCTGATGTTGATGGAGATTATGATAATGATGCAGTAGTTACAGTAACATTATCAACATCAACAGTTGATGCTAGTATTTACTATACATTAGATGGGACAAATCCAACAGCAGAATCAACATTGTATAAAGGACCATTTATTGTAAAAGCTTTAGGAGATCAAGAGGAAACTGTAACAATAAAAGCAATTGGTATTAAGTCAGGTTATAGCAATTCGGCGGTTGCTACAAAAGTAATTAAGTTTAAGGCAGCCGAAAAACCTACCGACCCAGGAGTAGACAAAGAAGCTCTTGCGACAAAAATAGCTGAAGTAGCTGAATTAGATGAAGAGGGTATCCGAACAGAAATTGAAGAACAGGCTGGTTTCCCATTTAGCCATATTAAAGCAGCTGCAGAAAGCATTGATGGTCACAAAAGTGAATTTATCGTAAGTGGACTTGAAGCAGGAGAAGGATACACACTGTTAATTGAAATGGTAGAATGGGACAGAACTGAAGGGGCAGGTGCAGTATTAGGCAGCGAGACTACAGGGTTTGATGTAAAAGCAGAAGAGTCAGTGAAGAACTTCTCAGTAACAAAAGACTTCGATAGCAATATGGTATTTGATACTAAAAATCTCTCAGAATTCAAAGGTAAAATTACATTAAGTTCTAACTACAATTTACAAGGTACGATTGCGGAAATTTCACTTAAAAAAGGTGATGGTGAAGTAAACTTTGGCGATTTGTTTAAGAGTTTAAAGATGAAAACTGGGAATGATGAAACAGCGCAAGACTATGTTGTATATTATCCAAACGCATCTTCGTTTAATTATGGCTTATATCCAAATGGAACCTATGCCGGAGATGAATTTGTAGCAGGTATAAGTCAAGATACAACAATTGAAGCTGAGATAAGTGATGAAGCAGAGGTTGGTATATACACTTTTACAGCAGTGTTTAAAGAGATTACCACCGATGGTACTACTACAGTACTTGAGACTCCATTGGATACACTAGTAATCACAATTGAAGTAAAATAATTTAATTTTGTAAGTAAAGCTGGCATCAGGCTCATTTCATAATACGGTATAGACACCAAAACCAATCTGCCATTGCAGAGACTTTTTAATAATATCTCCCAGCAAACTCTTTGGAGCAACCAAGCTTAAGGGGCTGGGGGGTTCTTTATTGGGGGGAAAGTTCTAAGATCAGATTGCTGGAGAGGTTTTCAGTACTAATTTGGGCAGCCACGGCGGCATACATGTCCAGCGGAAATACCAGTAGCATAGGATGGTGGGTATCGGTATCTTAACAGGCTGGGGGTTCTGTTTTATGAACTCTTTTCCTTGCAGAAATCATGTTGAGTGCGTGGTATTGATGTCAAGGGTTTATAAATAAAGGAATCCAAAACACTGATAAATAAAGGGGTTCAAGGTTATACAAAAAAGATCACTTATGTGATCTTTTTGTTATATTAAGCCGGTGCATTTATTGGCAGCACATAGCAAATGTTGTCGCAGCATGTTACGCTTAATCCACCATAAATATATTCTAATATTACTAAGTTGTCTCTAATGTCTAATATTCTACCTGCAGTACCAAAGTAAGTGGGACATTTGAACTTAATAAATACGGTTCTTCCCCTGTAGTCTTTTAAAAGATTACAAATATCACAGTTTCTTCTACTCATATTCCTTCTCCTCCTCTGACAGTTTACCCTGCACCATTTTTAATAAATTCAATCTTTCTTCAATCATGGTATCTATATCGGGTATAGCCTTTTCATCCATATTTTTTTCAATTTCCATATCGTCAGTGTCTATATCTTCTATATCTGCATCTGTTTCTGATGTCTCTACAGAATTAGCTACAACTGGGAATATATAAACTTCAAAAATACTGTCGCAGTTAGCTGTAAATATTGGTTTTCCCTTGTAAGGAGAGCTAAATAATCTTATGGTACTGTCAAGGAAGGATTTTCTCGTAATGTATCCATCTCTATAAATATGGTCATTTGTATCACAGTTGCAAACTATACCTATTCTTACAAATTCACCGATATAATTTCTTAAAAAACAGCAAAATGGACATTCCATATATTTCACCCTTTATATAATATAAATTAAATGTTGTTACATTGTATTCTATCTAATTATGTTATATTATATGTACAAACTATATTAATGTTAATAAATACAAGAGACTTATTAGAAAATATTCAGTAACATAACAAATCCGGCAGAATCTGCCGGATTTAGGTTGCTATTAATTAATTTGTTTTCTGTATTTTGCAAATAATATGAAAATTACTATTCCTTTTAATATGGAGGATACGCTTATACTCCACCATACTCCAGATAAGCCTAAAGCAGTGGAGCTTAGAAATAAGGCTGCAGGAATTCTTAAAGCATTTAATACAACGCCGTTTATAGTTGGAGGAAGAGTATTTCCCAGACCGTTAAAAGCTCCTGTAGTGCCAATTTCCACTGTCATAAAGAATTGAGACAAGCCTAAAATTCTTAAATAAGAAATTCCTTCCTTAATTGCAACTGGGTCATCGGGAACGAATATGGAAAACAAGAATTCAGCTCCAAATATGAGCAGTAGGGTTGTACATATTCCAATACTTCCAAGGATTTGAATTCCCTGATTATATCCATCTTGAACCCTTTTTATTTTTTTAGCTCCATAATTTTGTCCAACAAATGCAGATATAGCCGCTGAGAAACCATCTGCTGTCATCCAGGATATGGACTCAATTTGGGAACCTATACTTTGAACAGCAACGGCTACTGGTCCGAATCCTGCCAGTATTTTATTGATAATTATTGCAATTCCTGCATGGATACCTATTTGCATACCAGGAGGTGAACCTAACTTAACAATATTTTTAATTATTTGTATATTGGGTTTTTGAAACAATTTTACATGGGAATAAATAGTGCCGTACTTTTTCCCAATAACCAAGAATATAAGAGTTACGAAAAATTGAGCCATAATAGTTGCTAAGGCTGCACCTTTTACTCCAAAGGCAGGGAAGGGACCCAACCCGAATATTAGTAGAGGATCTATAACTATATTGGTAATTAGTCCAATAGTATTTGCTTTAAAAGGTGTAACACTGTTGCCGGAGCTGTTTAAAATTGCAGAGAAAACAGGGTTTAAAAAATGAAAAGTTATACCGATTGATATAATCTTTAAATAATCCACTGCCATTTTAACAACTTCCGGATCTTGGAGATTGAAAAAACCAATAATTTCATGTCTGAAAATAAATAGTAATAAAGAATATACAATTGCTATAGTCAAGTTAAACTGTAGCCCGTTATTAATATATTTTTTGGCAGTTTCTATATCTCCCCTGCCATAAGCTTGTGCAACATTTACTCCCACACCTATTTGAGAAACCATGAATAAAGAAGAGGCAAACCATATAAAATATCCTGCCGTTCCTGCTGCTGCTACTGCTTCAGTGCTCAACCTGCCTAACCATACTATATCTGTTAAGTTGTAAGCCATTTGTATAAATGAAGTTCCCATAATGGGTAGGGCTAACTTAACCAAGGTTGGGCGTATTTTTCCCTCTGTCAGATTAAAATTTTTAGTCATTTTTTCACCCTTACTAATTATTTATAGACAGTCTAACCTAGATTTTAATTTTATACAAGTAAAATTCATAAGAAATAATACCATGGCTTATTATGGATAATAAGCTAAGAGTAAATAGAACTGCCTAATATTTCATGATAAATACTGAAATTTATTGTGCTATACTTATAGAAAAACTAAGGGGACATAGAAATGAAAAGGACGAAAATAAAATACTTATTTATTGTAGTGTCACTCATTGTATTGTTCAGTATAGGACAAGCCGATATTTTTTCAACGGAAGGCAGTGAAAAGAATCAAGAATTAATTAATGATGAAAGAATTGAATCAAAAAAGATTGTAGGTTACTATCCAGCCTGGAAAGCATACTCAGGATATACTCCTGACAAGGTGGATGTCAGTAAACTAACCCATATAAACTATGCCTTTGCAAATATTGATAATAATTTAAAAATAACTATGGGATATCCTGACATAGATGAATCTAATTTTAAGAAACTTAATGAGTTAAAGAAAATTAATCCAGAATTAAAAATAATAATTTCTGTGGGAGGATGGAACTGGTCAGGAAAATTTTCCTTAGCTGCTGCCACTGAGGAATCGAGAGAAATATTTGCAGACAGTTGTGCTGAATTTATAAGCAAGTATAATCTTGATGGAGTTGATTTAGACTGGGAATATCCTGTAGGCGGAGGATTGGAAACTAATCATAATAGCCCTCATGATAAAGAAAACTTTACCTTATTATTAAAGAAAATTCGTGAAAAGCTTAATGACCGTGAATTAATAGATAACAAAAAATACATACTTTCTATAGCAGCAGGTGCTAGCAATTACTACATAAACAATACTGAAGTCAATAAATTTCAAAAATACTTAGACTATGTAACTTTAATGACTTATGACATACACGGTCCTTGGGATTTATATTCAGATTTTAATTCACCCTTGTACAATAATAATGATGAATCCCGCCAGTACAAAATAAGTGTGGATTCCAGCGTTAAAGCCTGGTTAAATGCTGGCTTGCCGAAAGAAAAACTAATAGTGGGGATACCCTTCTACGGCTATAAGTACCATGTAACAACAGACAGTGACAGAGGTCTTTATGGTAAACATACAGAGGGCAGTGCCCTAAGTTACCATACCATTGTAACAAAATATCTTAACAACCCTATTTATACAAGGTATTTCCATGAAGAATCCTTAGTACCCTGGCTTTATGACGGAAAAACATTTATTAGCTATGATGATCCTAAATCAATTGCATTGAAGGCAGAATATATAAAGGATCAAAATTTAGGTGGTGCAATGATTTGGGAATTAAGCCAGGATTCAGAAGAAGCATTGTTAAGTTCATTGCACAGTGAATTGTATGGGGATATTGTATTGATAGTAAAAGATTATAAGGGACACTGGGCAGAAGAAATAATTGAGAAGTGGATGAATTCAGGCTATATAAAGGGATATCCTGATGGTCAATTTAAACCGGAAGAATTTGTTACCAGAGCTGAATTTATATGCATGGTAAATACTTTCTTTAAGTTTACGGAAAGAGGGGAAATAAAATTTACGGATGTTGGTAAAGACAGTTGGTACTATGAAGAAGTAGAAAAAGCATATAAGGCAGGATACATAATAGGAATTTCGGAAACAGAATTTGCTCCTGAAAAAAATATTACCAGGGAAGAAGCCGCAACAATAGTTTATAGACTACTGAATTTACAAGAAAATAAATCTTCAGGGAACATATTTACAGACAGCTACCTAGTAAGTGACTGGGCCAAGGGGTATGTGAAAGCTGCTGCTGAAAATAAAATAATCAAGGGATATGAAGATAATTCTTTCAGGCCACAAAATAATATTAAAAGAGGGGAAGCATTGTTATTCTTGGACAGAGCGCTGAATTTTATTGACTATGACGGCTAATTCACATACAATAATATTATGAATTCATTATGGGGAGGGATAATATGACAAATTCTGAGAGTATGGTAGTAGTTATTGTAAACCGGGGAAAAGGGAGTAAAATTCTTAAATTTGTAAATGAAATGGGTATAACAGATGTAGGTTGTCTTTATGGAAAAGGTACTATGCAGAACAAGTTACGCCGTATGATGGAAATGGATGAAGTGAGAAAGGAATTAATTTTCATTGTTATACCTTCTGAAAGAGAAACAGAAATTTTAAATAGAATAAACAAGGAATTTTATTTGGAAAGAAAAAATCATGGTATAGCCTTTACAATCCCGATTAAGGACAACTTAAAGGGTGAACCTTTAGATTATTCGGCAATTTTCTTAATTACAGATAAGGATAAGGCTGAGCAAGTTATTGAAATAAGCCAGGAAGCCGGGTATTTTGGAGGTACCATAATTGAGACTGGCAAGGATACCGGAAAATTAAACCAGGTATTGGATATGGTTATTGAGCCAGATAAAGAAGTTGTATTGATGGTACTGGTAAGTAATAGTGCAGACAGTTTAATGGAGCTACTTAGTGATAAACTACACCTATCCCAGGATAGGGAAGCCTTGATTAAAGTAGGAGTAAGTAAAGCAGTAGGCCTGTATGAGGACAGTGTTTTCGGAGGACTAGAATAAGGAGACCCCTTAGAGTCTCCATGTTCTAGTTTTCATTTTGTTCTGCTGCCTCTGAATCTGCTTTTGTATTATGAATCGTGCCGTGAGGATGTTGTGGCGGTGCATAAATGGAATATAACTTCAATGGTGTGTTACCTATATTGACTAAATTGTGCCACTTGCCCGCAGGTATAATGAATATGAAATCATCTTCCACCATTTCTTCAAAATCCAAGTTATCCCTGCTGTCGCCCATTAGTACGATAGCCCTTCCTTCTTCAATACGAATGAATTGATCAGAATCGGGATGCATTTCTAAACCTACTTCCTCTCTGGGGTTTATACTCATTACAGTTAACTGTAAGTGATCACCTGTCCACAGAGAACTACGGAAATTTTCATTTTGTAAAGTTGCATCTTCAATATTAATTACAAAGGGATTGGGACCGTAATCTCTTATTTCTACAAATCCATTATCTGTTGGATATCGCAAATGTCTAGGACTATGTTCATATCTTCCGTTAAAGGGATAACCTAAGGGGTATTTGCTCATATAATCGTAGGGATTAGCTTTCATCCTGTGCTGATTATACATTATATCAAAGCTTCTCCAGGGAGAACAATTGTAGGGGTAATTATAAGGTGAATAATACATAAGACACTCCTTTCTTATTGATACTAATAATATATACAAAATGTCTAGGAGTGTGCTATCAATAATCTACCAGGAGCCTCTGCATCCTCTACCGAAACCAAAACCCATCATTCCTCTACCGTTTCCCAAACCTCTTTCCATTCCATTTATGTTATCTTTATTTCTTATTCCCCAACCACCAGTTCTTCTGCAGTATTCCTGCATAGTTTTAAAATAAGAATATATTTCTTCTTTTTCTTCTTCTGTAAGAATTCCTTCTTTAACCTTTTCATCTAAGAAGGCTTTTCTGTTTTCAAGCATTTTATTTCTGAATTCTTCCCACAAACCTTCATCGTATGCAATTTCACCGATTGTTTTACCTGTAGTAAATCTTTGCTCTGCAATTTCTTCGGGAGATTTTCCAGTTAATTCTCCTATAATTTCTGCTGGAGTGCCTCTGCCGAATGCAT
>DURT01000027.1 GCA_012843025.1 Tissierellia bacterium | reverse complement strand
TTCTTGCATCCGCTAAAACTGCTTCAAAATCCTCTTTTGTGTAATTCGCAGTAAATTCTAATGCATCTAGTGACTGAATCCCCAGAATATAAGTTTGAGTATCATCCGAAAGCGTAGTCGTTTCAAGCATCTCCGGCGCTCCGCCCAAATCCGGAAAATTTTTAATATCTATTTTTTTATTTAAAGATTCGGGACTTGTTCCCCATTTAAGAGTAACACCTTGGGTACTAATTGCCATTTTTATCTACCTCCTATAAATTTCTTTATTTTTTGAAACAACCGCAGTATATCTACCAACTAATCTATAAATAGTAGCATCTTCCAAATTGGAAATAGGTTCTTTCAAAATTCTCGTAAAACCCATAGATGCGAATTCATCATCAATCACTTTAAAAATCGCTTTACATTCACTTTTCTTACCGGTCTGTTTATTTGAATAAACATTCACTTCATACATAACTGAAACATGATTTTCTACATTTCCACTGTCTTGACTTTTTTGATATATGGAATTAGCCTTTTCTTCAATCATCACAGCCGGGAAAACAGCGGGAGATTTCACATATTCACCATAAACAGATATAGGATCGAATTGTTCTCTTAATTTTGTTGCTATTCGATTGAAAACTTCATTCTCAACATCAATCAACTTTGAAACCCCCTTTTTCTGCCTCGGCCCTTAATAATTGAAGTGTGTTATACATGAATGGTCTACTTACCATTCCTTTGGTCCAATGCCATTTCTGATCTCGTTCATTAAAATACCACCAGCCTTTATCTCCATGTTCGTTAACATCATATTGCCATCCTTCAATCGGTTCAGGATGAGGATTTCTTTCACCAACCACTCCAGTGCCAAATTCTACATATATAGCATAAGGACAATCTGTTCGTATAATCCCAAGGCCTGTTTCTTCATCAAAAAATCCTGTAATACTTTCTTCTAATTGTCCTGTATAAACTGCTCCAAGATCTCTTACCTGTGCTTTAGCAATTTCTACACCTTTATCTACCAATTCTCTTATTAGAGCTTTTACTCGATCATTCAATTTGCGTTTATATTCTTTAACTTCTTTTATAGCATCTTCGATACTTCGAGTAGTCAATTTCATTTGAATTTTAGCCATTGACCTTCACCTTTTTCACAGCATAAGAAATATTATTTAAACTTCGGGCCACTCTTTTTACTATATAATCATGAGGTTCGTTTGTGTTCAGGTTCCCTATCCATAAAATAGAATTTTCATCAATTGGACAATTCATATCATCAGTAATCAAAACCCTATCATAATCTTCCATTTGTCCAAATTGTGCTATACTGCTTTCTCCTCTCGCTGGTGATATATTTAACTTCAAAGGAACTGGATTAGAATATTTAATTCCATATTCACCGGTTAAATTACCATATTCATCTTTGATAGGCTCATTTCCCTCATACAAAGCATAATAAATTTGTTGTTTATTTCGCTTTAATAGTCGCATATAGAACCTCCTATTTTAAAAGGAGTACTAACAAGAGGAGTAACTTGATTTAATAAACTTTCTGGTATATCTCCACTTTCCCAACTTCGACTTATACCATTTTCACTATGTGTTATTTGCCCTTCAGCTCCTATTTTGTTATAAAGATAAACTGCTATCCTCACCTGTAAATCATAGTATCGAGGTTCCAAAATTAATTCCCCTGTATCATCTATAGGAAAATTCCCAAAAGGGTAACGACGGGAGAGGATGGTAAATTTTGCACTTTCTAATAAATCTAGAAGAAGAGCATCCTGCTCATTATCTTTAATTTCCAATTGTATTTTTAAACGTTCAAGTTGTGATACCATCCTCTATCCCTCCTTTATTCCTCGTCTGCGGGTGCAACTTTCTTAGCATTGGACAATACGCTTCCTAAGGCGTTACCACTGCGGGTGCAACTTTCTTAGCATTGGACAATACGCTTCCTAAGGCGCTACCACTTGCTGTCACTAAGCATTTAATAAATTTTCCTTCATCTTCTCCACTCGGAGTATATGTGGCACTAGTAGCTTCATCAATATCAACGAATGTGCCATTTGCATTATTAGAAATCTTCCATTGGTAAGTTAATGTGGGATTAGTCAACGGTTGTCCGGTGAACTTAATTACAAGTGGTTCGGTTTCAACATTGACAGTAGGATTTCCAGTCAGCTCAACTTTCTCAATTTCAGGGAGAACCTCGGTAACTTCAATCGGATCAATAGTATAAATTGCTTTACCAACTTTCGGTTTCTCGAACTCTGTAGAAATATTTACGATTTTACCATGCCACCATTCGGGACCATGATCGAGTCCAATCTGTCCGAATATCTGATACTTAGATCCGGCTCCAATTTTGGCTAACTCTTCAAGGAAGAAATTACCCTTCTCTGGATGAGGTTGTTCTACAGGAGCTACAAGCGCAGGATTCCACAGCATCACAGTACCCTCTGGTAAAAACTCACCGAGATATACTCCTACCTCTCCAAGAGGAGTTAGTAATGTTGAAATGGATATACCATTAATTGTTCTAGAAGCGGGTACTATTGTGTTGCCATTCTGCTCAGCATCAGCATTAAGCTGGAACAAGCTTACCGGATCAACCCACAATACAAGTCCATTAAGACTTCCTTGTGATTCATATATAAGCTTCATCAGTTCGGCAACATCCCATACTCTCAATGGTTTACCTTCTAGATCAATAACATTGGAACTAATCGCTGTAAGCATCCCACGAGTTCTGTTTGCCGTATTGTCGTTATCAGTCTTATGATGTTGCCCATTGATAAAAGTATATTCAATATCACGAGCTATTTTGGCCATCTTACCGGCAATCTGAAAATCCAATTCATTAGCTGGATTAGCTTGTTGTCCTGCGATATTTATCCCAGAAAGTGTACCCATGTTGGATTCTTTTGCATAACTAATGTATACAGACTCTTGGAAAATCTGTGTAACATTAGTTTCTTGTGCTCTCGTAATGTAATCAGCATCCGGAGCAGTTAAAGATTGAACCTCAGAAATATTGGGCTGTTGCCCGCCTTCCGTTTGGTATTCTTGTCCTGTCACAAATTCCACATGGTTTGTAGTTTTTCGCCTAGAACCAATCATGCTGCTAAAAGGTGTTCTAGTATTCCCTTTATTAAATAACATTCCGGAGTAATTAAGTACTCCAAAACTAGTAATTACTTGACCTGTCATTCAATCAACTCCTTTATTCATTTTGTTGTTTTTCAACTAATTGTTGCTGACGGATTAAAGCTGCTACAGTAACCATATCTCCACGTTCCTGAGCTTCTTTAATTAATTTTTCGTAATCTACTTTACCAATTTTATCACCTGAACCAGCTGGTGGTTTCGGTACATTCTTTAATAATTCTTCTTTTACAGCTTTTTCAACAACTTGCTTTTGAACATTTATAACATCAATCATTGCTTTAGCTCTGTTAGCCGTCGTTTCTTCATCTTCGGAGACTACTATATCTAATAAAGAAGTATAATCTTTTTCAGTTAATCCTGATTCAACAAATATTTCTTTAGCTTTTAATTTTGCAAGCTCTTTTGCATACTGTTTTTTGAGATTTTGAGCTTCTTCCATTTCTTGTTGAAGTTTTTGTTCTGCTGTCATTGAATTTTGCTCCAATTCCTTCAATTTCTTTTTAACTGATGCTAATTCTGAAGCGGTTTTATCGAATACTTTTTTACTTACCATTTCGCCTAAACTGGAACGATCCACTAAATCCTTATCAGCTAACGCTACTTCGATTTCTTCAATGGTCATTCCTTCTTTATAGACATCGCCTAACAATTCTTTTAAATTCATAAATTCATACCTCCTGCGTTTTTAGGTGTTCTCTCACCATACATTTTTTTTTGTGTTTTTATACCGGTTCTCTCCGGTGTTGCGTTTTTTAACGTGCTTCTCTGCACAATAT
>DURT01000026.1 GCA_012843025.1 Tissierellia bacterium | reverse complement strand
GTGTCTGTTAGCAGTTTCATATTCAACGTGGGATGTTGAAATTGTAATTCCTCTTTCTCTTTCTTCAGGAGCCTTGTCTATGTTGTCATAGCTTATAGCTGATCCTGTTCCGAATCTTTTGTTCAAAATAAGTGTAATAGCCGCTGTTAATGTAGTCTTACCATGGTCAACGTGACCTATCGTACCTATATTAACATGAGGTTTAGTTCTTTCAAATTTTGCTTTTGCCATCTTTACTCCTCCCGGATTTTATTTATATGTTCTTATGTATTGGAGCTTACGAGCAGACTCGAACTGCCGACCTCTTCCTTACCAAGGAAGTGCTCTACCTCCTGAGCTACGTAAGCATACGTCAAAACCCCTGTTGTTACAAATTTTATTATACCAATAACCAAAAAATAAATCAATAGTATTTTATTCTGTATTTTTCAAAATTTTTTTAAAGCATTTTAAACTAAAGATATTTGCTTTTTTCTTTACCCTTTGTAAGGCATTGTCGATTGATTTTAAATCCTTATTAAGGGCTTCAGCAATTTCCTTATAAGACTTTCCTTCGCAGTACTTACTTATTACGGTCTTTTCATATTCGCTTAAATGGAAACATTTAAACTTGTTAAAAATATCTTTTTCTTCCTTAACTAACAATATATCTTCAGGAGTTAAGGAATCGTCACTTATTTGTTCCAGCAACATTTCTTCCTCATCATCAGAGTTATTGGCAAGGGATTCTATACACATGTTATATTTTCTCAGCGCTGAGATTATTTGTCTTTTAATGCATAATTCAGCATATCTTTTAAAACTTTTCCCATACCTTGGGTCATAACTTCTTATTGCCTTAAATAAACCAATCATTGATTCTTGTAAAAGATCATCTTTTACACATCCCATAATATAAAAAGAACTAATTATTTTTGTTACTGTGCAATAATACCTTTTTACCAAGCATTTTTCTGCTTGTTCATTTCCATCGTGAATTTTTTCTATAAGCTCATTATCCGAACACATGTCATACTTACTATCATATACGATGTTATGATGCAACAAAAGAGAACTATTCATAACTCCCCCCAAATTCATGTGTTATAGTAATGTCAAGCTACTAGGTTTTTCTTCGAATTTCTTCTAACTTGTTTAATACTTCCTTGTCCAACACCTGGTCAATATAAGTACCTTTTTGCTTCGTTTTGTCGGTTTTTGTTCGAATATCCATTTTAGTATTTTCTAATTCCAAAATCAGTTCTCGGGCAGTAATACGGACTCCTCCTCTGGCTAAAACAATTTGCTGTATTGCTCTGTCGGAAGTGGCAACCATCACCCTCTCATACCTGCCTATTTTATCTAACTGTTTTTCTATATAGCTGTCTGCTGTTTCATTGGCCTTAGTGTAAACAACTTCCACCCCAGATATCATTTCTTTCTTTTCCTGGCTTCCTTTTACCAAGTGAGCATCAAATACCAAGATTACCTTTATCCCCTTGTAAGCTTGGTATTCAACCAGCAACTCAATAAGTTTGTTCCTGCTGTTTTCTATGTTGCCGCCTACATCCCTGTAATACTGCCACTGATTAATAACATTGTATCCATCTATAAAAAGATATTCTTTTTTAGTTCTAGCCATTATAGTACCTTTGCTTCATTATTTCGTAAATAATAATGGCAGCAGCATTGGAAGCATTTAGGGAATTTATATTGCCCTTCATAGGAACTTTAACCAGTATATCGCAATTTTCTTTAACTAATCTACTTATGCCAGAACCTTCACTTCCTATAACCAAGGCTACAGGAGTAGTATATGTCTCCTCATAAATATATTTTTCGCCATCCATATCTGCCCCAAATACCCAAAAACCCATTTCCTTTAACTCTTTCAAGGTATCACTAATATTAGTGACTCTGCAAACAGGAAGATATTCAATTGCACCAGCAGAAGATTTTGCAGCCACTGCATTTATTTGAGCAGCTCTTCTTTTAGGAATTATAACTCCATGAGCACCCAAACACTCTGCAGACCGAATTATAGAGCCTAAATTATGAACATCTGTTATCCCGTCTAAAACTACAACAAAAGGTTTTTCGCCCTTCTTAGCTGCATAGTCTAAAATATCATTAATTTCCTTATAATTATATTCCACGGCTTCAGCTATAACCCCTTGATGTCTTTTATTTTCACTCCGTCTGTCCAAGTAAGCCCTATCCACATTTTTAACAGGTACATTCTTTTCCTTTGCAAGCTCTATAATTTTATTTAATGAACTATTTGCTGCATCCCTGCTTATTAATATACTATTAATCAGGGTATTGCTTTTTAAAGCTTCCATAACAGGGTTTTTACCTTCTATCAGTCGCAATTCTTATCATCCTTTTCATCTATAATTTCAATAACCTTTTTAAATATATACAATAATCTATCAATTTTATTATTTAGAAACAAGTATCCCATTAATGCTTCAAAACCTGTTGCATAACGGTAATTCATGAAATCAACATTTTTAGGAGATGAAGTTACCTTGGCATTTCTTCCCCTCTTTACTATTTTTATTTCCTCTTCCGTAAGTTCATCCTTCAATTTATTTATAATGTAGGCTTGGGCATTTGCCTTAACAAATTTAACGGCTAACTTGTGCATTTTGTTTACACTAAAGTCATGATTATTTAATACATAACTTCTGACCAACAGTTCATAAACAGCATCACCTGCATATGCTAACTGTGCAGGTGAATACATAGTTCTAGTGTCTATTTTGTTGTTTATTTTATATAAAATATCTTTCTCTGAAATTAATTTATTTTCTTCCAATTTACACCCTGTCTCGTATCTTCCAACATTATTCCTTTTTCTAAAAGTTCTGCCCTAATTTTATCCGCTAAATCATAATTTTTATTCTTTTTTGCTTCCTGCCTTTTAGCAATCATATCCTCAATATATCTTACTATATCTTCATCTAGCTGGTCTTCTTCATCTTTTAATAAATCCAAGGATAAAACTTTCTCAAAATCTTCAATAAGGCTTAATTTCTCATTATTATTTAAATCCTCAGCCTTTATTACTTCATAAAGTACTGTAATTGCATTTGCCGTATTAAGGTCGTCAGCTAAGCAAGCCCTATAATCATTCTTATATTTCTCATAGGCATCACTGTTTTCTCCAACCTCACCCTCAGCATTGTCTTTTAGATATTTAACCCTGCTCTTAAGCTTATTATATGCATTTTCAGCTGAAGTTAAAGAATCAAAAGAAAATGCCAACTGTTTTCTGTAATGAGAATTTAACACAAAGTACCTGTATGATAAGGGATTGTAGCCTTTTTTCTCCAAGAGGGAAAGAGTGAGAAACTCACCTTTTGATTTACTCATTTTTCCTTCATTGTCAATAAGGAATTCACCGTGCCACCAATACTTAACCCAATCTTTTCCTGTATAGCTTTCAGTTTGGGCAATTTCATTAGTATGGTGTACTGGAATATGGTCTACTCCTCCACAATGAATGTCAATTTGTTCCCCAAGGTTTTTCAAACTAATGACAGAACATTCAATATGCCATCCCGGATAACCAATTCCCCAGGGAGAATCCCACTTCATTGCCTGATTGTCAAATTTTGATTTAGTAAACCATAGAACGAAATCCTGGGGATTTTTCTTATGAACATCCACTTCCACATCTTCCCTGGACGCTATTTTTAAACTGTCTAAATCCATTCCAGAAAGTTTCGTATAATCTTCAAACTTAGTTATATCAAAATATACATTACCATTGGCAAAGTAGGTGTATCCCTTTTCCGTCAATCCCTGTATAAACTCAATATATTCCTCTATATAATCTGTAGCCTTCGCCACGATCTCTGGTTTTTTAATATTTAATTTTTCTATATCCCTAAAAAAGGCATCAGTATAATATGCAGCTATTTCCCAGACTGTCTTGTTTTCCCTCTTAGCACCCTTGAGCATTTTATCTTCGCCTTCATCGGCATCGGATTCCAAATGCCCTACGTCGGTAATATTCATAACTCTTTTTACATTGTAGCCTAAATATAGTAATGTTTTTTCTAAAATATCCTCATGGATATACATTCTTAAATTTCCCAAATGAGCATAATTATATACCGTAGGACCACAAGTATACATTTTTACTAATTTTTCATCTCTGGGCCTGAAATCTTCGATTTTTCTAGTTAATGTATTGTAAATTTTCAAACAAATCGCTCCTCTCACTATGCCTCATATTATATAATACCTCTGTTTCAGTATCAAGTAGTTTATAAAAACAGTTCCGCAAATATTTCAACTATCAGGTTGTCCTTCACTGCCAAAGACAATATTCTGTTATGCTTCATAAATTCTGGCACATTCTTAATATATGCAGTAGGGTTTGCCCTAAACTTGTCAATAGTCAATTGAACGAAATCCTCTGCCTTATAAATTTTAAACCTTTCAATACCGTATTTCTCTGCAATCCTTTCGAAAAATCTGATGCATATATCCTGATAGTCATTTCTCCCCCTCATGTCCAAAATACTTTCTAATCTTGGAAGAAGTTTTTCAAAAAACATTCTGTCTTCAGTTACTCTTTCATAACCTAGTATATTACCTATGTTTATTAATTTCTCTTTATTACTGTGGAAAAATTTAACCAGTATATCCATGAAGTTTTCTTCAAAAGGAATGCAATAATACTTATAGCCTTTAAGTTTCTTAAAGACTTTCATGGTGTCGTAATAACCCAATTTTATAAGATTTTCCGCTCTTTCCCGGTTAAAGTCCAAAGCCTCCAATACTCCACCCAAACTTTCAATAGGCTGAATATAGATAATCCTTAAGTCCTTGCCTTTAATCCTTCTTACTATACCCATTGCCCTTGTTCGTACCGCAATAATGTCCTTGTATCCCTTATTAGCAAGCATATCAATAGGAAGGTTGTTATAAAACCCTCCATCAAGATACTTCTTCCCATCCACTTCTTCAATTCTGAAGGCTGGAAGATTGGCACTGGCAATTAAAAAGTCTATTAGTTTTCCTTTTGGAATATCCTCTTTATAGAGCTCCATAGGTTTTTTGTCGGTTAAGTTTACTGTAACAATACCTAAATCAATGTCAGAACTGCGAATTTTATCTTCATCTATATAGGTGTCAAAAAGTTCCCTTACTTTTGAAGTATCAAGCCCCCGATTTGCTAGTATTTCTTTAGACTGGTGTAATAGATATGAGAAATTTATTTCATGGAGATTTAAATTAATATCAAACAAATCGTAGGAATTAATGCTGTACCATACCTTTTCCAACAGTTCATAATCCCCTTGAACCATCATGGCTCCGTTAATGGCACCTATTGAAGAGCCAGCAATTCCTCCGATTTCAATATTTAATTCCCTTAATGCCTTGTATGCACCCACATGGTATGCACCTCTGGCGCCTCCACCTTCTAATACTAATCCATACATATTATCACCTATTCAACTGATAATAATTTTACGGAACTTACCCCATAAATTTTTTTCATCTCCGCTATAATTTCGTCGACAGGTTTGCTTATATCAGAAACATCCAAGGATATACTTACGGAAGCTTTTCCGTTTATAGGAATACTTTGATTTATTGTAAGTATGTTTGCATGGACTTGAGACAAATGATTTAAAACAGCAGACAAAACACCTTTTTCATGTTTCAGCATCATTGATATTACAGCCTTTCGCCCAATTGAATTTTCATCTGGTGAAAAAACATAATCCTTGTACTTATAGTATGTACTCCTGCTTATTCCAACAATTTTAACAGCTTCACTTATACCTTTTACTTTTCCTTGATTAATTAAATTTCTTGCTTCAATAACTTTTTCATAAACATCTGGGAGAATCTTCTTGCTGACTATTAAATAATTTTTCATACGATCACCTCTGGGCTCAGATTTTCTACTTTTACTCCTTCTTTATCCACTTCCAATAATTTAATTTCCCATTCATGTTCTAATTTGCTTATACTGTCTTTAATTTTATTAGGAAAGCTATCATCAATTATTATATTCATTATGGTTGGTCCTGAACCACTAATAAAAAGAGCAAGGGAACCATCTGCCATGCAAATTCTTGACACTCTGTCACATTCATGTATCAATGTTGACCTGTAAACCTGATGCAACCTGTCTTTTAATGCTATATTAATCATATTCAGATTGCCTGTTTCCAATGCCTTAAGAAGCACCGAAACCCGGGATATATTATATACAGCGTCCTTAAAACTTACTACCTTAGGAAGAATCTTTCTTGCTTCAGCTGTTGAAGTTTCAAAGTTGGGTATAAGAGCACAAAACTTTAACTTATCACTTATACTGTATTGAACACTGTAAGGTTTTCCATCCTCAATAATGGAAGCCGTTAAACCTCCATATACGCAGGGAGCAATATTGTCGGGGTGACCTTCAATTTGTACAGCAATAACAAACATTTCATCAACAGATAAACCGCCTCCTAAAAGAGCATTGGCACCGAACACTCCTCCCACAATACAGGCTGAACTGCTGCCCAAGCCCCTGGAAACTGGTATTTCAGTATCCATAGTAATTTTCAGTCCCTTAATCTTTTTGCCCATCTTTTCAGCGGTATAAACAAAAGACTTATAAACTAAATTCTCTTCATTTCTGTAAATCTCCGGACATCCTTCTATAATCAGTCCTTCTTCAATTTCTTCAAACGTATACACATTGTACATTTTCAGAGCCAGCCCCAAAACATCAAAACCAGGTCCCATATTGGCGGTAGAGGCTGGGACAGTTACTTTTACCACTTAAATCACCTCTTATTCTACTTTTCCGATGCACTTATTACGAACTTTTTCATTTCATCTACTTTACATACATGAGAATGTCTTATTTCTTTAGTTTGAAGATTTTTTAAATTTTCAGGAATTTCTACTTTAGTATTCTTAAACAATTTCTCCATTAGAGTAAATTCATCTTCTTCAGCCTCACCATAGAGTGCCTGGTATACACTTCTTGTAAACTTATAGGGACTTGCAGTGGATAGAACTATAGTAGCTGTTTTATCCTTAGTTTCTTTCTTATAGTCTTCCATTGTTTTGTAGGCAACGGCAGTATGAGTATCCAATAAATAACCATATTTTTCGAAAGTTTCTTTTATAGTTTTTAAAACATCCTCCTTGAAAACACATCCGCCATAAAAATCTTTATTAAGTAGTTGCCACATATCCTGAGTTATTTCATATTTTCCCTTACTGTTAAGTTCCTCCATAAGTTCTTTTACTAGGGCATTGTTTTTACCACTTAAATAGTATAAAAGTCTTTCAAGATTACTTGAAACCAAAATATCCATAGAGGGGGAAATTGTTTTGTAAAACTCCCTGTTTCTATTATATACTCCCGTCTTAATAAAATCATAAAGAACATTATTTTCATTGGAAGCACATATCAACTTATTTACAGGAAGCCCTAACGCTTTTGCATAGTAACCTGCCAAAATATTTCCAAAATTTCCTGTAGGCACGGCAAAATTAACCTTGTCCCCTGAACTGATAACCTTTTTATCAACTAATTGTATGTAGGCATAAAAGTAATATACTATTTGAGGAACTAACCTTCCCACATTAATTGAGTTTGCAGAAGACAATACTTTATTATTTTTCAATAATTCTTTATTAAATTCTTCATTAGTGAATATTTTCTTTACACCTGTCTGAGCATCATCGAAATTTCCTATTATGGAGCAAACGAAGGTGTTCTTCCCTTCCTGAGTAGCCATTTGTGCCTTTTGAACCTGGCTAACCCCTCCTTCAGGATAAAATACCACTATTTTGGTACCCTCAACATCTTTAAAACCTTCCAAGGCAGCCTTTCCCGTATCTCCTGAAGTAGCCGTAAGAATTATTACTTCGCCCTTCATATTGTTCATCTCATAGGAAGCAGTCATTAAGTGGGGAAGTATTGAAAGGGCCACGTCCTTAAAAGCAGAGGTAGGTCCGTGAAAAAGCTCTAAGATAAAATTATCTCCCACCTGAATTAAGGGAGTTATTTCTTCCCTGCTGAACTTATTAGTGTAGGCATTTCTCACACATTCCTTAACTTTTTCCTCAGGAAAATCATCTAGCATTTTACCTAAGATAATTTCTGCAATTTCCTTGTAACCTTTTCCAAGTAATTCATTTATACTTACTTTTTTATCTTCTAAATCTCTCATTACATATAGACCACCATCATCAGCAATTCCTTTCAGAACCGCTTCTGAAGCACTAGCTCTTATTTCGGGATTTCTAGTACTTTCGTAAGACTTTACCATTGATTTCCTCCAACGTTAATTATAATATTATATAATATACTGTTCTAAAACTATTTACAAGTGTTTTTTAAAATAAAACACTTCTCTTATATCTAGTCCTTTAAATAAAATTATTAATATGGTAGAATAAGTCTACCTCAACGAATCAGTATACAGTTAACCTTGAACACAATAAGAAATAGTAAGGAGCAAAAATGAAAACCATAGGAATACTTGGTTCCACTGGTTCCATAGGAACTCAAACATTGGACGTGGTACGGGAAAATTCAGATAAAATCAAAGTACTTTCCATATCCGGCAATAACAATGTGGAACTGTTAAAAGAGCAAATAATAGAATTTAATCCCAACCTATGTTGTGTAATGGAGGAAAAGAACGCATTAAAATTAAAAAAAATCCTACCCTCCCATGTAAAGACGGAAATTGTAACGGGAATGGAAGGATTAATAGCTGTGGCAGAACACGAGCCTGTTGAAACATTAGTTACAGCTATTTCAGGAATGATAGGTTTAAAACCCACTGTAGCCGCCATAAAAAAGGGTAAGACTATTGCCTTGGCTAACAAGGAAACTTTAGTTACTGGTGGCTCTTATATTATGAATCTTGCCAAAAAATACAAAGCTCCCATACTGCCTGTAGACAGTGAACACAGCGCCATATTTCAGTGCCTGATGGCAAATGAAGATAAGGCAATTAACAAAATAATTTTAACAGCTTCAGGAGGACCTTTCAGAGGAAGGAAAACAGAATATTTAAAAAATATTACCGTTGAAGATGCCCTTAAGCATCCCAACTGGTCTATGGGTAAGAAAATTACCATTGACTCGGCAACCTTAATGAACAAAGGACTTGAAGTAATAGAAGCTAAATTTTTATTTGATATAGATATTGAACAAATAGAAGTAGTAGTCCATCCTCAAAGTATAGTTCACTCGGCAGTGGAATTTATAGACCATTCTACCTTAGCCCAATTGGGACATCCCGATATGCGGGTTCCCATACAGTTTGCACTATTTTATCCAAAGCGTGTAAAGAACAGCTATAAAAGCCTGTCCCTATCCGATATAGGAACCTTAACTTTTGAAAAACCGGATATGGATACCTTTAAATGTCTTCGACTTGCCTTTGAAGCTTTAAAAGTTAGCGGTACCATGCCTACAGTCTTAAATGCTTCCAATGAAGTATGTGTTAAAATGTTTTTGGAAAATAAAATAAGTTTCCTTGACATAGGAAATATTATTGAAGAAGTAATGTTAAGCCACACCCCCCAGGAAATTGATTCAATTGAAACAATTCTATTAGCAGAAAATTATGCAAAAACAAAAATAAATGAAATTCTTTAGTCCCATTATTCCGTAATCTGAAGGAGGGTATATGGATTTTTATTTTAATTCTAAAGACGGCAAAACAAAAATACGAGCTTTAATGTGGATTCCAAAAAATGAAATTAAGGCAATACTTCAAATCTCTCACGGCATGCTTGAACATATGGAGAGATATGACCACTTTGGAAATTACATGGCTAGTAAGGGAATACTTGTGGTTGGAAATGACCATTTAGGCCATGGAAGTTCTGTTACTAGTGAAGAGGACAGGGGATACTTATATAAAGACTGGCATGCACTAATAGAAGATATGCATAATTTAATGGTGATAATTAGAGAAAAATATCCTGGTGTACCCTACTTTTTACTTGGACACAGCATGGGCTCCTTTTTAACAAGATATTTTATTACTGTTTACGGAAAAGAAATTGATGGTGCAATAATTATGGGAACTGGTCAGCAGCCAAGGGCACTAATAAAGTTCGGCCTATTATTGACTCATTTCATAGCACTATTTAAAGGATGGAAGTATAGAAGCAAATTTATAAACTACCTTGTTTTAGGTGAAAACAACAAAAAATTTAAGCCAGCTAAAACAAAAAGCGATTGGCTTACCAGGGATGAAAAAATAGTTGATGCATATTTGTCTGATAATAGAATAGATTTCATTTTCACATTAAATGGGTTTAATAATTTATTTAGGCTTATTCTTCAAATGAATGATAAAAGTCAAATAAACAACATATCTAAGGACCTTCCTCTATTATTAGTTTCAGGACAAAATGACCCTGTTGGAGATTTTGGAAAAGGAGTTCACAAAACATACAATATGTATAAAGCTTTAGGCATGAAAAATATTTCAATGAAACTATATGCAGAAGACAGGCATGAAATTTTAAACGAATTAGATAGGGAACAAGTATATGAAGATATTTTAAGGTGGATTGAAAAAAATAAATAAAGGGGGACTCTCCCCCAAATATACTCAATCGAGCATTTCTCGGATTGCTTTGTTGCTTAAATCCTCATCAACATTAACTATTATTACGTCAATACCGATTTTTAATATCTCCTCCCACTTAATCCTTCGAGGCTTGGATTTTCCCAACATACCCATAAACCTGCTTGCTTCTTCTATATAAAATGCTGTAATTCTTCCAACCTTTGTATCAATTTCCACATCGTCGAATCTGCCTATAATTTCGCCATCTTTAATATTAATTACATCCTTTTCTAATAAATCCCAGTAATTTATCAACAAAGCCACCACCTTATATAATACTTATATATACTAAAAGGTATGTACTATCATTATTAATTATGACACATAAAAAACCAACCGGTAAATTACCAGTTGGTATATTAGTATACTCTACTTTATGTTATTTTAAATCCTTTTCTAAGTTGTGCCAGGGCAGAATTTTCCAATCGGGATACCTGAGCTTGGGAAATTCCTATTTCCTCCGCTACTTCCATCTGGGTCTTCCCTTTGTAGAAACGCATATCTACTATCTGCCTTTCTCTTTCTGATAAATTATTTATACTTTCCTCCAATGTTATTCTTTCAATCCATTTTTCATCAATATTTTTTTCATCCTTTACCTGATCCACCACATAAAGAGAATCTCCACCGTCATTATATATTGGTTCAAACAAAGATATGGGCTCTTGTATGGATTCTAATGCAAATATGATTTCTTCCTTGTCAACCCCTACTTCCTTTGCTATTTCAGCAATGGTAGGTTCCTTTGAGTTGGCTGCCGTCAACCTTTCCCTGGCTTGGAGGGCTTTATAGGCAGTATCCTTCATAGACCTGGATACCCTTATAGAATTATTATCTCTCAAATACCTTCTTATCTCTCCTATTATCATGGGGACTGCATATGTAGAAAACTTTACATCTAAAGACAAATCAAAATTATCAATAGCCTTTATTAACCCGACGCATCCTATTTGAAACAAATCGTCAACCGGCTCATTTTTAGTGTTAAATCTCTGAATAACGCTCAGAACAAGTCTTAAGTTGCCCTTAATAAACTGTTCACGTAGCTCAGTGTCACCTTCTTGGATTTTTTTAATCATACTTCTCATTTCTGATGTCTTAATGGTTGGCAATTGAGAAGTATTAACGCCACATATAACTACTTTGTTTATCATCGTCGATTCCCCTTATAAGAAATTATCCCCCTAGTAAAATTATCTCCCGGCATTTATTTTTTTATACAGCTTTACTGATATCCTTTTTTAGTCTATTAAGTATCTTTTTTTCCAGTCGTGATATATAGGATTGTGAAATTCCAAGCATATCCGCTACTTCTTTCTGGGTGAAACTCTTTGAATTATTAAGGCCAAATCTTAATTTCATAATCATAAATTCTCTTTTGCTCAACTTTTTTATGGAATCATTTAACAAAGATAAATCCACTTCATATTCCATATTCTTAAAAACTATATCTTCCTCCGTACCCAAAATATCAGACAAGAGAAGCTCATTTCCGTCCCAGTCAATATTCAAAGGTTCGTCTAAAGAAATTTCCATCTTGGTTTTCCCTACCCGCCTTAAGTGCATTAAAATTTCATTTTCAATACATTTTGAAGCATAGGTAGCAAGCTTAATGTTTTTTTCCGCCTTAAAAGTATTTACTGCTTTTATAAGTCCGATGGTGCCTATTGAAATTAAATCTTCCACATTTATTCCTGTAGATTCAAATTTTTTTGCAAGATATACCACCAATCTTAAATTATGTTCAATCAATATAGTCTTTGCTTCTTCACACTCGTTAATTCTGCTTATTATTTCCTTTTCTTCCTCCTGAGTCAATGGTGCCGGTAAAGAATCGCTGCCTCCTATGTAGAAAATATCCTTAACTCTTACTATCTTTTCTATTATAAAGTTAAATATTTTCCTGTAGAAATCTTTAACATGAATTAACACACTCATTATTATTATCCATCTCCCAATCAAGTATTTTTTTGAACAAAAGTGCGTCATAATCTTCATTGCTGATTTTTCGCGGATAAACTCCTATAATTGCATCAATACTGCCAAAACTATTATCTAGTATTTCGATTCCATCTGGTACTATACAGACCATTTTTTCTCCCTTGCTACTGATAGTGTTATACTTAATAATTCTTAAATTAATATTGCTTTCCATAAAAATTTTTTCATAAGATCCATCTTTGTAAAAGTCCAAAATTCTTTCATATAGACTGTCATTAAGCATATCTTTTATACAATCTATATTTACCACCATAACGGGCTTTCCCGTTACAGGGTCACTTAGTTCATTTCCTGTATCTATATAGCCTGACAGGGTTTTCTTTTTGCCGTTAATATTAATTGAGACCGTTCTTTTGTAATTATGTTTTGATATTCTGTCTTTAATTTCTTTAAAAAAGAAATGCAATGCTCCATACCCCGTAAATAAGGAGAAGATTATTGCATTCACCGTTAACTTATCAGAGGTAAAGTAATATAATGCACTAATAATTCCCACCATCAACAGAGAGGTTATGTAAAAGCAAAGAATAACTCTAATATTTGTTAAAATTCCCTTGGAGTCATAAGCAATCATTATCATTAGCAGGGAGACACTGAATTTTACTATGAAGTATGTCATAAATTCCTTTCCCACATACAAAGTTAAAACTACGTACAGGGAACCTACCAGGGAAGCAACAATCAATCTTTTAAAGATTATTATCCTTTTTATCAACTTTCCCGTAATAAAAAGCAAAATAAAATCAATTATGAAATTTTCAAGGAAGACATATTCAACGTAATAAACCATCTACCACTCCTAATGAAAATTGCATATTGGGGACATTCCTTTAATGCATGCAAGATTATCCACACATTAAAGGTGTGTCCCCATGCTATTATAAAGGATGTAATAGAAATATTTTGTCATAAACTGTAGCTAAAATAAAAAAAATACGCGGTTGATGAATATCACCGCGCATTTCATATAGCAAACAATAAAATTTATGCTTTAAACTTTTCTACCATTTCCTCCATGGTTTTACTTTTTTCAAAACCTTCAATTAAATCAACAGTCTTTGATGTATCACCAATTAGTATTCCCCCGGATAACAAACCCTCTTTAAAATATAGCTTAACATAATTTTTATCATCGATTTCAAAGGTTTTATATTCAATATTTGGATCAGAACCTACATCACCAATGGAAAAAACACTGGTATCAAAGGCATTTAAGGTGGTTGATGGAACTATGGTTTTATATATATACTCTCCTCCAACTACATTTATTCCCGCAGTCTTCCCCTGTTCAATTGCTTCACTCCAAAGGGCAAAATTTATACCATTATGCTCTGCACAGTCGCCACAAGCATAAATGTCTGGCACAGTTGTTTCCATTTTTTCATTAACAACTATTGCTCTTTTAATTTCAATTCCTGTATCTTCTGCAAAATATGTATTAGCTTTAACCCCCGTGGAAATAATTACTACTTCAGCATCCACTGTTTCACCGTTGTCTAAAAGAATTCCTTTTACTGCTTCATTCCCCACAATTTCCTTAGTCCCTACACCTTTTAAAAATGTCACGCCAGCTTTATTAACAATTTCCTCCAAGATAACTGAAGCACTGTGGTCTAATTGTCTCGGCAAAATTCTGTCTGCCATTTCTATAACAGTAACTTTTAGACCTAAATTTTTCAGCTCATTGGCTGCCTCTAAGCCTAAGACACCGCCACCTATTACAGCTCCAGTCTTTTTGTCCTTTGCATATTCTTTAATTTCATTACCATCTTTTGCATATCTTAGAGTAAAAACTCCTTTTTTATCCTTTCCTTTAAAAGGTGGTACAAACACTTCTGCTCCTGAGGCAATAATAAGCTTTGTATATGGAAGGTTACTACCATCTTGTAATAAAACTTTTTTATTCTCTACATCTATTTTTTCAACAGCCTTATTCAAAATAAGTTTTACATTGTTTTCCTTGTACCAGGTATCATCCTTAATAGACAGGGATTCTATTGTAATAGTGTTGTCGCTTAACATTTTAGACAGCTGAGGTCTGTAATAACCTTTCACATTTTCTTTAGACAATATGGTAAGATTGCTTGCCTTATTTCTTTTCCTGATTTCATCGGCTGCAGCCATCCCTGCACCGCTTCCACCTATAATTACTATATCTTCTTTTTCGTGTGATTCCACAGCCTCTTCTTCAACTTCCACCTTAACAAAGTATTTAGGCCCTACACCACACACGGGACATTTCTCTGGAGGCTC
>DURT01000025.1 GCA_012843025.1 Tissierellia bacterium | reverse complement strand
AGTGGCGGAATTGGCAGACGCACAGGACTTAAAATCCTGCGGTCCCTCAAGATCGTACCGGTTCGAGTCCGGTCTTCGGCATTAAGTGGCGGCGTAGCTCAGGTGGCTAGAGCATGCGGTTCATACCCGCAGTGTCAGCGGTTCAAATCCGTTCGCCGCTACCAATGATAGTAAATATTAAGGCCCTATGGTCAAGCGGTTAAGACACCGCCCTTTCACGGCGGTAACCCGGGTTCGAGTCCCGGTAGGGTCATATGGAAGCTTAGCTCAGCTGGGAGAGCACCTGCCTTACAAGCAGGGGGTCATAGGTTCGATCCCTATAGCTTCCATTTAAATAGCGGCCTGGTAGTTCAGTTGGTTAGAATGCCAGCCTGTCACGCTGGAGGTCGAGGGTTCGAGCCCCTTCCAGGTCGCCAATATGCTGGTGTAGCTCAATCGGTAGAGCAACTGACTTGTAATCAGTAGGTTGGGGGTTCAAGTCCTCTCACCAGCTTATGGAAGAGTTCCCGAGTGGCTAAAGGGGACGGACTGTAAATCCGTTGGCACCGCCTTCGATGGTTCGAATCCATCCTCTTCCATCAATTGCGGTAGTGGCTCAGTGGTAGAGCATCGCCTTGCCATGGCGAGGGTCGCGAGTTCGAATCTCGTCTACCGCTCCAAGTTTTAACGTGCGGGTGTAGCTCAGTGGTAGAGCCCCAGCCTTCCAAGCTGGTTGCGAGGGTTCGATTCCCTTCACCCGCTCCAAAGCGTTGTGGTGGATATGGCCTAGTTGGTTATGGCGCCAGATTGTGGCTCTGGAGGTCGAGGGTTCGAATCCCTCTATTCACCCTAATATCCAATTAAATATGTATATTGAGGCGCTATAGCCAAGCGGTAAGGCAAAGGTCTGCAACACCTTGATCTCCAGTTCGAATCTGGATGGCGCCTCTAATTTTTTAGCACCGTTAGCTCAGCTGGATAGAGTGTCCGGCTACGAACCGGGAGGTCGGGGGTTCGAACCCCTCACGGTGCACTGGTTGCAACGGTTATAAGCATCGAAAACAATCGAACAAACAATATTTAACTATAATTTAACTACATGGCAAAAAGTAAAGGGGCCCTGGATGATATCCAGGGCTTAATTTTTTATGCAAAAAATTCATTTAATACTTGCACTTCTTCTTTTTTTACATCCTCTAAAACATGAGTGTATATTTCGGTAGTTTTTATTGTGCTATGTCCTAATAATTTAGATACAGTTACTATATTTACTCCTTTTTCGAACAACGTTGTTGCGTATGTGTGCCTTAATGCATGGAATTTTCTATAAGGTAAATTTGCTTTTTCCAGAGCTCTCTTCCAAGACCTTTGAAGGTTTTTAGCATCAATATATGTTCCTGTTTGAGATGGGAATAATAAAGTGTTATTTGTATAAGCTTCGCCAAGTTTTAACTTTTCCTCAGCGACTAATATTTCTAATTTTTTTAATTCCGGTTTCAATGCTGCTGGTAATGGAACTTCTCTTCTGGAAGCTTTTGTTTTTGGTTTAGTAACTTTTAATTCATAATGATAATTTCCGTCACGATCAAATATCTTAGATGTTCTCAATGTTTTATTTACCCTTACAGCAGCTTATTATTTATAATTTCTTTTCTATCCAAAGCCAATAATTCACCCTGGCGAAATCCAGTAAGTGAAGCAAACATGATTAATGGTTGAAATTTAATGGTTTTTAAACATAGTATTTAAAAATGCCCTGTTTGCTTCGACCTATAAGAAGAAAGCATCTTACTATTATTCCCTTTTATCTATACGGATATTGTTATTAGCGTAATAAATTGTTATAATGTGTAACATCTTATGAAAAAAGGAGAGAAAAAAAGTGCCAAATCCATTAATTAAAACATTAATACAAAACATTTCTGATCTGTCAACTAAACTTAATACATTAATTATAAAAGAAAATAAAATAGAAAGTATATGGTTAGAACATTTAAATTTGGGTAAATCTATATTAGAATGGACTATTAGAAAATATAAGCTTTCGTTTAGTGGTGAGCCAAAGGTAGTAAAGAAAAATTATATTTTTTATTGCGAGTTAGGCTATAATATAGGCAGTGAACAAAATGGCAAAAGACCAGTTGTTATATTGCAAAACGATAAAGGTAACAGTAGCTCTAATACTACAATAGCAGCTCCTATAACTACCCATAGAGGTATGACTATTGTTGGAAAAACAACAAAAGGGAAAACAATAGTTGAATACATAAATGATGATGGTACAAAGTCAAGGAAGGTATTAGATTATTATGAAATACCTGTAGAAATTGAACCCGGATATAAAAAAGAAATTATCGGATATATAAATCTTGCTCACGTTCGAACTATTAGTAAAAAGAGATTGGACAAGTCTCATGTTGCAATCATAACTAAAGAAACCAATAATAAAATAGCAGAAGGATTTAAAAAGTTATTAAGTTTCTAAAATACAATACATAATTTAAAAATAAAGTAAGAAACATAAAAATATGTTGACAATAAGTAAGAATATTAGTATACTGATACTACAACAAAGATCATTCTAAATGCTATTTAGAATAAGTCCAACAGAAATCGGTCAGTATGCTATACTGGCCACGTTTTTAATTTATGGTTTTTAAATTATGATGATCCATCGTAAAAATGTGTCTCTTTAAAATCGTATGTATATATTTTATGACATTAAGCATAATATGTAATACAACAAAAATCGCTCTAAATGCTATTTAGAGCACGCAATACAAAAAGGCTCTTTGAAGTTATTTGCTTTAGGAGCCTTTTTTTTTAAAACACAAAAAAACCTGGACTTCTACAGCTTGAAGCTTTTCATCATTTAGATTTTTCATTCTTTTTAATAGTAAAAATCTGCTTCTTTTGAAATATTTCTTTCTAACATCAGCAAATTTCTTTTGTTCATTCTTTCTTACCCTTTCAAATGCCCATATTACCTGGCGTATAAAATGATATTTATCTATTACAACTGTGGCATTTTTAAAAAATGTTTCAGCTAATTCTTTGTATGGTTTCCACATGTCCATAACAAAATATTTAACATTTTTTCTACCCTAAAGTCTTTAAAGTAGTCGGTTAATATATGCTGTTCTCTACCTTCTAAAATATCTAATACTCTTTTGCCTTTAGGATCTGTTAATATACAGGCTTACAAGCCTTGATGTCATCCTATGGTATCTGGGGACAAAAGAAGCTTTCTCATAAAACTTTTTATTGCAATGATTACAAACATACCTTCTTTTTCTGTATTTGTAATAGGTATGTTTTCCAAACATTGGAGCTTCTTTGATAATTTGAGTTCTATAGTCATGTATTTTTCTTGTTATATTGCCGCAGCAAGGGCATATATGATCCTTTACCTTTAGTTTAAAACTTATAGTAATGCTTGTATCATTTTCTTCAATATTTTTTAAAATTACCCCTTTAATTCCTAACAGTTTTTCGATATAATTATTCTCGTAGAGCATTTAGAAACCTCCTTTGAATGGTTGTGGTGACTTTATTCTAATGGATTTTTTTATTTTGCTCTACACTTTTTTTATTTGCTTTATAAAAAAATGTTGAAGTGTTTTTACACACCCCAACATTTATTATAGAACCTATAACTGAAGTGATCCACAGCTATTTTTAACCAGTAGGTATTCCTTATATGTTCCGGTTAGAGAAAAGAACTAAGGATATCTCTATTATCTAAAATACTATAACCATGGAAATTTCCATGGTTTTATAGTATCTTAATATGCATTAATTATATAGTTAACTTCAACGTTTAATTCTTCAGTGTCAGTAATAAACTCTCTGTACTGTTCGCCTGTGTATTGGGCCATTCCTCCTACGTTGTAAACTTTGCTCATGTCATATCCGTGGGCTGCTAACATTTTCATAAGCATTGCAACTCTTCCACCAGACTGGCACATAAGCATTAAATTCTTATCTTTTGGGAAAAGAGCATTTAAAATAGCTTCTGATGATTCATAAACTGGTATGGGCTCATCATGTGTTCCCTTAAATAGTTGTGGGAATCCCTCGGTTCCAGCATTTTCATTGTAAATATAGGCGAAGAAGGGAATCACTTCAAAGTTTTTAAAATGTTTTTTAGCATAATCTTCATAATTTCTTAGGTCAATGTAAACTGAATCCGGTCTGTTTAAATAATCCAATAAATTTTCATGATTAATACCTGAGTTTTCAAAAGAATAATCGCCTTCAACCTTTTGTGCTGGTGGCAGTTCTGCTAACTCTGAAGCTGGTTGTTCTTCCTGTGCAGGTGCTGGCTGATTAGAAGCTGGAGCAGCGCATCCAGTTAATACTATTGCCAGGATTAATAAAACTGATAATAATTTTTTAAATTTAAACATATTTCCTCCTAATTATTAAAATATTCGTCTGTTGCATGATAATCCAATACTGAATGCAGAATTCTGATTATGTTGTTTGCAGAAACGGAAGCTCCTGACAAGGCATCAAGGGTGAAGTTTTCTCTTCCATCTCCAGTTTGATACTCTTCAATTGCAATGTCATCTATTGTACTTAAGGATTTTATGTACTTTGCATCCTTTTTCGGGAAAAAGGATATGTACTCAGTTTTATAAAGTTCATAAGTTTGACCTAATGGCATTGGATCAGAGTCCCCCCAATGACCCCCATTATAGTGTCCTGTAGAGTCCTTATCAAAGGATAAGAATCTTATCTTCACATCTTCAGGATTTTTACTTTCTGGTAAAGTAAGCTCCACATACATAGTTTGCCACATGTTTACCGAGGCTTCCCGGCATGTACAAGACAGATAGGATACCTGGTACTTAATGTAATCCCTTGCCCGGTACTTGAAATTTACGAAAGCATAAAATGGTGTTTCGTTTTTTGGACCATCAATATGAGCGTGTGGAATCACAGCTACGACGTTACCAATGCCATTGGGTCCCAAACCTCCGCTAATGTTCAAAAAATCGTTTACTTGTTCAATAGATATTTCTGATTCAGTGGTGGAAGCAGGACTTTGATTGTTGCTGCATCCCGAAACAACAAATAACATTAGCAAGACTAAGACCAATAAAACATAGTGTTTCCTTTTCATTTCTCCTCCTTAAAAATTTTATTGTGTAAGTCACTACAGGCATCTTGTCTACAAATTAACAAAAAATCTCCTTATGATACTTTTAGATTTTATTTGACAAGAATATTGTTAAAAAATACACTATTCACTGCAATTATAATACAAATATGTAAATACTTAAGTAACTTAGTTACATAAGAAAAGGAGATCTGAATTATTAAAAGTTTTCTACACATCATTCCTACTTAGTTTTGACAAAATTCTACATAAATGCTATCATGAACATACAGAAATTTACATGGGAGGGTTTATGATTTCAACTCATAATCAAAATAAAATAGAAAACAGAAGTCAATACGTGGACTATGCTATGGACTTGGAAAAAGAACCTGTGGAAATTGCAAAAGGTATATATTGGGTGGGATACTCAATTACTAGTGGTGAGTTGAATTGTAATCCATACCTGGTAATTGAGGGCGATGAGGCAGTGTTGATTGATGGCGGAAGCCGTGATGAATTCAGTAAAGTTATGCTAAAAATACTAAGGACCGGAATAGTACCAGCTCAGATTAAAAGACTGATTTACCACCACTATGACCCGGACCTGTGCGGGAGCCTACCTCAATTTGAAGCCATAATTAACAGTGATTCTTTAAAAATAATATCTCACGAAGAAAATAATTTATTTATAAATTACTATTCAAGGCGTACAGAAAAGATTGATTTCCGTGATTTGGACAACCACTACGATTTTGCCACAGGCAGGCGTTTAGAGTTTTACCCAACTCCCTTCTGCCATCAACCAGGTAGTTTCGTAACCTATGATAAGTTAACCAAGACACTGTTTACTAGCGATTTATTTGGTAGTCATGATGAAAACTGGTCATTATTCTTAAAGTTAAATAAGGAATGCAATGAGTGCCTGGATACCAATAAGTGTCCAAATAATGTACCCAAATGCCCCATAGATAGTATTAAGAAATTCCATCAAAAGGTAATGGCATCAAATTTAGCTGTGGAATATACTATGAACCTCTTAGAATCTCTGGACATTGAGTGTATTGCACCTCAGCATGGAAGTGTAATTCCAAGGAAGGAAGATGTTCAGACAATAATTAAACATTTAAAAAGAGTTAAAAATGTTGGAATTGAATATTTCCTGTATGGAGAAGGATAATGGAAAGAGAATGTTTAATTTTGCATGATGTTCTGAATAATAAGAGACCTTCAGACAAAAACGAAGATATTTTAGAATTAGCCCTTGAAAGCTATGCTAAATTGATTGACGATAAAATACAAAATGAATTATTAACTCGTTTAGTATTGGACCATTCAGCCATTGCAAGGAGGCTTGAGGTTCTTAATAAAGAATTGGCCCGTAGTGAAGAACTGCTTGCGGAAGCCCAACAAATTGCCATGTTAGGGCGATGGGATATTTATAGGGATACAAAGGAAATTTATTGGTCTAAATCCTTCTATGATATTTTGGAATTAGATTATTCTCATAAACCCTCAGCAGAGTTATATTTTTCCCGGGTACATCCAGATGACTATGAAGATGTAAAGAAGTCCTATGAACTTATGGCTGAGAGAAAAGGACTCTGGACAAAGAAATATCGCTTGTTAATGGATGATAAACGTGAGAAATGGGTTCATCTCATATTTAATACTAAGGTGGACAGCAAGGGTCGTGTCGTACATAACTATGGTACTATTCAAGATATAACGGAAATGAAGAAGGCTGAGGATGAACTTAAAAGATACAGCCAACATCTTGAAGAACTTGTAGAAGAAAAAGTTAAAGAGATTTCCGAATCTCAAATGGCAACAATTTACGCCCTCATTAAACTTTCTGAGTCAAGAGATGACGATACTGGCAACCATATTGAGAGAACTGCAAGTTTTTGCCAATTGTTGGCTAAAAGGGCAAAGGAGCTTCCAGATTTTGCTGATGAAATTGACGATAAATTTGTGGATACTATTTACAAGGCCAGCCCCCTTCATGACATAGGTAAGGTCGGCATACCTGACAGCATTCTATTGAAACCTGGAAAACTGACGGATGAAGAATTTGAAATTATGAAGACCCATGTCCAAATAGGATATGAAACACTTGAAAAAGTACAGGAGCAATATGCCTACAATGATTTTCTCAAAATGGGAATGGAAATTACTTTGTACCACCACGAAAAATGGGATGGCAGCGGATATTTATATGGCCTTAATGGAGAGGAAATTCCTTTGTCTGCCAGGATAATGGCAATTGCTGATGTATATGATGCACTGCGCTCCAAAAGGATATATAAGGAAGCTTTTTCCCACGAAAAAAGCATGGACATTATTGTAGCCAGCAGCGGAAGTCACTTCGACCCTAGATTGGTTAGTACACTGGTAGAAAATCAGGAAGAATTTAAATTGCTTTACAAATTGATAAATTATGTAAGCGGCGTCTGATAGTATCTTCAGACGCCTTTATGCAGTAAAAATTAGTTGACTTTAGGGATTTATAAACTTATCATAAATTATATTCTATTCCTAATCAAGATTTCTTAAGTCATAATTTTGGGTATAATACATAGAGGTACTAGAAATTGTAATTGGAAGCAGGAATGAGCAAGACTGCTGTTCGTACCTATGAAGTAGTAGTTGAAGAATAGTCTTTCTTTAGATAAGGATCAATGGGAGGAAAAAATGAATTGGATTGAAGTATCTATTTATACGACCACAGAAGGAATTGAACTAATCAACGGTGTAATGATAAAGTTAGGTATTGACGATGCCGTAATTGAAGATGCAAAAATAGTTGATGAATTTTTAAATGATGAAACTTTTCACTGGGATTATTATGATGAAGAACAGATGGCTAAATTAAAAGAAATAGAAAGTTGTATTAAAGTTTACTTGGCAGATAATAACCAGGGAAGAGGATTATTGGATAAAATAAAAGAATCGGTTGAAGAATTAAAGAAAGAAAAAACTTTCGATTTAGGAAGACTTGAAATTAAAACTAAGCTTTTGAATGATGAAGATTGGGCAAATAACTGGAAACAATATTTCAAGCCATTTACAGTTTCAGATAAACTAATTATAAAGCCTTCCTGGGAAAAATACACAGAGCCTATTGATGGAAAAATAATATTAGAAATAGATCCAGGTATGAGTTTCGGTACCGGCCAGCACCATACGACCCGCCTTTGCTTAGAGCAGATAATTAAATATATGGAAGAAGGTATGGAGGTATTAGATCTTGGATGTGGCAGCGGTATACTGTCCATTGCATCCCTCTTGCTTGGAGCAAGCCATTGTACAGGGGTTGATATTGATGAAAATGCTGTGAATATTGCAAGAGAAAATGCAGCCTTAAACGATTTTTCCAATGATAAGTTAAGCCTGTATTGTGGTGATGTAACGGAAGATATCAAACTTCAGGAAAAAATCGGATACAAGAAGTATGATATAATATTAGTAAATATAATTGCTCAAATAATAATGGGAATGAGTGATACTTTTCCAAAATTTTTGAAAAAAGGCGGTATAGTAATAGCTTCAGGAATAATAAGGAAGTACTTGGATGAAGTGGTGGAAAACTTTGAAAGTTTAGGATTTGAAATATTAGAAATAAACTACAGGGAAGAATGGGTGTCCATAACGGCTAAACTGAAGTAATTGTTGGATAGCCCGTCAGAGGGAGGAAAAATGTTCAGATATTTTTGTGCCGATGATCAGGTAAAAAATAATAAGGTTACAGTAGAGGGCGGCGATGCAAGGCATTTAAAAACTATTCTTCGTGCTCAGCCAGGAGATATACTTTCAATTGTAACTGAAAGTAAGGAATACAGGGCAGAAATAGAAGAAATAAGGGAAGAAAATATAGTCTGTTCATTGTTGGAAGAAATAATGAGTAATAATGAGTCAAAAATAAATATTACACTTTGTCAGGGTATACCCAAGCAAACAAAAATGGAAACAATAATTCAGCAAAATGTGGAAATAGGTGTTAAAAGATTTATCCCCCTAATTACAGAAAGAACCGTGGTAAAGATAAAGGATAAGGACAAGGAGGAAAAGAAACTCCTTAGATGGCAAAAGATTGCCAAGGAATCAGCAAAACAAAGTAAGAGAAATATAGTTCCCACAGTGGAACCTATAATGACTGTCAATCAGCTTATTGAAAAAATAAAATTAGAAGAAAATGTCTCCGTCTTAGTTCCCTACGAATTAGAAGACATGAAGCCTCTTAAAGAAGCTTTAAAAGAACCAAAAGAAAACTACTACCTAGTAATAGGGCCTGAAGGAGGCTTTGACCTTAAAGAAATTGAAATGTTTAAGGAAATAGGAGCACACATAGTAACCTTAGGCAAAAGAATTTTAAGAACAGAAACAGCTGGTGTGGTAACTTCTGCTATTGTAATGTATCAAAGAGGAGAATTAGAATAGAATTAAATTATAAAGTTCTCCCTAAGGACAGAAAGAGGTAAACATGAAAAAATTAGGTATTTACATACACATACCCTTTTGCACAAAAAAGTGCGACTACTGCGACTTTTATTCCGTTAAGTGGATGGAAACATTAGAAGATAAGTATATTAAATCAGCAATTAATGAATTAACTAGCTACAGTGAATTAAAAAATAAATACCTTGTAGACACTATTTTCTTGGGCGGAGGAACTCCTTCAATATTAAAGACTGATAATTTAGAAAAACTAATTAACTCAGTGAAAAGTATATTCACTGTTACAGAAGATGCAGAAATAACCCTTGAGGCAAATCCCAACACGTTAAATAAGTATAATTTAAATGAATATAAGAAGATGGGGATAAACCGCCTGAGTATAGGAATACAATCATTAGATGATACCATATTGAAAAATATAGGGAGAATCCATAACTCAAAAGAAGCATTGGGAGCAATAGAAAAAGCTAAGGAAGAAGTATTTACCAATATTAATGCAGATGTTATGTTCAACATTCCTGGACAAACAATAGAGAGTATAGAGAACACTATTTTACGGTTAATAGAGAAGGGCATAAAACATATTTCCTACTATTCCTTAAAGTTAGAAGAAGGAACTCCCATGTATATATTAGAAAGAGATAATAAAATAACTATGCCTAAAGAAGAATTAGAAAGAGAAATGTACTATGCAGGGCGAGATATTATGGAGAAACATGGGCTAGTCCAGTACGAAATTTCAAACTTTGCAGTAACAGGATTTGAGTGCAGGCATAATTTAAAATATTGGAATCAGGAAGAATACATAGGTATAGGGCCTTCCGCTCATTCTTTTTTTAATGCTGTCAGATATAATAATCCTTCAGATCTTAAAGAATACATACAAGGCGCCTTAAGGGGAAACTTTCAAAGAAACATACAGGAATCTCTGACAGAAGAAAGTCTTATTTTTGAATATATTATGCTCCGGTTAAGGCTTAATGAAGGTTTGAAATTTACTGATTTTAAAAAGAAGTTTTCAATAGATTTTTTTGAAAAATACAAAAAAGAAATAGAATACCTCACAAAGAACCACCTAATCGTATCAACTAGTGAAGGTATTAAACTTACCCAAAAGGGAATGGATATTTCCAACTATGTATTTATACAATTTATGGAATAAACCTTGTAAGAAGAGATATTGCCAGCTATCTATAATATTATTTTTGCATTTTCTATTGACAAATTTTATCATAAGTAGTATCTTTATAGTATGAGGTTAGCACTCAAGCACTGAGAGTGCTAACAAAGAAAAGAGGTGATTGTGTGTCTTTGGATAAGAGAAAAATTGCTATTTTAAAAGCTATTATATCCAGCTATATAGACAATGCAGAAGCAGTCGGCTCAAGGACGATTTCAAAAAAGTACGAGCTTGGAGTAAGCCCTGCTACTATCAGAAACGAAATGTCTGACTTGGAAGAAATGGGTTTTCTTATCCAGCCCCATACTTCATCAGGACGAATACCAACAGATAAAGCATATAGATACTATGTGGACGATTTGTGGAAAAAAGTAAAAAAATCGAAGAATCCCAATTTAGATAAGTTAAAAAGTATTATTGAAGACAAATCAAGCGAATTAGACTCCATATTTAGGAACTCCGTGCGAATTTTGTCTCAAATAACAAAGTATACTTCATTTGTAGTTGCACCTCAGCTAAAACAATCTGTAATACAAAGAATACAGTTAGTACCTGTTTCAGAATATACGGTTCTGTTGTTGATAATATTGCAGTCAAATATAGTTAAACAGGTAATGCTGAGATTAAACAGCCCCATACCTAGTGATCAGATGGAAAGAATATCCGTATCCCTTTCCGAAAAGATGCATGGTCATAAGTTGGGAGACTTAGAAAAAATTAAGGACAGTATTATCAGAGAGCTTTATATAACAAGAGAAAGTAATAATGATGCATTGATGGACCTCTTGCCCTACCTGATGGATCAAATGACAGGTCTTGAAGAAGTCAATGTATTTTCAGACGGTATAACCAATATCTTAGATTTACCAGAATATAATGACATTGTTAAAGCAAGAGAATTTATTTCTTTTGTTGAAGATAAACACAGTATGGCAAGACTGTTCCAAAACGCTGAAGACATTAACAGTGATTTGGAAATATCCATAGGAAGCGAAAACAAGACTGTAGAATTAAAAGACTGCAGCCTTATTACTGCAACTTACAAATTAAACGGTAAGCTTATAGGCAGAATTGGAGTGATAGGACCTACCCGTATGGATTACAGCAATGTAATAAAAACTGTAAAATCCATATCGGAAGCAATTAATGAAATAATTAATCAGAACTATAACGGAGAATATAAGGAGTGAAGAAATGTCAATTGATGAAAGACGTGATGAAGTAAACAATGAAAATATGGAAGAAATGGAGCAGCAGAATGAAGAAACGACTGCTCAGGATAAGGAAAAAGTAGAAACAAAGGAAAGAGATGCTGAGGAAGAAAAAGTCCAGGAACCAAAAGAAAAAACAGAAACTGATGAAGAAAAAAGCGAAGATTTAGAATCCCTTAAGAATAGAATGTTAAGATTACAGGCAGACTTCCTAAACTATAAAAACAGGACAGAAAAAGAGAAATTATCTACTTACAACGATGCAGTATCGGCAGTTATTAAGGATCTTCTTCCTGTAATAGATAATTTAGAAAGAGCAATTGCAGCCGACGATTCAGAGAACAATAATTACAAAGAAGGCGTAATAATGGTTTACAACCAGCTTATGGAGACACTTAAAAAGAAGGGATTAGAAGAAATAGAAGCCTTGCACAAACCCTTTGACCACAACCTGCACTACGGAGTAGCCTTTGAAGAATGTGAAGAATACGAAGACGGCACCGTAATTGAGGTTCTTCAAAAAGGATATACTGTAAAAGACAGATTAATTAGACCTGCAATGGTTAGAATTTGCAGAAAGTAGCATAACCCTAAAATGGAAAGCAGATTCACTATTACATTGGTGATGAATATTAAATCTAAACAATTTTTCATAAATGGAGGAATAAAATGAGCAAGATTATAGGTATTGACTTAGGAACAACAAACTCGTGCGTATCTGTAATGGAAGGTGGAGAACCTGTTGTTATAGCTAACGTAGAAGGAAAAAGGACTACTCCTTCAATCGTTGCATTCACTAAAGATGGAGAAAGATTAGTGGGAGAAACAGCAAAACGACAAGCTGTTACAAACCCTGAAAGAACAATATCATCCATAAAAAGAGACATGGGAACCGACAAAAAGGTTACAATAGGTGATAAATCATACACTCCACAAGAAATATCTGCATTCATACTTCAAAAATTAAAAGCAGATGCAGAAAGTTACCTTGGAGAAACAGTAACAGAAGCAGTTATAACAGTACCTGCATATTTCTCAGACAGCCAGAGACAGGCAACCAAGGATGCAGGAAGAATTGCAGGATTAGAAGTAAGAAGAATTATAAACGAGCCTACGGCAGCAGCTTTAGCTTACGGCGTTGACAAGGAAACCCAAATGCAAACTATAATGGTTTATGACTTGGGAGGAGGAACTTTTGACGTTTCCATCCTTGAAATAGGAGATGGAGTATTTGAAGTTAAAGCAACAGCTGGAAACAACAGACTTGGTGGAGATGACTTTGACCAGGTTATCATAAATTACTTAGCAGATGAATTCCAGAAAGAAAACGGAGTTGATTTAAGACAAGACAAAATGGCGCTTCAAAGACTTAAAGAAGCAGCAGAAAATGCAAAAAAAGAACTATCCAGCGCCATGACCACAAACATAAACCTACCCTTTATTACAGCCACCCACGAAGGTCCAAAACACCTAAACATGGACCTTACAAGAGCAAAGTTCAACGAACTTACAGCATTCTTGGTTGAAAAGACTATTGAACCTGTTAAAAGAGCCTTATCAGATGCTAAATTAACAGCAGACCAAATCGACAAAGTATTGTTGGTAGGAGGTTCCACAAGAATACCTGCAGTTCAGGAAGCAGTAAAAAGATTGACAGGCAAAGAACCTCATAAGGGAATAAACCCGGATGAATGTGTTGCTTTAGGTGCAGCAATTCAGGGTGGAGTATTGACAGGAGAGTTCGGAACAGATATACTACTTGTTGACGTAACACCACTATCCTTAGGAATTGAAACTTTAGGAGGAGTATTTACCAAGTTAATAGAAAGAAATACCCGAATTCCAACCAAGAAGAGCCAGATATTCTCAACAGCTACAGACAATCAGCCAGCAGTTGATATCCATGTACTACAGGGTGAAAGACCAATGGCTGCAGATAACATAACATTGGGCAGATTCCAATTATCAGGTATAGTTCCTGCTCCAAGAGGAGTTCCTCAAATAGAAGTTACTTTTGACATAGATGCCAACGGTATAGTTAATGTAAGTGCAAAAGACTTAGGTACAGGAAAAGAACAAAAAATTACCATTACAGCATCTACGAAAATGTCAGATGAAGAAATAGAGAAGAAAGTTAAAGAAGCAGAACAATTTGCTGAAGAAGACCGCAAGAAAAAAGAAGCAATTGAAATTAAAAACAATGCAGACACCTTAGCTTATCAAACAGAAAAAACCCTTAAAGAACTTGAAGGCAAAATTTCTGAAGAAGAAAAATCAAAAGCACAGGCAGCATTGGATGAACTTAAAAAAGCAATTGAAAACAATGATACTGCCCAGATGAAAGAAAAAACAGAAAGTTTAACTAAGGTATTCAACGACTTGGCTCAAAAGCTTTACGCTCAGACAGGAGCTCAAGGAGGGCCTGAAGTTGATCCAAACTTCAATCCAGGTTCAGAACCTGAGGAAGATGTGGTAGAGGCAGATTTCGAAGAAATAAATGATGATGACAATTAAGGTACATTCTAATAATGATGTAACAACCAAGCTAAATCCTTAGTAGGGTTTAGCTTAGTTAATGTAATAGAGCAAGGCGGTGAAACAGATGGCTAAACGAGATTACTATGAAGTCCTTGGAGTCAGTAGAGACGCAGATGAGAGGGAAATAAAAGCAGCCTTCAGAAAATTAGCGAAGAAATACCATCCTGATTTAAATCCAGACGATAAGGAAGCAGAAGCAAAATTCAAAGAGGTTAACGAAGCCTACGAAGTTCTTAGCGACCCTGCCAAAAAAGCCAAGTATGACCAATTCGGCCATGCGGCCTTTGACCAAAACGGCGGCTTTGGTGGAGGAGGCGGATTCGCCGACTTTGGAGATATATTTGGAGATATATTCGGTGATTTCTTCGGAGGAGGTTTCGGAGGATCACGACCTCAGAGAACAGGCCCTAAAGCAGGTTCTGATTTAAAAATAAAGTTGGATATAACTTTTGAAGAAGCAGCCTTCGGTACAAAAAAAGATATTAAAATAAATAGAATAGAAAAATGCCACGTATGTGATGGCTCAGGAGCCAAGGAAGGTACTGGCAAAAAAACATGTCCTACCTGTAACGGCACAGGCAGCATAAGAACAGTACAAAGAACACCCTTCGGACAATTTGCAAGTTCGAGGACATGTACTACCTGTGGCGGTGTGGGAGAAGTAGTGGAAGACCCATGTACTGCATGTAGCGGCTCTGGAAAGGAAAGAAAGTCCAGAAAACTCTCCATCAACATACCGGCAGGAGTGGATACTGGTTCCGTAATTCCCCTTCGTGGAGAAGGAAACCATGGGGAAAGAGGAGGTCCTGCAGGAGACCTGTATGTGTATATTAATGTTAAACCCCATGAAATATTTGAAAGGGACGGCTACGATATATGGTGTGAAATACCCATATCATTTGCAAAGGCAGTCCTGGGAGGTCCCATCGAGGTACCTACCATAGATGGAAAGGTAAAATACGAGGTTCCTGAAGGAACCCAGACAGGAACAGTTTTCAGACTAAGAAACAAGGGAATTAAAAACCTACGAGGCTCCGGCAAGGGAGACCAATACGTAAGAGTTAAAATAGAAGTCCCCAAAAAACTTACCGAGAAACAAAGAACCATCCTGCGGCAGTTTGCTGAAGAAATGGGAGAAAAAAATGAAGCCGACAAGAAAGGTTTCTTCGGTAAAATGAAGGATGCCTTTAAGGATTAATTAGACGCAGAAATGCGTCTTTTATTTTTCTCCCCTTAAGTATTATTTCCTATAGCCCTTGTCCCCTCATTGACAAGGGAAAAATTCGGTGGTAAAATAAATGGACAGGGCAATAAGAGGATAAATTTAGGAGGATGAAATGAAAGCACTAATAAGATTACGAATGAGCTCTCAAGATGCCCACTATGGTGGAGACTTAGTGGACGGAGCAAGAATGTTAGGATTATTCGGAGATGTGGCAACGGAGCTTCTAATCAGAAATGACGGAGACGAAGGTTTGTTCGTTGCTTACGACAATGTGGAGTTTTTGGCTCCCGTTTATGCAGGAGACTATATTGAAGCTGAAGGTGAAATAGTTTCCCAGGGAAAATCATCAAGAAAAATGGTATTTGAAGCAAGAAAAGTTATAGTGCCACGAAAAGATATAAGTGAATCAGCCTGCGACTTTTTGGAAGAACCAATAGTAGTATGCAGAGCCAGTGGAACTTGCGTGGTACCTAAAGATAAACAAAGAAAAAATAAATAACAGAATGTAAAAATCTGCTTAATAATTAGGCAGATTTTTTTATAATATTTATAAAATTTATGAAAAAAGATACATAATGAGCCCGTGTAATCAAAATGTAATTGAAATAAAATAAAGATGAAATTTCAAAAGAATACAATTGTAATTACATAAAACTATAATAGCGATATATTGCAAATAAAAATGAGAGGTATACTTAATTGCAGAAATCAAACTTAAAGCTTGGAGAACTATTGTTATTTTCAGGAAAAATTACGAAGGAACAACTAAATGAAGCCTTAGAAGACCAAAAGACATCTAAGATGAAATTAGGAGAGGTAATCGTTTCAAAAGGATGGCTAAGTTTAGATGACATTATAGAAGCCTTAGAAACCCAGCTTGGCTTTCCTAAAGTTGACCTGAGTAAGTATGAAATAAATTCTAATGTTGCCACCTTAATACCAGAAAGTATCGTTAGAAAATACAAGCTTATAGCTATCGACAAAAAAGACGATATGCTTTTGGTCGCCATGATAGATCCGTTAAACTTTGTTGCCATAGATGATATAAGACTGTTTACCAAAATGGAGGTAATGCCTTGTCTTGCCTATGGTGCAGACTTAGACCAGGTTATTGACAGATACTATAGCAGCTTTTTTACCAGAAAAACCTTGGACGAGCTTTCAGACGTATTCCTTCCCACAGAAGAAGAATCAGCTGAAGAAGAAATGCTGGAAGTAGCAACTGCTCCCATAGTAAAACTGGTAAACTCCATAATCGAACAAGCTATGAGAAGCAATGCATCAGATATTCACATTGAGCCAAGTCATAATGATATAAGGGTCAGATTTCGTATAGACGGCGATTTAACAGAAATAATGGTGTTGCCTAAATCCAACCTTTCACCCATAGTAACCAGGGTTAAAATTATTGGAAGAATGGATATAGCAGAAAAAAGAATACCACAGGACGGCAGAGTTGAGATGAAATTTAACGACAGGGAAATTGATTTAAGAATTTCCACCCTGCCAACAGTCTATGGTGAAAAAATAGTTCTCAGAATATTGGATAAGAGTAATTTCAACTTTACTAAGGAAAAATTAGGCTTTAGTAAGGATAATTTGGATAAATTAAACAAAATGATAGCTCAGCCCTATGGGATGCTTTTAGTAACAGGACCTACAGGAAGCGGTAAAACCACCACCCTGTATACAATTTTAAGAGAATTAAATGTTGAAAGTAAAAATGTAATCACAGTAGAAGATCCGGTTGAGTACAAATTAAAGGGTATAAATCAAGTACAGGTAAATGTAAAAGCAGGGCTTACATTTGCTTCAGGTCTTAGGTCAATTTTAAGACAGGACCCGGATACCATAATGATAGGAGAGATAAGAGATGCCGAAACTGCGGAAATTGCAGTAAGGGCAGCTATTACAGGTCACCTGGTACTGTCCACACTGCATACTAACGACAGTCCATCAACTGTAGCAAGACTCGTAGATATGGGACTAGAACCTTACTTGGTTTCATCTGCAGTAATAGGGATAATATCCCAAAGGTTAGTAAAATTACTTTGTCCAAAATGTAAGGAAAAATATATAGCAAGTGATTCAGAAAAGAGAATATTGGGTATAGAAGGGGATAACGAAGTAACACTATATAAACCAGTTGGCTGTAACTCCTGCAACAATGGCTATAAGGGCAGATCGGCAGTACACGAAGTAATGCTGGTAAATGAAAGTATCAGAAGGCTTATAAACACAGGTGCAAACACAGACGATATAAGAAGCCAGGCCCTTAAAGATGGGATGACTACCTTGCTCCAGTCAGCTTCTGACTTAGCCTTAAAGGGAGATACATCCTTCGAAGAAATAATGAGAGCAGGATATACATTATAGGGGGATAGGGGAAAAGATGAACTTAATAGAACTGTTAACTATTGGGATTGAAAGAAATGCTTCGGATATTCATTTGACAGTAGGCATACCACCTACCTATAGAATAGACGGAGAATTAGTATCATTAATAGAAAGAAAACTTACTCCTGAAGATACACTACACTTAATTAAACAAGCACTGAATGAAAACAGACTTAGGAAATTAACTGAAATAGGAGAAATTGACTTTTCATACTCCATACCCAGTGTGGGTAGATTCAGGGTAAATGCCTTCAGACAAAGAGGAAGTTATGCCATGGTTCTAAGGATAATACCCTTAGGAATACCAACTATGGCAGAATTAGGACTTCCTCCAGTTGTAGGAGAATTAACTAAATTACGAAGAGGACTTATACTGGTAACCGGTCCTACAGGAAGTGGAAAAACCACAACTTTAGCATCTTTTATCAACAAGATAAACTCCGAAAGAAGATGCCATATTGTAACCCTCGAAGAACCTATCGAGTACTTACATAGACACAAAAAATCAATAGTAAACCAAAGAGAAGTAGGCTCAGATACTATAACCTTTGCCAGTGGCTTAAGAGGAGCCTTACGAGAGGACCCAGACGTTATACTGGTAGGAGAAATGAGAGATTTGGAGACCATTTCCACAGCTTTGACAGCTGCAGAAACTGGTCACTTGGTACTTTCAACCCTTCATACTAATGGTGCAGCTAAAACAATGGACAGGATAATAGATGTATTTCCTCCCTTTCAGCAGCAACAAATACGAGTCCAGTTGGCATCGGTTATAGAAGCTGTAATATCCCAGCAATTAGTTTTAAGAGCAAGTGGAAGGGGCAGAGTTGGAGCTTTTGAAGTAATGCTTGCCACCCCTGCCATCAGGAATTTAATCAGGGAAGGAAAAATTCATCAAATAGAGACATCAATACAAACAGGAGCAGCACTAGGTATGCATACAATGGACACTTCTTTAATAAATTTATATAGACGAGGATTAATCACCAAGGAAGTAGCAATTAGTCAGGCATACAACATAGATGAAGTAAGAAAGTCAATATAATCTAAGTAGGTGATTTTATGCGATACAAGTACAAAGCAATAACAGCTGATGGACGTGAGACAGAAGGCTTATACGTGGGAGACAATGAAGCTGGCTTAGTAAGTATGCTCAAGGAAAAAAATGAACTGGTAATTTCCATAGAGCGTGATATAGAAAGCGAAGCCCAGATTGAAATCTTTAAAAAGAAAGTTAAGAAGAAAGATTTAGCACTTTTTTGCAGACAATTCTACACCATGATAAGCGCAGGCCTGGGCATAGTACCCTGTTTGGAAATATTAGTATCACAAACTGAAAATAAGACTTTCAGAAATGCAATAGCGGACACATATGAAGAAGTACAAAAAGGTTCCACTTTATCAGAGTCAATGAAACACCACAGGAATGTCTTTCCCACAATACTAATAAGCATGGTAGAAGCAGGGGAAGTAAGCGGTAACTTGGATACTGTAATGTTACGAATGGCAGAACACTTTGAAAAAGAAAACAAATTAGAAAACAAAGTGAAATCCTCAATGATGTATCCCATAATATTGGCTATTGTTTCAGTATTGGTAGTAGT
>DURT01000024.1 GCA_012843025.1 Tissierellia bacterium | reverse complement strand
TGAGGTAGTTCCTTCTTATATTTATTTATATCTTCTTCTGAAACATAAATATTAACTAAATCCGGCTCTCTGAAATATCTGTAATCTTCTGCATCTTCTTTCCCCCGCATGCTTTCCGTTATATTCTTATCCGAATCGTATCTTCTTGTTTCCTGCTCAACTACACCGCCACTTTCCAATAAATCCACTTGTCTTTCAAATTCATACTCTATTGCCTTGGCTATGAAGTTAACAGAGTTCATATTTTTAATTTCCGCTCTGGTTCCAAACTTTTCCTCGCCCTTTTTCCTTACGGAAATATTAACATCACATCTAAGGGAACCTTCCTGCATCTTTACATCGGATACCCCTATATACTTCATAATCAATCTTAACTGTTCAATATATTCAACGGCTTCCTCGACGCTTCTAATATCTGGCTCCGTTACAATTTCAATAAGGGGCACTCCTCCTCTGTTGTAATCTATATAAGTATCTCCTCTTTCGTGAATAAGTTTCCCTGCATCTTCCTCTATATGGATTCTGTTAATACGAATGTTTTTACCGGAAGATAGTGTAATATATCCATTCTCACAAATGGGCTTGTCAAATTGTGATACTTGGTATGCCTTGGGCAAGTCCGGATATACGTAATTTTTTCTGTCCATTTTGGAATAATTTCTTATTTTGCAGTTGGTGGCAAGGCCAGCCTTAACCGCATATTCTACAACCTTTTTATTTAATTTAGGCAAAGTACCCGGCATTCCCAAACATACGGGACAACAATGAGTATTAGGTTCTCCACCAAACTCGGTTGTACACTGGCAGAATATTTTTGTTTTAGTTGATAATTCCACATGGGTTTCCAATCCCACAACTAACTCATAACTCATATTTCCACCTCCTGCCATAGAGTTATTCCATCTGTCTGATTTTTCGTATTCTTTTCATACTGATAAGCTATATTCAATACTTTGTAATCTTCGAAATTATTGCCCATTAACTGCATTCCTACAGGCATTTTATTGCTATCTAGGCCACAAGGAACAGAAATTGCTGGCAATCCTGCAATATTTGCAGGAACAGTACATATATCCATTAAATAAGTTTTAATTGGATCTTTTGATGCTTCACCTAAGGTGTATGCTGTTGTTGGGGCTGTAGGAGTAAGTATTACATCGCATTTTTCAAATATCCTTTTAAAATCTCTGATAATTGCACCTCTTAAATTTTGTGCTTTTTTGTAATATGCTTCATAACACTCAGAACTTAGAACATAGTTTCCAAGCATTATTCTTCTCTTCACTTCTTTTCCAAAAGCTTCACTCCTGGTTTTGCATATCATTTCGCTTATATTATTATAGCTGTCTGTTCTATATCCGTACCTTATACCGTCATATCTTCCCATGTTGGATGCAGCTTCAGCAGAAGAGGTTATATAGTAAACTGGCAAAAATACTTTTAAAAGAGGCATATCTATATATACAATTTCTGCTCCTAACTCTTCATATATTTTTATTGACTCTTCCACAGGCTTTCTGATATCGTCCTGTATTCCTTCAAAAAATTCTTTTACCACTCCTATTTTAATTCCTTTAATACTTTTATCTAATTTGTCATGAGTAGTAAATTTGCTTCCCAAGGAAGTTGAATCTTTCTTATCATACAAGGATATAGAGTCATATACTATTGCCGCATCTTCCACAGATGCAGTAATTGGTCCAACCTGGTCCAAGCTTGAGGCATAGGCAACAACCCCGTATCTTGAAACTGTGCCATAAGTAGGCTTAAAGCCAACGACACCACAAAAACTTGCAGGTTGTCTGATAGAACCACCCGTGTCGGTACCCAAACCGAATGCCGCCATACCACCAGCTACGGAAGCTGCTGCACCACCAGAACTTCCTCCTGCTACATGCTGTTTATTATGAGGGTTTAAGGTAGCACCAAAATATGAAGTTTCACAGGATGAGCCCATGGCAAATTCGTCCATATTAGTTTTTCCAAGAAGAATTGAATTTTGCTTCTTTAGTATATCCCAAACCGTTGCGTCATAAATGGGAATATAGTCTTTTAACATTTTAGAACAGCAAGTGGTTTCAATGTCTTTTGTAGATATATTATCCTTAAGGGACATGGGAATACCTTCTAAGGGCTGTAACTTTTCACCTTTATTAATTTTTTCGTCCACAGTCTCAGCAGCTTTAAGGGCATCTTCCTTCGTAACATTGACATAAGCATTTATTGCTTTGTTTTCTTCTTCAATTTTACTTAAATATTTTTTCGTTAGTTCAACACAGGAAATCTCTTTAGATTCTAGTAGTTTTTGTATATATTTTATTCGACTCAATATTTTCACCTCCTAAGCTCTTCTTCTCACTAGGAAGTAGCCGTTTTCTCCGCCTTCTCTGTTCTTTAAAACTTCCTCTCTGTCATAAGAGTCCACAACCACATCTTCATTAAAAGCATTTACAATTTCATTTATGTTGTCAAATTCAACAGATCCATCTTCAACAACATCATTGATAGTATGGGCAAATTCAATTATCTTTGCCATTTCTTCCCTAACTGGTTCAATTTCCTCTTCATCAATCCATAAATTCGAAAGTTTAGCAATCTTTATTATTTCCTCTTTACTTACCATACAACCCTCCTACCTTAATTTTATATGAACTTCTCTTAATTGTTGCTCTGTAACTTCCTTAGGCGCATCTGTCAATAAGTCCTGAGCATTGTTGTTCATGGGGAATGCAATAACTTCCCTTATATTTTCTTCTCCTGTCAAAAGCATTATAATTCTGTCTACTCCAGGAGCCATACCTGCATGAGGAGGTGCTCCATACTTGAAGGCTCTGTACAAGGCTGTAAATTTATTTTTTAAGTCTTCTTCCGTATATCCTGCTATTTCAAAAGCTTTTAACATTATGTCAATATCGTGATTTCTCACAGCTCCTGAAGAAAGTTCCACACCATTACATACAATATCGTACTGATAGGCAAGAATGTCAAGGGGATCTTTTTCAAGTAATGCCTCTATTCCTCCCTGAGGCATGGAAAAAGGATTGTGAGTAAATACTGTTTTTCCCGTATGTTCATCTATTTCATACATAGGGAAATCAACAATGTAACACATTTCAAACCTGTTTTCATCTATTAAGTCTAATCTCCTAGCCAATTCCGTCCTTATTTGTCCCGCTAACTTAGGTGCATGTTCCCTGCTATCTGCTATGAAGAACAATACATCCCCCGGCTTTAAACCAGCTATTTCTGCTAACTCTTTTCTATCTTCTTCAGAAAGAAATTTATCAATAGGACCGTTGTACTCCATTTCCTCTGTGACTTTAATGTAGCCTAATCCCTTCATACCTATACTAAGAGCAAATTCAAGCATCTTTTCAAAGAAGGACCTTGGCTGAGATGCACAATCAGGTACATTTATGGCACGAACAGTCTTCTTTCTAAAAGGTGCAAAATCTGTTTCCACAAACATGTGGCTTATATCTATAATAGTAAGGGGATTTCTCAAATCCGGCTTATCCGTACCATACTTCAGCATTGCTTCTGCGTAGGGAATTCTTCTGAAAGGAGGTTTTGAAACTTCCTTATCTGAAAACTTAGTAAAAGTTTCATATAATACTTCTTCTGCAACTGAAAGTACATCTTCCTGGGTTGCGAAGGCCATTTCGAAATCTAACTGATAAAATTCTCCTGGCGAACGGTCAGCTCTTGCATCTTCGTCTCTGAAGCAGGGAGCTATTTGAAAATATTTATCGAAGCCAGAAACCATTAATAGCTGTTTAAATATTTGAGGCGCTTGGGGAAGAGCATAGAACTTACCCTTATGTTTTCTGCTGGGAATAATATAGTCTCTCGCTCCTTCCGGAGATGAGGATGTCAATATAGGTGTTTGAATTTCTAAAAATCCAAGTTCCTCCATTTTCCTTCTTAAAAATGATATAACTTGTGAACGGAGAATAATGTTCTTTTGTACTTCCTTATTTCTTAAATCCAAGAATCTGTACTTCAATCTTAAATCTTCCTTAATATCCTTGGACAGGTCTATTTCAAACGGAAGGGATTCTCTTACTTTTCCTAAAAGTCTTATACTTTCAGCTTCAACTTCTATAGTTCCCGTATCTATTTTAAGATTTATAGTTTCTTCATCTCTTTCAACTACGGTGCCAGTAACAGATATGGTGCTTTCTTTGTTAATTCCCCTTAGCATTTCTTCATCTTCAACAACTACTTGCACAACACCATATTGATCTCTTAAGTCAGCAAATTTAACTCCACCGTGATCTCTAACATTTTCAAGCCATCCGGCTAGTCTTACAGTCTTTCCTATATCACTTTCTCTTAATTCTCCGCAAGTGTGAGTGCGGTACTCATTTTCTTTAATCATTACCTCTTTCCTTTCTCTTATATTATTCATTATTTTCCCTTTATCATCCACATCTAAACATGGATTTTCCAGTCTCAATCATCAAATATTTATTCCTCAGATGGCATGATTTGGGATTTCAAATTGATCTGCCATCAAAACTTTCTTCCTTACAGTCGAAGTCTTGGAAGGTCATAGATCATAAACAAAAAACTCCTTCTTCCACAAAGGGACGAAGGAGTTGAATTTCGCGGTGCCACCCTAATTAGCATATATATGCTCACTCAAAAGGCACTATCATGCCTTTGCCGCTGTAACGCTCGGATGCGTTTGAGTCTACTCTAACATAAGTTATTTCGGTCAAAAGCTCAGGGATGTTCTTCCTTTAAAACCATTGTAATAGCCTCCCACCAACGCTATCTCTCTGAAACTTTGGTTAAAAAGTACTCTTCCCATCATCGCCGTATATTAAATTTATTATAATTTAATCTTCTTATTTATATGCTTTGACTTAACTTAATCTAATACAAATTAAAATATTTGTCAAGAGTATTTTTAAAATTTTTCTTAGCTGCTGAATATTAACTCTTTCTCATTTGCTGTAATTTTTATAGTGTCGGATTTCTTAATAGTTCCCTTTAGAAGTTCTTCAGACAACCTGTCTTCAATTCTTCTTCTAATTTCTCTTTGTAGAGGACGGGCACCGTATACGGGATCAAATCCTGCATCTGCTAGTAAATCCTTAGCCTTATCGTCTAATTCAATATGAATATCCATTTGTTCTAAGCGCTTTGCTAAGTTGTCTATCATCAGTGATACTATTTGTTTTATATGTTCCTTATTTAAGGAATGGAACACAATTATTTCATCAATACGATTTAAAAATTCAGGACGGAAAGTTCTTTTCAATTCAGTCATTACATTTTCCTTCATTTTTTCGTATTCATCTTTTTCTTGACCAGAAGCATTAGTTGCAAAGCCTAAAGTTTTTTGTTTCTTAATTGTGCTTGCTCCCACATTTGATGTCATAATAATTACAGTATTTTTAAAGTCTACTGTCCTTCCCTTGGAATCTGTCAATCGGCCATCGTCAAGGATTTGTAGCAATATGTTAAATACATCAGGATGTGCCTTTTCTATTTCGTCAAACAAAATTACAGAATAGGGTTTTCTCCTTATTTTTTCCGTCAGTTGACCTCCGTCGTCAAATCCTACATAACCAGGAGGTGAACCAACTAATTTAGATACGGAATGTTTCTCCATGTATTCGGACATATCGATTCTAATCATGGCGTTTTCATCCCCAAACATTGCTTCTGCCAACGCCTTGGACAACTCTGTCTTACCTACACCAGTAGGTCCTAAGAAGATAAAGGAACCAATAGGCTTTTTAGGGTCCTTAAGTCCCACACGAGAACGTCTTATGGCTTTTGCTAATGCTTCAACGGCTGCTTCTTGGCCTATTACTCTCTTATGAAGAATTTCTTCCATATTTAGAAGTCTTTCCGATTCATCTCCCTGAAGTTTTTTAACGGGAATTCCCGTCCATTGTGCCACAACGTCTGCAATATCTTCGTATCCAATTTTAGTATCCTTTGAATTCTGTGCAGCCCAAAGTTTTCTCTGCTTATCCAATTCTTCCCTTAATCTTTGTTCTTCGTCCCTTAAGGTTGCTGCCTTTTCAAAGTCCTGATTATCTATTGCTGTCTTCTTCTCTGTATCAATTTCCTTGATTTTTTCTTCTAATTCTTTTAATTCTACAGGTGCTGTAGAAGATTTTAATCTTACCTTTGATGCTGCTTCATCTATTAAATCTATTGCTTTATCAGGTAAAAATCTGTCGGATATATATCTGTGTGATAATTTGACAGCAGCTTCAATAGCCTCATCTGTAATTGCCACCTTGTGATGGGCTTCGTATTTGTCCCTTAGACCCATAAGAATTTTTATAGCATCTTCTACACTTGGTTCTTCTACAATTATAGGTTGGAATCTTCTTTCAAGAGCAGCATCTTTTTCTATATGTTTTTTATATTCATCCAAGGTTGTTGCCCCCACAACCTGCAACTCTCCTCTTGCCAATTTAGGCTTTAAAATATTGGACGCATCTATGGCTCCTTCCGCCGCTCCTGCACCTATAATTGTATGCATTTCGTCGATAAAGAGTATAATATTTCCATCTTCCTTTATTTCATCTATGGCATTCTTGAGTCTTTCTTCAAATTCTCCCCTATATTTTGCTCCTGCTACCATTCCCGCCATATCTAGTGTAATAACCCTTTTATCCTTCAAAGTTTCCGGTACATTACCTTTTATAATTTCCTGAGCCAAACCCTCTGCAATTGCTGTCTTACCAACTCCCGGCTCTCCAATGAGACAGGGATTATTTTTGGTTCTTCTTGATAGAATCTGTATTACTCTTTGGATTACATCCTCCCGTCCTATAACTGGATCTAATTTCCCTTCCTTAGCTTGTTGATTCAAATCAGTACCATATTTGTCAATAGTCTTTGTGCTGGAAGCTTTTCGTACATTCCCTCCTCCCATATCGGGAATATTAGGCTCGGAACCCTGGCTTCCCTTTATAGCTTCAAGAACTTCCATCTTTATGTCCCTTAAATTAGCTACAGTCTTAATAATTTGAGCACCTATACCTTCTCCTTCTTCAATAAGGGCCAACAATATGTGTTCCGTGCCCACATAGGGAACTTTCAGCTGGGCAGAATACTGACGGGCAAGCTCAAGTACAAACTTGCTTCGGGGACTTATTGTAATATATTCTGTAGGATTTTCACCCATTCCTGTGGAATTTATTATTATTTCTCTGACCTTGTCAGTATTTAATTTGCTCCTTAGTATTTTTCCCGCAATACCTTCCTCTTCCATCATGAGCCCTAATAAAATATGTTCTGTACCTAATACACTTTGTCTTAACTTTTTAACTTCTTCCTGAGCAAGGGCAAGGACGTTTCTTGCGGAATTATTAAATCCTCCCATCATATCTTTCATCTCCTTTGTATTATTTTAACAACTCGTTTCTGATTATTTCAGCTCTTTTTTTATCTCTTTCCTTCATTGATATTCCCTCTAAGTTGGAAATATTGTTAGGTTGTATTTTAACCATTAATTTATATATATCTTTGCCTATTACCATGGGGGTTATTCCCATTTCGCCACCCAACTTAATTAAAGACAATAGTTTCATTGCCTCATCTGTAGTCATTTTTCTTGCATGAGTCAGCAATCCATAGGCTCGGTAAAAATCATCTTCCAATTCATCATAGTTGTTTTTCTTTAAATGCTCCCTGGTTTTTCTTTCTTTTTCAACTATCTGCATAACTATCTGAGTAATTCTCTCTATTAATGTTTCTTCGGAAGCACCTAAGGTTCCCTGATTTGAAATTTGATACAAATGTCCTATTGACTTTGTTCCTTCCCCGTATACTCCTCTTACAGCTATACCTAATTGGGAAATGCTATATAAAAATTTCTCAACTTGATTAGTAATTGATAATGCAGGCAAGTGTAGCATTACTGATGCTCTCACTCCCGTTCCTATATTTGTAGGACAAGATGTAACGTAGCCTAATTCTTTATCAAAGGCATAATCAACATATTCCTCAAGATCATCATCTACCTTGTTACCTAAATCCCAACATTCTTTCAGGGACATTCCTTCACCTAAAGTCTGAATCCTGATATGGTCTTCCTCATTTATCATTATGGAAATTTTTTTATCGGGACTTAAAAGAAAAGCTCCGCTATCATTCTTTTTCGCCAAAGCAGGACTTATAAGGTGATTTTCTATTAATGAATTCTTCTGTACATCCGTTAATTCCTTCATATAGATTAGGTCATAATTTTTCCTTTCCTTATTGAGGGCATAATTAACTTCAGCTATAACATTGTTGGCTTCTTCGGTAGTCATATATACGGGGAATTTATAATTTTTTAAATTTCTTGCAAGCCTTATTCTACTGGATATTACAATATTATCTTCCAAATTACTCATCTCCCTGTATTTTTTTCTCTAAAGCATGTATTTCATCTCGAAGTTTTGCAGCAAGTTCATATTCTTCCCTTTCAACGGCACTTTTTAACTTAGCTTTTAAATTCTTTATGTCCATTTGAACTTTAAACTTGCCTCCGGCTCTTTTGGGAATTTTCCCTGTATGACTGTCATAACCCTGTATGCTTTTCACTACTGGCATCAATCTATGTTTAAAAGTATCAATACAATGACTGCATCCAAACTTACCTATAGACCTAAATTCATCGTAGGTCATACCACAATTGGAACATCCTTTTTTCGGCAAATAGGTTTTTGCATTAAAAGTATTGTTTAGCATGGCAGAAAATAAATTTTCCATTGAAAAACTTGAATTAAAAATAGATTGGGTCTTATTAGCACATTCTTCACATAAGTGGCTCTCAGTTTTTTTACCGTTTATTATATGAGTTAAATGTACATTAGCTTCTTTTTTTCCACATTCATCACACAACATTATATACCCTCCTTACATTCTATTAATCATTTTCCACGGATACCAATATCATTTCCTTTAAAATATCTGCCCGCAATTTATTTCTGTCCTCGTAAGCCACCCGGTTTAGTGCCCTGTCGCTTAAAGTGCTTTGCATAATTCTTTTTTCGTTTAAAGTTATTGCTTCTCTTTCATACAAGGCATGTATTAAATCATAAGCCTTATTAAGGGTAATACTATCACCTATACTTTCATTAAGTATTCGCTTTAACTCTTTATCAAAGGAAGTCTGTACCTTAAATATCCTTATATATCCCCCTCCCCCTCTCCTGCTTTCCACCACATAACCCCTGTCATTGTTAAAGCGGGTGGTAAGTACATAGTTGATCTGAGAGGGAGAACAATCAAATTGCTGGGCTAAAATATTTCTTTGAATTTCTATAAATTGATTATTTTCCTCCATTAATTCTTTTATAAATTTTTCAATTATATCGCTTAATTTTGACAACAAATCACTCCTTTTCATGGTTTGACTTTGACTTTCTTTGACCTTGATAATATTATACCATCTTATGAAATATTTTCAAGAATTATTTTGCTTAAAATAAATTTTTTTATACAGTATAATTTGTCTCATAATTATACGATTTAATGATTCTTGGTAACACAGTGGAAATGTGGACATAAAATAATATAGTAACAATAAAGAGGTGAGAAAATGACAAATGGACTCAATACCCATAGTTTTGAGGGACCTACTACAATAAACTTCGGACACAGACATTTTTACAGGGGGAGTACTTCTGCTGATCCAAATACGCCGGGACACGTTCATCAAATATCAGATATAACCACTTTTAATGATGGTCATAGTCACAGAATATCAGTAACGACAGGTCCCAGCATCTTGGTAAATAACGGACATGTACACCGTTATACTGGAACCACATCATATGATGATGGTCATGTTCATTATTTCACAGGATATACATCAGTTTATCCCCGTTAATATAATCGGCTGCACTTTGCAGCCGACACCTTATATAAATGAGATATCTATCCTAAAAATATTTCATCTAAGCATCTTCCATCACAGGAATTAAATTCAATCCCCAATATTTTAGCCATTGTAGGTGCCATATCAACCATTTCAACAGGTCCTAATTCATGTTCCTTTCTAATCTTATCTCCAGATATTATAAGATTACACCTATAATTATCTTTGTCCGGCAAGTATCCGTGGGTGGCATATTTCATACTTTCTTCCTCTAAATCCTCTATAGTCGTTTTATGCAAGTTGTCATCAAAGCTATAACCTTGCTTTGCCTCAACCATGTATTGAATCGTTTTATCAATATGTAGACTGTTTAATTCTTCCCTATAATACAAAGCATCTATTCCATATTGGTCTTTTTCCATAATTTTTTTTAGAACTTCTAATACTGACTTTTCAGCTTCCTTGTCATCCTTTCTTATATGCAGGTAAGCAGACCCTCCGCAACTCTGAAAATATGCTCTCCATTGCATAGATCCATTATCCTCAAAAATTAAGTTCTCTTCCTTTAAAATATTATTTAGATGCACCTTGTATCTAACATTGAACTGCCCATGATCACCCACTACAATAAAAACAGCGTCCTCCCACATCCCAGCTTCTTCTACTGCATTAATAATCTGACCCAATCTTTTATCCATACGCTTTATTGCCTCTTCTACCTCACTACTATCAGTCCCATACTTATGTTTTGCATCATCCAAATCAATAAGGTGCAGTAGGAGAAGGTTTGGCTTTTTCCTCTTAATAGTATCTATTGCACACATGGTTGAGAAATTATCTAAGTAGGGCTGTCTAACTCCCTTTCTTATTTTCCCATACTTTAATTCCATATTTAAACAAAAGAATGGACTGCCGTTTTTTAATACCTTCAAGGCTTGGTTTTCTCCGTTAATGGCAACAATTTCCGGCAGGTTGTACTTTATGGAAGACTTGCCTGTTACAGGCCACAAAATTCCTGCCGAGCTCATGTTATTGTTTTTTAATGCATCGTAAATAGTTGGTGCTTTTATGTTTTTTCTAAACCAATACCATTTCTGATTTTTTTCCTCTATAAAAGGTTGGAAAGGATTATTGTGAATGATGCCATGTTTATCAGGATATACCCCAGTTACCAGTGAAGTATGAACCACGTAAGTCAAGGTAGGATATACACTCTTTAGCTTTGTACTATAGGAACCTGACTTGATTAATTTTGATAGATTGGGCAGATTCTTTGCCATCTCCCAATTATCTTCTGAAAAGGCATCATAGGATATAACAATTAGATGTTTAGCTAGTTTCCCCATTAGTTCCTCCGAAGATTAAGCTCTTTAGGCAAGCTAATAAATATAAGAAGTCCGCCAATAAAGAGTGGTATTATGGAAAAAATACTTAGCTTTGGATTACCTGTCAAAGTTGTGGTAAGGGACATTACTGCCGGACCAATAATTGCTGCAAATTTTCCAAATATATTGTAGAATCCAAAAAATTCATTGGAATTTTTCTTAGGAATAATTTTAGCATAATAGGACCTGCTTAGAGCCTGGATACCTCCTTGAGCCGAGCCAACCAGGGCACCTAAGATGAAAATATGCCAGACAGATGTGATAAAATAAGCTGCAATGCAGGAAATAATATATGTAATAATAGCTACAATTATCATAGTCCTGCTGGAATATTTTTTGGCAAGGTTACCATACATAATGGCACAAGGAAAAGCAATAATTTGAATAATTAATAAAATCCCCAGCAAGGTGAAAGTATCGAGAGGTGTTCCTCCTAAGACAGCAGTAGCATAGGGCACTACCATTTTTATAATGGTATCCACCCCATCTATGTAAAGAAAATATGCAATTAAAAATACAAAGACTGTTTTATACTGTCTTATATTTTTAAAGGTAGTATGAAGCCTTTTAAAACTATTGATGATGGGTTTGGGCTCCGGCTCTACATAGTGTCTTTGCTTCACATGTTTAATAAGAGGAATTGTAAAAAGTCCCCACCATAGAGCTGTAATTATAAAGCCTAACTGATACCCTATTACCTTGTCCATTCCCAGGAAGAATATTAGTACAAGGCTTATTCCAAAGGGTATTATACTTGCTATATATCCATAAGCAAATCCGCTGGTTGAAACCTTATCCATTCTTTCATCTGTAGTTACATCAACTAAAAAGGAATCATAAAAAATATTGGCGCCAGAAAAACCAATGGCAGACAGTATATAAAAAATAATCAACAACTGCCACCTTCCACTCTCTGGTGGCACGAAAGCCAAGGAAGTGGTACTTAAAAGTCCCAAGAAGGCAAAAAATATAAAGAAACGTTTTTTCCTATCCTTGTAGTCTGCTATTGTTCCCAGTATAGGACTTAGAACAGCTATTAAAATACTGGCTATGGAATTAAAATATCCTAAATCCATGCTGCTGTGTACATTGTCAAACATGCCAAATACAATTGGCAGTAAAGCGGTGGTAATAGCCATAGAATATGCTGAATTGCCACAATCATACAAAATCCATGATATCTCTTCCCTTGTTAGCTTCATAGGGCCTCCTCAATCTACAATACTTATCATTCCAGACACTTTTTTCCACTATTATAACATATATTCTCCAAATTTAGTAAATTTGTGAGGCTTGCAGGGAGACATTTTTTTTACCGCCGGCAACTGCTTGTTTTCCTACTTCCTTGAAGCCAAACTTTTCATGGAATTTTAAAGAGATTGGATTTGCTGGTTCAATATCAATTTCAGCAGTTACAACAGGAACACCAGTTAATTTTGCATGCTTGAATACTTCTTCATAAAGCAATTTGCCAAGTCCTGAATTTTGCTTTTTTACAGAAACAACCACTCTGTCAATATACAAGAATTTATCATAATTCTTTTCAAACCAAGTATAATTTACGCTGTCGTAATCCTTTCCCTCTCTTAAAGCCAAGACAAAGGCTTCCACAGATCCATTAATTTCTACTACCTTCAGAATTTCAGATTCCTTGTGCAAATGAGTCAACTTTTCTTTCGAAAGAGGTGATAAAAAATGCACCGATTCTTCATTTAGCCTTAAAATCTGTTCATAATCTAATGGTGTTGCAGGTCTTATTTTTGTTTCAGTCATCATAATGTAATTCTCCTTTATAAGCTTCTACTGTTTAATAAAGATACTAAGATAATATTAGTTTAAACTACAAATGGATATTAATATAATATGCTCCCCATATGGTAAATAGTTAATTATTCACCTATGTTGGAGCATATTAATATAAATATTTATTTTTCAGTTTACCCTATAATAGGACTATTAGTTTTCATTTTGCGCTTTATATTCTTCAATTACTTTTTCCGCTAAATGCATAGGCATTTCTTCATATCTTAAGAATTCCATAGTAAAGGATCCTCTTGCCTGGGTCATTGACTTAAGATCGATAGCGTAAGTATACATTTCTGACATAGGAGCTTCTGCCATAACCAGCTGACTTCCATCTGCTTGCTGCTCCATTCCTAAAATTCTTCCTCTTCTCTTGTTCATGTCCCCCATAATATCTCCCATGTATTCTTCAGGGATACTGATTTCAACCTTTGCAAAAGGTTCTAACAATACGGGGTTTGCTTCCAACATTCCTTTTTTAAATGCTAAGGAAGCTGCTATTTTAAAGGCCATTTCGTTAGAGTCAACTTCATGGTAGGAACCGTCATACAAAGTAGCTTTAATATTAACTACTTTACATCCTGCCAAAACACCTTTTTCAAGACTTTCTCTAAGTCCTTTTTCTACTGCAGGTATATAGTTTTTAGGTACAGAACCTCCAAATATTTCTTCAGTAAATTCAAATTCTTGGTCTGAAGGTTCAAATCTAATATGAACATCTCCGTATTGTCCAGCTCCTCCAGATTGTTTTTTATGTTTTCCTTGAACATCAGACTTACCTTTTATAGTTTCCCTGTAGGCAACTTTTGGACTAGTCAGGTCCACATCAACTTTAAAGTTATTTTTTAACTTGCTTGCAATTACAGAAAGTTGAATGTTACCCTGTCCTCCTATTACAAGTTCCTTAGTTTCTATATTTCTTTCCATTGTAAAGGTTGGATCTTCTTCATTAAGTCTTTGAAGTCCCGTTCCAATTTTTTCTTCACTGTCCTTAGTCTTGCCCTTAACAGCCATGAAGTAGCATGGTTTCGGGAAGTCTATTCCGTCATATATTATGGGATTAGATTTTAAGGAAATAGTATCTCCCGTTTTAAAATGCTGCAACTTAGAAGTAGCACCTATATCTCCTGCTTCGATTTCAGAAGCATCTATCTGTTCTTTTCCTCTTAAGTAGAAAATATGGCTTAGTCTTTCACTTTCACTGCTGTCTGCATTGTAAACGTCCATATCCTTCTTTATAGTTCCGGACATAACTCTGAATAAAGATATTTTTCCAACAAAGGGGTCAACAATAGTCTTGAATATAAGTGCAGACATAGGTTCTGTAGGTAATCCTTGACGTTCTTCTTCCTTACCGTTACTCATTCCAGTTACCTTCAGAGAATCCTGTGCGCTTGGCAAGTATTCAACTACCGTATTTAACAACAGTTCCGTTCCTAACCCCTTAACGGCGGAACTTACAACTACTGGTACTAATTCACCTTCTAAAACTGCTTTTCTCAGTCCGTTATTTATTTCCTCTTCCGTAAATTCTTCCCCTTCAAAGTATTTTTCCAATAATACTTCATCGGTTTCAGCTACGGCTTCCATTAATATTGCTTTTAGATTTTCAGCTTTTTCAGCTGTATCTGGGTATGTTTCAACTGGTTTTGCGTCTATGTAACTTTGGCCTTTCAAAATATCCATGTATCCGTCAACATTTTCTCCCTTTCCTATGGGCAGGGCAAAAGGAACTACCTTCTTACCGAATGTATCCCTCAAATTATCTAATAGTTCATCAAATTTGATATTTTCTTTATCTAATTTATTAATGCAAATAATACGGGGGATATTTCTCTCTTCAAGGTATTTCCATGATTTTTCAGTACCTACTTCTATTCCGGAACTGGCATCGATAACTAAAACTGCACCGTCTACAACTCTCAATGCCCCAAAAACTTCTCCCACGAAGTCAAAATATCCGGGAGTATCCAAGAAATTGATTTTAGTATTTTCATATTCTATAGGTACAACTGATGTTCCTATGGAAACCTGACGGTCTTTTTCTTCTTTATCAAAATCGGAAACTGTATTCCCATCTTCTACTCTACCCATTCTGTTTGTAACTTTGGTCTTGAATAAAAGAGCTTCCGTAATTGTGGTTTTGCCACAGCTACTGTGGCCAAGTAAGGCTACGTTTCTAATCTTGTCTGAACTATACCTTTTCATTACCTTTATTCCTCCTGTAGGTTGCGCTATTTACTCTATTTTACATTATATTATGATATAATTCAAGATAATTTTATTCAGGAGGCATACGACTTCCTAAATAGGGAGGAAAGGGATATCCCCCCATCTAGTCCTTAGGGACCTTCCACAAGAATTGTTCCTGTATAAATGTTCAAGAATGTAAAATAATAACCTATAACAAAATATACATTTACACCAATTCGTGATATAATTCCTTATATTAGAAAGGAAAGAATATGAAGGAAGTATTGTTAAACTACTTTGTACAGGCAGTCTTGGGAGGGGCCTCCGGTTATATAACCAACGACTATGCCATAAATATGCTTTTTAAAGAATATACCCCTTTAAAAATAGGAGGAGTAATTAAGAAAACCCGTAATGAGTTTATTGAAAATTTAAGTTCCATGGTTGAAAATGACATGATTAACAAAGAAAAGCTTCATGAAGTATTAAGCAGTGATGAATTCAAGGAAAAATTTGAAAAACTCACTAATGATTTTTTTCACCAATACTTATATAGTATTGTAGATTCTGATACATTTTCAAATATTCAAGAGTTTGACTCTACTCTTAAAAATAGTGAAAAATTTATTGAAAATATTATTGAGAAGCATTGGGACGGATTTCTAAATTTATTATGGGATAATATAGGAGTGAAGGATTTCATAAAGCCCCACAGGGATAAAATAATTGACGCGCTCTTTTCTTCCCTTATGGATTTTCTTAATAATACAGAAGCTTTTGAAAATCTTCTAGTGTCTATCTTTGAAAACAATGAACTGAAGTTTTCAGATTTTTTTGGTGAAAACTTTTCGGGGGACAAAATTATTAGGAAAATCACTGAAATATTAATAATAAATCCTTCTTTCTATGAAGTTTTTAATTCAACATACTTAACTGATGGAATAAATGAATCCCTTAATCTTTTTTACAACAGGCAAGTAAAAGATATTGTTAATTTCAGTGATAAAGAATTGAAAGAGCATGTAATTTCCTTTGTAAATTCCCACAGAGGACAAGGAATTATCCATAAATCTTGCGAAAACTTATTGTCTTACTGTAAAAGTTTAGATATAAGTTTGTTTTCCTTAATGAAACCTTCTTTTGAAGAAAACCTCAAGAAATATATACAGGAAAATTCGCCTTACATAACCCAAATCATTACAAGGTTGATGGTAAATAACTCTTCAGCCATTGAGAAAGTTCTTGAAGATTCCATTAATGAAGTAATTAATGAGGCTGATGGTTTAAGGGCTAAATTTCTAAACTTTATTAAAAACAGCTATATTAAAAGACATTCCCTAGTCGACCTGGTTATTGCTTATCTTGAAAAACCTTTAATGAAGGAAAAGTTAACATTAATAATTAGTTCTATAATAATTGAGCAGCTGAAAAAAAACACAATAATGGAATTAGCTGTTAAGGCTGAAATGAGTGGCTTAACTGCTGATGGAGCTACTCCTTTTATAACTTCATACATAAATAATCATGTTGGGGAAGTTATAGATTATATATCTAATCTATATGTAAAAGATATAATTCCTAAGCTCGACATTTCCCGAGAAATGTTTTCCTTGTATTTAGGTGAAATTTTTCAAAACAAATTCTCGAATTTTGTGTATAACACTTTAAAAGATGTGAATTTTTCCGCTTATTCAGAGACTTTTGCTAAGGAAACAGGAAAATTTATTAAAACTCAAATAAATGATAAGGAAGAGTATGTTAAAAACCTACTAGGAAGGAAAATAGATAGTATTAATTTTTCAGAATATCAGTTAAACAACGAGGTAAATCAATTTACCAAGGAAAAAGTTAAAGGTTATTACAAGAGAAAATTATCAAAATTAAAAGATATTGAATTGTCCCTTGCCCTAAATAAAATAAATTCTATAGAAAACCTAGTGGAAAACAGTTCAAGGTCACTTCGTACATATATGATAAATAATACAGGTGCAATTTTGAAAGGCTCCATTAAAGGGATAGTTTCAGACAATTTAAATAAACTAAGTGACGATGAAATTGTTGATTTTGCCAATGACTTTATAGGTAGAGAATTAAAACCTATTATGTTTTTTGGAGGAATATTGGGGGTTATTGCTGGATTAATTTTAGCTGTATTTCAAAAATCCCTTAATCCTGGAGAAATAAATATTGTCAATATGGCCACTTATTCCTTTGTAGGCTTTATTACAAATGTTATTGCAATTAACATGTTGTTCAAACCTTACAAAGAAAATAAAATATTGAGTAAAATACCTTTCCTGCGTAATCTTTCTCAAGGTTACATTGTTAAGAATCAAAAAACCTTTGGAGAAAAAACTGCTCACTATATAAACAATACTTTACTAAGTAAAAATAGCATAACTGAACTTTTTGAAAACAACGAAGAAAAAATTAAGAAATCTTTTATAACAAATGTTGAAGAAAATAACTATGAGGCAGTAAAAGATATTTTTTCAAAAAATAAAGAAAGTATTGTTAAGGAAACCTACAGTTTTATTAAAAATAAAATTACAACTAATTTAAATATATTAAGCAATTACCTATACGAAAAAACTACTATAATAAAGTTAAAATATTTTATGAACAAAAAAACAGCAGAATGTTTTAGTACATTAATCTGTGAAAGACTAGAAGATATTGATAAAAACGGCCTGAAAGTTTATTCCCTAATAAGTTCAGAAAAACAGATAGGCTCAGCAATATACGTTGATTATTTTAAAAATATCTTAATAGAAAAAGCTTTAAAATACTTTGAAATATTGATAGATAGTATTGAGAAAAATAATATTAAAAACCAATTATTTAAGTACGACTATAGATACAGGCAAGTTACAGAAAAAACCATTGGTAGTGTAATAGATTTAAATGATGAAGCTTTAAATAATAGCGCAAAAAAAATCAGCGAAGTCTTATTCCATAAAAGTTTTGGAGATATACTTTTCCAAAAGACGATAGATTTACTTGATAAATCAATTGAAGGCAAAACAATAGAAGAATTACTTGCTGGTAAAATAAAAGAATATATTGATAGAAATCTGCCTTTTATTCTTTCTCAGAAACTTATAAATATTATTACTCAGAATAAGGATAACTTTTCTTCTATCTTAAGGAGTCAATTAAAGAGTAACCTGAGTTTTATTGAAAAAAGTATGTACTCCCTTGTGAGAGGAGATGAAATACTAAAGGACCTTTTAGATAAGATAATAGAAAAGATGCCGGAATTAATTAATTCAAAACAAGAAGAAATAAACCTTATAGTAACAGAATTTGCTGAAGAAAGATTGTATAAAACAAAGGTAGATATCTTTTATAAAGATTTAAATCTAGTAGAGATTAAAGAAATTATGGTCGACTTTTTCAAAGTTGAAGATCCTCAGGAAATCGAAGGGTTAATATATAATTTAACCCATAAGTTTTACAAAAAATTAGAAAATAAAAGTATAAAAGAGATTCTTAAATATCTTAATATGGATAATTTAGAAAGTATACTATCTTCTTACGAAAAGGAAATTGATGCATTTACAGATAAAATAAAATTAATGGATCAAGACCACGTAATAGAAAAGATGTCTGCCTATGTAGATACAGTAGTTAATGAATTCAGTCAAAAAAGTTTTAACGAAATCTTTGAGAGTGTAACTCTTGAAGATGTGGAAGAAATATTGTACAATACGGCAAGAATATTGAAAAATCAAAGAGATACCATCAAAGAATTATTAAAGGCCTATGCAAATTATAATAAAGATATTAAATTATCTATCTTTATTGATAAAAATGAATTTATTAAATCTACTGAAATAATATTAAAAGAATTTCTTAATAATGACTCTACAGAGGAAAAGATTAAGACTATTCTATCATCTGTAATTCAGGAAGCTATTGATTCAAATTTCTACTTTATTCACGCCAAATCTAAGGAATATTTTTTGAACATATTTGTGGATGCAGGTATGGAAAGTTTGAAAAACAACTTGGAGGACATATTAAAATCCATTGAGTTTCACAAAATTGCAAAAGAAGAAATTGAAAAAATGAATCCGGAAAAAATACATGAAATGTTTAATTCCTTCGGAGAAAAATATTTCAGAAGGCTTATGGTCTACGGCTTTGGTGGATTTGTTTTCGGTATTAATATGTATGTAGGGTTTACCTTGACAGGATTAAAAATACTGTCTGAGATGTTTAAAAAATAAACCACGAATAAGAGCTCTTCGGAGCTTTTTGTATTTTCTACAAATACCTAGGCCATATTTTCTAAGCTAAGACAATTGACAAGAGTATAAACAGGTTCTAAAATCAAAAGAAAAGAATAGTGAATACGTTTCCAGTAAGAGGAGGGGAAAATGAAAGATTTCAAATTTAATATTGATTATGTAAGGGAACAGTTTCCATGCCTATGTAAAACCGTAAATGGAAATGCAGCCGCATTTTTAGATGGTCCTGGAGGAACCCAGGTGCCGGTAAGGGTGGTAAATAAAATTAACGATTATTTGTATTATCGTAATGCTAATGCCCACGGTGCATATAAAACATCACAGGAAAGCGACAAGATATATTGGGAAGCAAGAGAAGTATTTGCAGATTTTTTAAACTGCTCACCAGAAGAAGTAGTATTTGGCGAAAACACTTCCACAAATAACTTTAAATTGGCATTGGGTCTTGTAAGAACAATGAAAGCTGGAGATGAAGTGCTAGTTACTGACTTGGATCATGAAGGAAACAGGTCGCCCTGGAGAACCCTACAGGACTTTGGAATTGTAGTAAAAAGTGCTAAAGTTCATCCAGAAACATGTACCCTTGATTTTGAAGATTTTAAGTCCAAGTTATCAAATAAAACAAAGGTGGTTGCAGTAAACTGGGCATCAAATGCTTGCGGAACGATTACAGATGTTAAGAAGTGTATTGATGAAGCCCATAAGTATGGTGCCTTAACTGTAGTTGATGCAGTACACTATGCTCCACACAAATGGATTGATGTTAAGGAAATTAATACTGATTTTCTCCTTTGCTCCGCCTATAAATTCTTTGGACCCCATATTGGAATTCTTTATGTGAAAAAAGAAATTGGCGAAAAAGTAAAATCAATCAGAGTAATGGCCAATGATAATACAGACATGCCCTTTAAGTTCGAAACTGGAACTCCTGCAATGGAACTTGCTGCAGGTGCTGCAGAAGCTGTAGAATTTATAGCAGATATAGGAAGAAAACATGAAGAATTCTTTACTGAAGGATTAAGGGGGCTTTCCGGCAGAAGAAGATACATTGTAGCGGGAATGATGGCTATTGATGCCTATGAAGAACCTATGGCAAAAAGGTTAAGAACCGAATTAAGCAAAATTGAAGGACTGAAAATTTACGGTCCACCAGAGGGTCATCCCAGGACATCAACAGTATCCTTTACATTGGATGGTGTAAATGCCAATGAAATAGCTAAATTCCTTGGAGAAAAGGGAATCTTTGTATGGGATGGAGATTTCTATGCTATTGAAATTGTGAACAATGTTCTTAAGTTAGAAGAACAAGGCGGACTTTTACGTATTGGACTTGCACCCTATAACACGGAAGAAGAAATAACAAGAACCATTGAAGCAGTAAAAGATTTTTGCAAGATTCAAGAAAAGCTCAGCTTAGCAACCAACTGAATAATAAATAGCCTTCTGTTGTATAATAGGAGGCTATAATTATGAATAATCTATAAATCATTAAACCTTAATAGGTTATTATATATATGGTAGAGCCTGACAAATACATATAATTGGTGAAAACTGTCTGCACTTTCTCCAATATTTAAGATTTCTTTCATCTTTTTAATTCGGTACCGAATAGTATTTACGTGTAGGAAATTCTTTTTTGCAACAAGTTGAAGGTCCCCATCATATTGTATGTAATCTAATAAGGTATTAAAGAAATCTGTATTGCTATAAGCGTCATACTCACTTATCTTCTCATAAAAATTATTGTAGTATTCTAAAACCCACCCTTCATTGCGTATTGGCATAAGCAACTTGTCTAATCCTAAAGAATCAAAATCCTGAAAGTCTGTATTATCGATTAAGGAACTGGCATAAGTATAAATACTTTCTTTAATTGCCTTTCCCAATTCATTTAAATGGTGGTGGGAACTACTTAAACTTATTATAAAATTACTAGTATTAAAGCCCATACTATCTAAAAAGTTCATAAGGCCAGATTTTAAATCTATAGTATCAGTCCTGTTAGTGTATATAATTAAGAGCCCCTGCTTGTACTTTATAACAGAATAGCTGTAGTGAGCATCTTTGTGATTAATATTAAATAAACTTCTATAATAGTGGTCTAAGTCATCATGGATGGAATCTTTTAAAGTAGCGTAACAGCAAATTAGATTATTGTAAAAGGTTGGATTAATTTCTTTTGCAATTTTTTCTGATAGTAAAGGATTTATACTAAGGTCCAATAGTTTATTAATCTTTTCTTCATAGTAAGTATTCATGGTATTGTAAGTAAGAGCACTCTTTATAGT
>DURT01000004.1 GCA_012843025.1 Tissierellia bacterium | reverse complement strand
CTGCTCAGTACCTTGCCTACTACGCTGCCTTGCTCAAGGGATGCGACATAGACAAACCGAGAAACTTAGCTAAATCAGTTACGGTGGAATAGATTATTTATAAAAATCACTTAAGGTGTAGTCGTACAATAAAGCTGTTAACTAACAAGTGAATAATTATTCAAAACTTAAAAAGCTCCCCAATGTAATAAATGGTTTTAATTATAAACATTTATATTATGGGGAGCATTGCTTTATATGATGAATTTAATAGTTAATATTTACTTTGGCATAATTCTTTTTAATACTACATAAGGTGCAATTGCATTTGACAGTCTAAGTCAATCAATCTCTTTAATATCAAAAGATGATCTGCCATGCATAAGCCAAACTTTAGAAATTTAATAATTTTGTAGGAATATATAAAAAAAGTCTTCATATAATATTATGTACATAGTTGACACTATGTACATAATTTATTATAATGGAGGAGAGAAGGAGATGGATAAAATGCTTACAATAAATGCTACAGATGCAAGAAAACAATGGAGTTTAATAATTGATAATGCGGTAAGGATAAAACCACAGTTTATAAAAAGAACAAGAGATGAGTTGGTTTTGTCAAGTATAGATTTGTTAATTGAAATATTGAAACCTTATAAATTTGAAGCAAAAGAATACACTGAAAGTGACGGCTCGGTAACACTATCTCTTGAGAAAATTGATATTGCTGAAAATGCTCCTACTTTAGCAGAAGCTAAAGTGAAACTTGCAGAATCAATAAGAGATTACGCTTTAGATTTTTATAGTGATTTTGAATTTTGGGGAGCTGCTCCGAATAGAAAAGAACATATTCCTTATATTTTAAAAGCATTGGTACTTGATAAAATCGAAAAAATTGTGGAGCAAATAGAATGCCGAGCTGGAGAGAATTAAAACGCTTTTGTGAAAATGACGACTGGGAATTATATAAGTCTACCGATCATTATTTCTACAAAAAAGTAATGGAAGACGGTACAGTTAAAAGAACAAAAGTATCAAGAGGAAGCGGAGAGATACCTCTGAGATTATGGCAGGAAATCTTAAAAAAGCAGCTGCAAGTTGACATGGAATACTTTAATAAAGTAAAGAACAATAAAGACCCAAATAAAAAGAAAAACAAATAAAAAAACAACCACTGATATGTTCAACAGTCCAGACCATTGAAAAACCCGTTATTTTAGCGGGTTTTTATTATTATCTTCATAATATAGCTTAAATATTCTTACAACATATAATGGCAAAATATGACAATGTCATGGAATAAGAATACTTCCGGCAGATAATCAAGAATTAGCTTGTCTGCTGGAAGCATTATAATTTAATAAAGGATATAAAGTTTGACTACAATTCAATACATTTGATTAATCCTTCTGTATACACTTTTGGATTTGTAAATAATCCTTCGTGGTCACATTCTACTTCAACAACAGTATCATGTCCTGTTGCTTTAAACATATGTAAAAATGCTCCAGGTTCGACAGATTTATCTTTGGTGCAATACAATAATACCTGCGGTATGTCTAATTGACTAAAATCAATTGCATTTATTTTTGTTTCCATTATTATTAGAGGTTGGGTAACAAGCTTGTCCATCAGGGCTTGTATACATTCTTCTGAAGCTTCTGTTGCCAACATTCCCCTTACGAACTTAATGTCAATAGGTATTGCCCCATCTCCATTTTCTTTTGCCATTGCTCTCATACCTTCTTTGATTTCGTCTGGAACATAATCAAATTGTGATTTTCCATGGGGGAGAAGCCAGGCATTATTGAATATAATTTTTTTAACTTTCTCTTTGGCCTTTGGGATAGCCATCTGCAAAACGTGTCCTGCGCTTGAATGTCCTACAACAATTACAGGTTCTTCCTGTTTGTTGATTGTTTCAGAAACATAATTTACATAATCATCATATGTAACGTTTTTACTGTCATTCACTCCATTGCCAGGCAAGGTTAATGCTTCTGATTCATAACCCCTTTCTTTCAATAATTGCTGAACATTTGCCCAACAGCTTCCATTATGCCATGCACCATGAAGTAATAGAATTTTACTCTTCTTACTCATTTTATTTTCTCCTTTCATAAAAGTTTCGATAATCTCATTACAGGAATACATTACTGCTGAACTATTCTGTCTTGTTTGTTTCCTGACAAGGAGGGCATTTCAAACAATTATACCATAAAATGTAATAGTGTGCCATAGTTTAGTTATAGTAAGAAAATTTGTAAATATATGCTGTATATCGTGCAGGCAGGAGGGATAGGGAGACAAATTTTTGGCAGAAATGAAGAAGCTTAACAACTATTAAATGGTTTTTTGTCTTGTACAAATATAGGTTTTGAACTATAATTATTATATTAGAGGAAAAATGGAGAGGTAAATATGAAAATTGCAATAGTGAAAGCATTCGCTTATGGAAGTGAAGGCGGTAACGGAGCCGGTGTAGTTGTACTTCATGAAGATATTACTGATGAAAAAAAACAGGAAATAGCTGAAAAAGTAGGCCTGTCAGAGACAGCCTTTCTTTTAAAAAAAGATGAAAAAAATTATGATGTTAGTTTTTTTACTCCTGTTTGCGAAGTTGATCTTTGTGGACATGCAACTATTGCTTCATTTTATTACTTAGCTAAAACTGGCTATATTAAAGGCAAAAATGAAACTAAGACTCTTTATCAAAACACTAAAGCAGGTAAATTAAGAATAGACATAACTTTCGAAGATGAGGATGTATATGTCCTTATGCAGCAAAGTACCCCCTATATAGGTAATGCACTAAAAGATAAGGTAATAGGAATAGCTAAATCACTTAATATAGATGAAAGTAGCATAGGACTTGAACATATAGAAATATATCCGACAATCGTTTCAACGGGCTTAAGGGATATTATGGTGCCGGTTAAGTCGAGGGAAATATTAAATTCAATTAATGCAAACTTCAGTATGATCAGGGATATATCAAAAGAAGAGGACGTAGTAGGGTATCATGTTTTTACAATTGATGGAGGAAATATTTATACAAGAAATTTTGCTCCCTTAGTAGGAATTGATGAAGAATGTGCCACAGGTACATCAAATGGTGCTTTGGGAAGTCTTCTTTACAGTAAGGGGTTAATAGAAAATCAAGTCGAAATAATACAAGGTGAATCTATGGGTGAGACAAGCCTTATTTATGTAAAAGTTAGTGATAAAGATAATATTCTGGATATATACGTGGGAGGAAAAGCATATATTGAAAAATATATAGAATATAACGGGGGATAAATATGAAAGTTACAAAAATTATTGATATTTTAAAAGCAGAAGTACTGATGAACTATCCAGATGAAAACTTGGAAGTAGAGTATGGTTGTGCCAGCGATTTAATGAGTGATGTATTGGCTTTTGCAAACAGTGACTCCATGCTTATAACGGGATTGAGCAATCCCCAGGTTATAAGAACGGCAGAAATGATGGATATATCGACAGTAGTTTTTGTAAGGGGAAAAAAGCCGGGAAAAGAAATACTAGAATTAGCAGAGGAGAATTCGCTTACAATACTTGCAACTGATTACTCTATGTTTGAAACCTGCGGACTTTTGTTTTTAAACGGTTTGAAAGGAATTGATGTAAATGAATAATAGACCCTTAAAGAGGTACAGCTATAGAATTATCGCAAATGATTTTATGGTGGCTGGAAAAGGTTCCAGTTCCATTAAAAGTAATTTAAAGTCCTTAGGGATTGATGCTACCATAATAAGACGGATAGCAATTATATCTTATGAAGCAGAAATGAACATTGTAATCCATTCTTTCGGTGGCAAAATACACTGTGATATATATGAAAATAAAATAGTATTAATATCAGAGGATACAGGTCCAGGAATTAAGGATGTAGATTTAGCCATGACGGAAGGTTATTCTACTGCTACGGAAAGTGTGAGAGAATTAGGTTTTGGTGCCGGAATGGGACTTCCTAATATGAAGAAATATTCTGATAATTTTGAAATAACAACTGGTAGTGAGGGAACAAGAATAACTGTAACAGTTTATTTGTAGGAGGGAATTATGAACTTTTCAATAATGCTTGATAGAAGTAAGTGCAGAGGATGCACTAATTGCATGAAGAGATGTCCTACCCAGGCCATTCGACTAATTAATGGCAAAGCATATATAAATGTATCTAAGTGCATTCACTGTGGTGAATGCGTAAAAATATGCCCATATAATGCCTATACTCCGGAATGTATAGAGTGGCATGATGAAATGAATAATCCTGCATATAAATATAAAATAGCAATCCCTTCTACACCCATGTACGGACAATTTCCTAAGGGAACGGATATATGTAAGGTCCAAAATGCAATTTTAAAATTAGGCTTTGACTATGTATATGACGTTAGTTGGGCTGCTGATTTAGTTGCAAAAGCTATCAAGAAAAAGATTGATAGTGATAAAACTACAAGACCTTATATAGCAACAAATTGCCCTGCTGCCGTAAGACTTATAAAAAGTCGCTATCCCTCTTTGATGGATAATCTTATTATGTTAAGAGAACCTATGGAAATTGCGGCAACTTTATCAAGAGAAATGGCAAGGAAAAAATATAATTTAAAAGATGAGGAAATAGGTGTTTTTTATATATCACCCTGTCCAGCGAAACTTCTTGCAGTAACCAATCCCATAGGAGATTATGAGCCTTCTGTGGACTGGGTTATACCTCTTAATACTATTTATGGGGATCTTTACAGAGAGGTAATAAAGGCGAACAATAACACATGCTCCTATCCATCCTTGGAAGGAATAAAATGGGCAGTGGCGGGAGGCCAATCGAAAAATGCAAAATTAACTAACTATTTGGCGGTCCATGGAATGGAAAATATCATTCAAATATTAGATGAAATTGAAAACGGCAGATTAAGTGATGTGGATTATGTGGAAGCATTGGCGTGTGTTCAAGGATGCGTTGGAGGTAGTTTCAATGTGGTGAATCCTTTTATTGCCAGCAACCATATAAACTATATATCTAACAGCAAGCAATATGAAAGTTTTAATCCGGATATAGACAGATTTGATGAAATGTATAATTCGGGAGTGTTTGATTATATGTTAAGGGATGAAGATAATCCTATGAAACTTAATATTAAGGAGGCGATTGAAAAAGACGAAAAAATAAAAGAAATTTTAAGCAAACTTCCCGGACTTGATTGCGGATCTTGTGGAGCCCCAACATGCTTAGCCCATGCAGAGGATATATATGACAAAAAATCTTTGTTATCTGATTGTGTAGTACTAAGAGCAAAGGAAAAAAATCAGGAGGAATGAGATGAACTGTTTAAAATTTGCAGAATTATTACAGTTAAAGCCATTGTACGAAACAGACAAAAATATTGAAGTTGAAGGAGTGTATATTGGAGACTTACTTAGTGTTGTAATGTCTAAGGCAAAAGAAAACTACGTTTGGATTACCATCCAAACCCACATTAATATTGTTGCTGTTGCGGAATTATTAGAATTAGCCTGCATTATTGTGGTGGAGGGTATGAATGTGGAAAAAGAAACTGTTGAGAAAGCCAAAGAATTAAACATTCCCATATTCTCCACACAGGAAAGCGCTTACAACATAGCCTGCAAACTGTCTTCAATGGGAGTAAAATGAAGTTTTATTATGATTTCCATATTCATTCGGACTTATCACCTTGTGGTAATAAGGATATGACACCTAATAATATTGTTAATATGTCCCTTATAAAGGGACTGAACTTTATTTCCCTTGCAGACCATAATACTGCTAAAAATTTGCCTGCAATAACGGAAGTAGGGGAAAGGGTGGGCGTGAAAATAATACCTGGAATTGAAGTGACGACAAAGGAGGAGGTCCATGTTCTTTGTTATTTCAGAGAATTAAAGGATGCGGTAAAATTCGGGGACTTAATTTATGATTCACTGCCTCCTATTAAAAATATTCCAGATATCTTTGGCCAGCAGAATATTTATAATTCCAAGGATGAAATAATCGGTACCTTGGAAAAATTACTAATTAATGCCTGTCCTTATTCCATTGAGGATATTTTTGATATGGTAAAGGATTACCAGGGAGTTATGGTCCCGGCTCATATAAATAAACTATCAAACAGTATTTTAGCTATACTAGGCTTTATGCCTGAGAATTTAAAAATAGGTTTAGTGGAAGTATATCCAAAACTACCTGTAGATAAAAATATTTTTAAAAACTATAAAGTACTATATAATTCGGATGCCCATCAGCTTACAGATATTTCTGAAAGGGTTAACTTTCTGGATGTTAATAGTATGGATGAAGTATATGACTTTTTATTTGAAGAAAGTTAAAATAAAACTGGGGTGTTCCTTTAAGGACTGCCCTTTTTTGAAATGCCTTGGGAGGATTTATGAAGGAAATTTCAATGCATATTTTGGATATTGCCTTGAACAGTATCAAGGCAGAAGCTACATTGCTGGAAATACTAATAGAAGACAGTATCAAAAAAAATCGATTACAAATATCTATAAAAGATAACGGCAAAGGAATGAGTGAAGAGGTAAAAAATAAAGTTACAGACCCGTTTTATACTACCCGACAAACCAGGAAGGTAGGATTGGGTATTCCATTGTTGAAAGCAGCATGCGAAAGAAGTAATGGTTATCTGTCCATAGAATCAAAGTTAGACGAAGGAACAAGAATTTTTTGTTTTTTTGAAAGAGATCATATTGACAGGTCTCCTTTGGGAAATATGGGGGACACTATAATGTCTATCATTAATTGCCAAGGAAATTGTGAATTAGTTTACACATACAGGACAGATAGGGGAGAGTTTACGTTGGATACTAGGGAAGTGAAGAATATCCTTCACGGGGTGGATATTAGGGACAGCAAGATACTTTTGTGGATAAATGAATATATAAATGAAAATATGAGGAATCTTTCATAATAGATTTTTGGATAATTCGTTAGTTATCTTGCTTATTTAGATAAATAATGATAAAATAACTCATAAAACTTAAAAAAGGTATTTAAAAGTTTGTGACAATCTGTTATAATCGATATGTTTGAAAATTATACTTTTATATATCTTATAATTATTTTAATCACGAGGTGAGTTATGAGCACAAAATTTACTTTTAAGGGCGGAATTCATCCCCCTCAAAGCAAATCTTTTACAGAAAATGTGCCAATTGAAGAAGCACCAGCTCCAGATATAGTTGTTATACCTTTGTCACAACATATCGGAGCTCCATGTGAACCTTTGGTAAAAGTGGGAGATACTGTAAAGGTTGGTCAAAAAATTGGCGAATCGGAAGCCTTTGTTTCAGTGCCTGTTCATGCAAGTGTATCAGGAACTGTGAAAAAAATTGAACAAAGATATGTTCCAGGCGGAGCTAAGGTTAATTGCGTAATCATAGAGTCCGACGGTAAATTAGAAGTACATGAATCAGTACAGCCAAAAGGCAATTTAGAAGATTTAACCAAGGAGGATATTCTATCTATTATCAAGGAAGCGGGAATGGCAGGAATGGGTGGAGCAACATTCCCCACGCACGTTAAACTAAGTCCTCCTAAAGACAAACCCATAGATATTCTGTTGGTGAACGGAGCAGAATGTGAACCCTATCTTACGGCAGACCACAGAATTATGTTGGAAAAGCCTGACTTAGTTGTACTAGGAACCAAGGCCGTAATGAAAGCTTTAGGTGTAAATAAAGCATATATCTGTATTGAAGACAACAAGCCAGATGCTATAGAAGTATTGAGAAAAGAAACAGAAAATGAAGAAGGTATTGAAGTTGT
>DURT01000023.1 GCA_012843025.1 Tissierellia bacterium | reverse complement strand
TCTAGGGTTTCTATTCCTTCTGCAAGAACTTTCATGCCTAAATCATGGGCCAGCATCACAATAAACCTGGCGATGGCACTTTCTTTCATGGCACAACAATGGATATTGGTATAACTTCTGTCTAATTTAATAATGTCTATGGGGAGCTTGTGTAGGTAGGTAATAGATGAGTAGCCGGTGCCAAAGTCGTCTAAGGCAATTTTTAGACCTTTGTTTCTTAGGGCGTTCAGTCGTTCGATAGCTAAGTCTATATTTGAAATTGCAGCTGTTTCTGTTATTTCAAATGTAATGCTTGAATAATCCTGATGGTACTTGGACAGAATAGTTTCAATTTGTTCAAAATCAGTCTTGCTTATGAGAGATTTTCCCGATAAATTAATTGATACCATTAAATCTTTAAGTCCTTCTTCTTCCCATCTTTTCTTTTGTTTTAAAACATTATTGATAATTCGCCTTTCCAATTCGTAAATCTGTCCGGAAATTTCAGCTGCTGGAATGAAATCAGCTGGAGAAATAAATACACCTTCAGAATTCCATCTTACCAGCGCCTCAACACCGATTATTTTACCAGTCTGTAGGTCTATCTGGGGCTGGTAGTAGTTTTCAAACTCTTTGTTAGAGAGGGCTTTTTGAAGTTTAGTAGTCATTTGAATGTAGCGCATTGTTTCTTCGTGGATGCTCTCATCGAAAAACTGTATCTTGTTTTTTCCATCTTTTTTTGCAAATACTAAGGCAATGTCCGCATTCTTAAACAGGGTATCGAATGTAGTTCCGTTTTCTGGATAGACAGCAACACCAATACTCATGGATATGAAAAATTCCCTTGCACCGCTGTTCCAGGAAGTACCTATGCTGTTTTTGATTTGGTCTAATTTTTTATTAAGTTCTTCTTCAGTTTTATAGTCCCTTATTAAGACTACAAATTCATCTGTACCGAAATGGGCAACCATATCCGGCTCTTTTACTTGCTGGGATATTTTATCTGCTGTATATTTAAGGAATTCATCTCCCCTGTAGTGCCCTAAGGAGTCGTTTATATATTTGAAATTGTCAATATCGATATAGGCAAGCGCAAATTTTGAATCGGTATTTATTATATTGCGGATTTCTTTTGAAAACTTAGTTCCGTTAGGCAGGTTTGTCAAGGGGTTATAGTAGGCCATACGTTTTAATTCTTTGATAGCATTGTCTGATTTTTCAGTGGCTATTTTAATTCTTTTTTCACGATTATTTACCAGTATATATATTACTACTAGGGTTAACATTACAAAGAACCATCCCTTATATGTCTGCAGCAACTTATATACTTCATAATTGTCGGTGTATATTAGTCCTAACAGGGCATCTGACAAGGAGATCCATAGCAGGCCAAAAACACCGTATTTCAATACTATAATTAAGGCTTCATTCTGTTTAATATGAAACCTTATTTTATTTAATTTTTCTTTAAAGAACTCTATGGGCTTCAAGGTCTCCACTCCTGTAACAGGGATATTAAAAGGGAACATCTTCATAGTTCCCTTATTATTCTTATTGTCATTTCTTTGATCATAGCTTGATTACAGTATATCAATTTTGGCAATTTTCGTCAATATTTGATTTTTTTACCCATTGTTTTAAAAGATAACCCCTTACATACGTAAGGGGCAATTAATTATGAGATTTTTCGTTTTAAATAGGCAATATCATAACTGTTCTGGGCGGTTACGTCTCTTATTTCACTTATTTCTTTAGATAGCCGTTCTTCTGATTCTAACACTACTCTTTGAACATGCTCTGCAATAATCATATTGTTATCAACAAGCATTTCTTTAAATTCAGTTCGTAAGTTATCAAATCTTTTGTCAATATCATCAAATTTCTGGTCTATTGTATCAAGTCTTTTATCAATGGCATCAAATCTCTTGCCATGTTCATCTAGTTTTATATTTATCAGGTCAGCTATGGCTTTTAAATCTTCTTTTGTTAAGGCCATCTCTATACCTCTTTTCTTTAATTTTGTTAATTATAACAATCCGATATATTAAATTCAAGTTAAATTAATTTCAAATTTAAAACTGCTGCTGTACTAAATAGTTGCACCTTTACTGAAATTAATCTTCCATCTTCTTAAATACTTTAATATCTTTCTTTATATTGTAAACATAGGCGGCAAATATAGAGGTTATGGGTATGGCAAACAGTATTCCCATACTGCCGATTATAGCCTGGATAATCTCAAAAACTATCATTTCAAGATTAAATAAGAGAAGTACATCCTTGTAATTAACTACCAGTAACAAAACTACTGACAAGGAACTTCCTATGTATGCCAAAATCAAAGTATTTGTCATAGTACCTATGGCATCTTGTCCAATATTAAATCCAGAACGAAGCATGGATTTAAAAGAGGGATTGTCCATGTTTTCAGCCAATTCATTTAAGGCAGAGGCAATAGACATGGATACATCCATTACCGCCCCTAAGGAACCGATTACTATGCCTGCCCACATTATTGCTTTTAAGTCTATGGGGTTTTCGGGGGTTACCATTAATAGAAACATGGAATCATCATCGATTAAGCCCGTTAAGTTCAAAACATCGCTTATAAATATTGCCAATAGTCCTGCTATCATCAATCCTCCCAAATTGCCTACAATAGCACACAGAGTTTTCTTATTTGCCCCGTTAATAATTAAAAGACTCATAAATATAATGAAGCAACTAACAACAATAGATGATAAATAAATATTTCTTCCACTTAATATGGAAGGAACAAACACTAGGAATATGGAAAGGCATGTGAAGATAAGAGATATTATAGTATTAACTCCTTTCTTTCTTCCGAACAGGACTATAAGGGCAAAGAAACTTATCAGCAGCACCCACAAGACTCTGCTTCTGTCATACTCTAAGAATGTCCAATCCTCACCTTCCCCGCTACGGGAAATAAGGGAGGCAATAATTACTTTATCACCCTTGTCCACTACCTTAGGATTGACAGCCACTATATCGTCAAGATACTGGTAAGCTTCAAATAGTTCTCCCTTTAAAGTACCATTGGTGATTTCAGCCATAAAACGTACAGTGGTAGTAGAATAACTTTCATATGCATAATCTAAATTTTCTTCCGTAATTTCTTCAACAGAAACTACACGGGCCTTATAGGATTTACTTGTTTCGTAACTGCTAAAATCAATTTTGTTCATACTATATCCCACTGCAATAAATACAATGGAAAAAACAATGGTCAATATATAAATAATATTCTTATGTAGTTTATTCTGCATACTTATCCCTCAGCTATGTTATATTTATAAATATATTTTAGTATAACACAAGAACGAAAAAATTCAACGAAATATAAATAGCACCCGACTTTCTACTTAATCCGAAAATCGGGTGCTATTTATTTGGGTTTTCAAATTCAAATCCTGTTGGAATCACCCCTTTTGTCTATCTATATGATCAACCTACCGACTCTTACCCCTGCTTTCATTTTCAGATAAACTTTTACTGCAGCTTGAGCTATTCCTATAGAATGCTCCCCAAACAATTTGATTGCAGCGATCTTACAATTACTTGCATATGTAAGATTCAGCATCGGTTGTAGTTATACTATACCCATATTCATAGTTTTTAAACACTTTCTTGTTAATTTATATTATGCAAAATGTATTTTTATGTTAATTTAAATCTTAAATAGCGCGGGAATTTTTTTATGAAAAAAGATGTTGTATTAAGTTTAAATTTGTGTTATATTGTTAAAGTATTTATTTAAGAGACATGTGTGCTTAATACGTAAACAGAGGAGGTAAGAATGGAAAAAGTTAGATTAGGTATTTTGGGGATGGGTACTGTAGCATCGGGACTGGCTAATATTATTGAAATGAACAGAACTAAGATAATTAATACTCTTAATAAAGAGCTAATAATAAATAAGGTTCTTGTAAACAATTTAGACAAAAAAAGAAATGTGAATTTACCCAAGGAAGTCTACACTAAAGATGCATATGAAGTAATCAATGATAAGGATGCTGAAATTATAGTTGAATTAATAGGAGGAATCAATCCTGCCTATGAGTATATTAAGGCAGCCCTTAACAACAAAAAGCATGTAGTTACAGCCAACAAAGCCCTTATTGCCACTCATGGAGAGGAATTGGAAAGTATAGCTGCGGAAAATGGAGTAAAATTAATGTATGAAGCCAGTGTTGGTGGAGGAATTCCCATTCTAAATACTATGAGGGAAAATCTTTCTGCCAATGAATTTGATTCCGTCTTCGGCATTATTAACGGTACTACCAACTATATACTGACTCAAATGACGGAAAACGGCTGGGAGTACGAAGAGGCAGTTAAGGAGGCCCAGCGTTTGGGCTTTGCAGAGGCGGATCCTTCTTCTGATGTGGAGGGTGATGATGCAGCATATAAGTTGTCCATACTTGCAGCCTTAGCTTTTGGACAAAGAGTCAAGGTTGGGGATATTCCCAAGGAGGGTATTACGAAAATATCCAAGGACGACATAGTTAATGCAAAAGAATTAGGCTATAATATAAAACTATTGGCATCGGGAATTAAAAAGGATAGTAAATTAGAGTTAAGGGTACATCCTGCCTTCGTTCCAGTAGATCATCCCCTGTCCATGGTTAAGAATGAATTTAATGCTGTATTTTTAAAGGGCAATGCTGTGGGAGAGTTAATGCTTTACGGCAAGGGTGCCGGTGCCATGCCTACAGGAAGTGCTGTATTGGGAGATATAATGTATGTTGTTAAGAACATGGATAAGGTTGATGCAATCAGTAAGAGTTCTCCAAAATACACGGTTGAAAACAAGGCCATTAAAAAGTACTACATCCGTTTAACAGCGCATGACAAATTGGGAGTATTAGGACGAATTGCAAGTCTGTTCGGTAAAAATGGAGTAAGTCTTTCTTCTGTAGTTCAAAGGCAGAAAAATGGAAATGATACCGTGCCCCTGGTATTTATAACTCATGAGGCGGAAAGGAAAAATATAGATGCTGCTCTTAAGGAAATCAGCAGTATTGACGTAGTGACAGAAATTAACAGTATAATACTTGTAGAGGATTTTAAATAGTCCTATAGTTGAATTTAAGGGTCTTACCAGAAATGGTTAGACCCTTTCTATTTAAAAGTTTCATTTCGAAGATTATATATAGACTTTTTTAGGGCTTCTGCTGTCTTAACTTCTATCAGGACGGTGATGTTTTTTTCCTCTGCAAAATTAAGGAGCTCCTTTATTTTTAAATCCCCTTCAAATAGAACCTGGTGATCGGATCTTCCACTAGCATCGTGCAGGTGCATGTGAGCAATGAAGTCTTTCTTCTTCATTAAATATTCTTTGTCTGTAAAGTTACTTACTGCATCGTGGCCAGTGTCCCATGCCAATTTTATATTGTCATAAGTAAGGGCTTCATTCAATGTTTTTTGGACGAAGGGTTTACCGAAGTTGCTGCTGTTTTCTATTGCAAGGATTAGGTCATTTTTTCTTGCCTTTTTTGACAGGATACTTATTGATTTAATGAAGTTACTTTTATAGTTTTCCGAGTATTGGTCGTATATATAGACTTTTTTATTGGGTAAAGTCATTTTTGCTCCTTCGATTATATGCATGTTAAGGAGTTTCACTCCTGCTTCCTTTGCCCAGTCAATTGTATCTAAGAAGAGCTCAACATATCCCTTTCGTACACTTTCATAGAAACTGCCTAAGTCTGCATCATCAGGCATGTGCATGGTAAACTGAATATTTGTTTCTTTGGAAATATTTTTAAGTTCGACAGGATTTAAATTTTCTATGAAGTTGTAGGGCATGTTCATATTTAATTCTATAAAATTCAAATTAAGTTCTAAACATAGTTCGATTAATTCATTAAGGCTGTTAAATTCCACCAATGCAGGCATTCCAAGTTTCATTTTTGTCCTCCTAGGGCTATGAGCTCTTTTTCCGTCAGGTGGCGGTATTGTCCTGGTTTTAGTGTTTCGTCTAATTTTAAAGGTCCCATGGAAATTCTTTTTAAATATATTACTTCGTTATTAAGAGCTTTAAACATTCTTTTTACCTGATGAAATTTACCTTCTCTTATAGTTACCAGGCATATGGAAGGATAACCGGATTCTATTATTTGTAGTTTTGCAGGAAGGGTTTTATAATTGTCTTCCTTTAATACTATACCTTCTTCGAAAGATTTTACATCTTCCTCTGTTACTTCTTCCGCCACTTCCACATAGTAGGTTTTATCTACCTGCTTTTTAGGAGAAAGCAAGTTGTGGCTCAGCTGGCCATCGTTAGTGATTAAAAGCAATCCTTCAGTATCCTTATCCAGCCTTCCCACGGGGAAAGGCTTATAAAACTTGTCTTCATCCTTTAAGAGGTCTATTACTGTCTTGGCATAATTATCCTCTGTTGCAGAAATTACTCCCTGAGGCTTGTTCATCATTAGGTAGATATATTGGACGTATTTTATTACTTCGCCCTTGTATTTTACTAGGTCTTTTTCAGTATCAATTATTTTGGAGCTGTCTTTTTCTACAATTCCGTTTACTTCAATGAATCCTTTCTTAGCATCTGATTTTATTTGTTTCCTAGATCCTAAGCCGGAATTAGACAGCATTTTATCTATTCGAAGTTTCATACTTACCTCTTCTTCATAAAAAATCCCCTTCTGGGGTTTTGGAGTTTAGTAAATTTAAAGTACAAACATTACTCTTCTTTAAATTCCAATTTCGGTGGTAAAATTATTCTCGTATTTATCATTTCTTTACTAATCGTTGATATAATATAACTTAACTCGCCTCCTAAAGGATTTAAAAGTATATCTATATTTTTCTCAACTTCCTCATTACTTATAGGCTCTTCTAGCATATATTCAATTATATGCTCTGTTTTTATCGAGAATAAAGATTCTGGTTCCATAAAAATTTTTGTATTGAGTTTAATAGATAACTTTCCATCTTTGTTTTCTATAATTTCATATTCTGTTTGCTGGGACATTTTAATAGCTTCATCCGGTTTCTTATCTATTCTTTTTGCTTCTATCTTGTTTAAATAATATCTTCTTGATTTAACAATATCTTTAATGTCCTTATTTTTCATATTTTTCCACCTTTAACTTCTAATTTTTCTAAATAAATGTCCTAAATAAACTTTGATTAGTTTGTTTAGAAGAATACTTGTTAATATTTATATAATCTTTCCATTTTTCTCTTTGTAGTTCCTCAATTGCTGGTAGTTCATATATGGGATTGTTAAGAGTGATATTAACTTGCTTTTTCCCGAATTCACAACCAACACCCATAGATATATACATCATAATCAGTTGATTTATACTACATCCCTCTTTATTTGCAATATCTGATATTCGTTTATGAAGTGATTTTGGTATCCTGAGTGATAGTTTACCACTATATTCGTCTTCAGATCTATACAATTCTTCTCGGGGAATTTCCCTCCCAATTTCTTCTGCAGTTTCTATCCAACATTTTATTGCATCTTTTACATTAGCCAATGCTTCTTCTTGAGTTTCTCCATCACTCATACAACCTGGTAAGGCAGGTACTATTGCTAAAAATCCGCCTCCATCCTCATCAGTTAATTTCATTATCTCAATTTTATAATTTCTTTCCTTTAAATCCATTTCGTTTTTCATATTTATCCTCCTCAAATATGTGATTCACTCACTTCCTTCTTGAAAAATTAAAAATCTTTATGTAAATCCACCTGCTTTAGTTAACTGTTTATCTATTTCCTTAAAAGAAACATCTTTAGGGTTATTCTTTATTTTATCGTATAGTTTTTTATAATTACTCATTCTATTCCTCTTTTAATATTACCCTTATAATATATATTATACGTAGTAATATCATATACGATACCAATTATGTTTGGTATTATATATAATACCATTTAATTTTTGCTTGTCAATATAAGATTATTAATAATATTATAATTAAAATAACATTATTGGGAAATAGCTTAATGATTCATTTAGTTTATTAGGGTTTAAAATAAGGCCATTGCATCATTAATGCAACAGCCCTGCGAATTTTTTTCTCTTATTTCTGTACATATCCTTATCAGCTTTGGTAATAAGCTTGTCTATTGTATCTCCATCCTTGGGATAGAAACTCTTTCCGACACTTATTGATATTTCTATTTCATTTCCATCTATAGATAGAATGTCCTTGCTTTCGCTTATTCTTGATTCTATAACCTTGAAATCATCGTAAGACTGGATTTTCGGGAGTAAAATTAAAAATTCATCTCCCCCATATCTTGCCACAATGTCATTTTTTCTTACAGCATTATTAAGTATTTCAGCAACTTTAATCAGAGCCCTGTCTCCTATTTCATGACCATATTGGTCATTAATACATTTAAAATTATCAACATCCAAGAACATTAAACACATGAGGTGGTTGTTTCTTTTTGCATTATGCAGCATCTTTTTTGCAAGTTCATAAAACAATGTTCTGTTGGCAACACCGGTTAAGCTATCATAGTAGGCTAATTTTTCGATAATCTTTTCTTTTTCTTTTAGTTTTGTATTTAGTTTATGTAGTTCAGTAATATAGCTTTTAAGTTTGTTAATCTGCATAAATTGGCAGGAAACATCTATAAATTCTAGGAGAAGGTATTTAGATTCTCCTTCATCTATAACGCTCAAATTTAAATTATAATCAATACTTTCGTTTAACAAATCCTTATGCATTGCTGCTGAGAAAAAAGCCTTGTTGCCGCTTTCGAATAAATCATTTACCGTTTTTTTAAAGTAATTAGTATTTAATTTAGGCAGTACCGACAATATACTTTTATTGTTAACTTGGTCGAAAGTAAGATTTGTTATGGTTTCCATGTAGTTGTTCCAATAGCATACTTTCAATTGTTTATCAATTATAACTATGCCTTCATTTAGAACACCTAAGGCTTTATAGAATTTATTCATATAATTCATCCTTTATTTTTTTGATCTTTTCTATTATGTCATTAAAGGAATTAAGGGTCAGGTGGACAAGAATTGCTCCTTCTATTCTTGTACCTTCGATTAAGAAAGTTATGTTAAGTATTAAAATATGGGAATAATGACTGTCAACTTCTTCGTAGAAATCTGCCCCATTGTAAATTTGAACCTGAGGTAGTGTATAGTTTAATTTCAGGTTTAACAGGTTTCCTACTTCTCCCACTACAGAGTTTAATACTATATTTCCCATTTCTTTTACTACATCAAAATCTATGTCCGAGAAATCAAGTTCGTAACATTCTTCTGTTTCGTCATTTTTTATGCACAGGTCTATAAATTTTCTTATTTTTTTGGCAGAAAAAATTAAGCTTGCTTTACCCTGCAGCTCGTGTTCAAAGCATATTGAAGATATCATAAATATCCCGTCTGACTTTTCCGGAAGGCACTCTTCCAAATGGAATTCATCTGTTTTAATGTCCAGTAATTTGACATCGGGAACATTGAGTATAATTCTTCTATCTATAATTTCTGACAATAAGGATGAGGCTCTACCTACGCTTACGTTGAACAATTCTTTTAGATATCTAATTCTAAGTTTATATCCTTCATTTTTTGCTCCTTATTAATTCACAAATAAGTCGTGCTTTTTCATCATTAAAGGGTTTATTAACAAACAATAAAACGCCGTGGGAGACTACTTCTTCCTGTACGTTTTTTTGAACATCAGCGGTTAAAATAATGATTTTGGCATTTGCGTCATACTCTTTAATCATTTTTGTCAGTTCAATGCCGCTAATTTTTGGCATTAATAAATCTAAAAAAACGTAATCGGGTTTTATTTCTTTATATTTATTAAAACCTTCCAACCCATCAGTTGCATAAGATATTTCTGTGTCGTTTAAATATTTATTAATAAGATTAGCCGTTACCTTTTGAGCAAAAATCGAATCATCAACTATTAGAATTTTTAACATAATCCACCTTCTCATTTTCAATGGGATATGAGATAACACAATTCTCCCTTATTTTCTATTTTTTTACATTTATGATATATAATTAATCATTTAATGTCAAGAGACAAATATAATAAGCAATAAAAAACTGTCACACTTAGTGTAACAGTCTATCTGTATTATAATCTGTTAAATACTCTGGGATTGAAATCAGGGCTATTTCTTAACTTTTTAAGCATAGAAACCAACATTTCTTTGTCCTGGTTCAGTGTTCCCGCTAAATTAACATGGTTTGAAACGTGGTTTGACCTGAATATACAATCTGTTAATTCTATATTTTCAAGCATAATAATATTTTCCTCAAGGATTTCGCGTGGTGTAAGTAGTTGAAATTTTCCTTCCCTTACATCTGCTGCCAATTCTGAATATTCATCCACCACTAATCTTAAAAGAGAAAAATAGTGGGGATCTATGGCAGATATAACCTTAGCTGACTCTAAGGCATGTTCTTCCATGTATTCTTTACCTCCAAGGCCTGAGATAATCATACATGAAAATTTAAAACCTGCTTTAACCGCCTTTTGTCCAGCTTCAATCATCTGTTGTTGATTTACTCCCTTATTCATCAGAGACAATACTTTTTCTGAGCCACTTTCAACTCCCATGTAAAGAAGTTCCAGACCTGCTTCACGAATTGCCTTTAGTTCTTCGTCAGTCTTTCTTATTAAATCCAAGGGTCCTGAATATGAACTTATCCTTTCTGCATGGGGGAATTCTTTTTTAACATACTGCAATAAGTCTATTAGTTTTTCTGTTTTTAAACAAAGGACATTTCCATCGGCAAGGAAAATTCTTCGGGGATTAGAATACATACTTTTTAGCCATTCAATATGTCCTCTTAATTCTTCTTTGGATTTTAACCTGAATTGTTTGGATTTATACATGTAACAGAACCTGCATTTATTGTGTGAACATCCCTCCGTTACTTGTATTATAAGGCTTCTTGCCTCACTGGGAGGTCTGTACAAGGGTTCTGAGTAGTAGTTATAATTCATATCTGATATCAGCTCCTAAATTCTGTAATTTTTCCACTATGTTTGCATACCCTCTTTTAATATGGTAAACTTCCGAAATTTCAGTTTCACCTTCCGCCATCATTCCTGCTATTATAAGGGCTGCTCCTGCTCTTAAATCTGTTGCCTTAACCTTTGCTCCTGTTAACTTGCTGCTGCCTTTTAAAATTGCACTGTTCCCTTCAATTTTTACGTTTAATCCCATTCTTGACATTTCTGTTGCATGCATGAAGCGGTTTTCGAATATGGTTTCGTTGATTATGCTGGTGCCCTCTGCCTTTGACAACATGGCCATGAATTGAGCCTGCATATCTGTGGGGAATCCAGGATAGGGGAGGGTTTTTATATCTAAAGCTTTTATAGTATCTCCTGCAATTACCCTT
>DURT01000003.1 GCA_012843025.1 Tissierellia bacterium | reverse complement strand
ACCTGATATGGACAACATAGAAGAAAATGCATTTATAGAATTAGCAAGTATCGGTTGTACAAAAGAATGGATTTTGGAAGACGTGGAAAAATTATCAGCAGAGGAAATAATTGAAAGAGCACATGAAATTATTCCAGGAATTGAAAATCCTGAAAGATACAATGTATCAGATTTAGTTCAAACCAAATATGTTGAAATTTAATGTTTATGACGAGAAGTTTTCTTCTCGTCATCTTTTAAAAAGGAAAGAATCCATTTACATTAGATTCAAAAGAATCAACAGAGAGCTTCAGAAAATTTTGTTAAGTGAAGTTCGTTATTCAAGCCTGTTAAAGAAATATCCTGAAGAAGCTGAAGAGCTATTTAAAAAGGCAGAAGAAGATGCCAAAGAAAGATTGGAAAATTACAAGCGTTTAAATGCACAGGGAATATAGATGTACAATAAGTTCATATAATGACTTAAATATTAATATCCTTAAGGGGTTGTGCGAATGAAAAATTTAAGTGAAAAAGTTTATGATCAGATAAAAGACATGATATTGCGACTTGAAATAAAACCTGGAGAGCGAATACCTGAAGAAAGAATAACAGAGATTGCAAATTGTAGTAGAACTCCTGTGAGAGAAGCTTTAAGAAGGTTAAATGAAGAAGGAATAGTTACGAGCTATCCGGGAAGATATTCAGAAGTAGCCCAATATGACGAAAACAGTGTAAAGCGAATTGCAGAGTTAAGATTGGCCCAGGATATATTATCATGTCAATTGGCAATAAGGAATGGTTCCAACTCAGATTTTTCTGTATTGGAAGATTTAGCGGAAAAGTGCAGAATCAATGCAGAAAAAGGGAATGTTTATGAACGCATATATTTTGACTGTATGTTTCATTTAGAGATCGCCAAAATAGGTGGGAACCAATTGCTGATAGAAAATCAGGAAAAATTATACATGAAAGTTCACATTATCCAAATATCAAGGTACACAACCATTGAGGATAGTATTAGGCAAATAAGTACCCATGAGGAAATAATAGATGCATTATATGAACGAAATCACAGCAGGATAAAGGTATTAACGTGCCAACACTTAGAAGATTTCTATAACATAGATAAAGAGATTATTAATATGTATATTAATTTAAAAGGGAAGAATCCTAGGGGTTCTCTAAGAATCTAATGAAATGATCTAATTAGAAAGTGTTTGTGAGGGATTATCAAACATAGGAAATTTCTTACAAAACTGGGATATATTTTTTAGACTATTGTTATTTCTTAGATATTGATGTATAATACTATATAGAAGAAATGTATACAATATTGTCAAGGATATTGCTAAGAGGTTGAATATGGAAGTAACTAATAAAAAAAGCTTAAGTGAAATGGCTTATGACAAAATAAAGGAAATGATATTGCATCTTGAGATAAAACCGGGAGAACGAATACCTGAAGAAAGAATTACGGAAATTGTAAAGTGCAGCAGGACTCCTGTAAGAGAAGCATTAAGGAAGTTAAATGAGGAAGGGTTAGTAGTAAGTTATCCAGGACGTTATTCAGAAGTTGCCAAGTATAGCAAGGAAGATATAAAAAAAATAGGTGAACTGAGATTAGCCCAGGACTTACTGGCATGTCAATTAGCAATAAGACACGGATCTAATTCTGAATTATCTGTACTTAAAAAAATTTCTGAAAAGTGTCGAATTAGTGCTGAAAAAGGAAATATATTTGAAAGAATTTACTATGATTCTATGTTTCATTTGGAAATAACAAAAATAGGTAAAAACCAGCTTTTGTTAGAAAATCAAACTAAACTTTATATGAGGATTCATCTTATTCAAATATCAAAGTATACCAACATAGAAGATAGTATTACCCAAATTAGCAAGCATAAGGATATTATTGATGCTTTATACAGCAGGGATGATAAAAAAGCCCGGAGTTTAGTATGTCATCATTTAAAGGATTTTTACGATATTGATGAAGAAATAATTAATATGTATTTAGATTGACGGACTTCTTTATAACATTTGTATTGCAATATTAATAAATATATGGTATTATACAGAGTAGAGTAAGAGATATTTGGAAATATCTTTAGTTATTTGAAAATAACAAATAAACTATTATTAGCGAAAATAAATTAAATAAGTAGGATATTAACCATGAAGGTTTCACTAAGAAGTGAGGATTTCATGGTTTATTTTTTGTTTTAGGGAGGAGAAGCGTAGAATGAAGAAATTTTTTTGGATTTCTATAATGGTAATTTTAGCAAATTTAATATTAGTTGGATGTGCTGAAACGGTTTTGACTGATGAGGGACAAGCAGAAAGAACACAATCAAAAGATACATTGGTAATGGCTATTGGTAGTGAACCGGAAGGTGGATTTGATCCTTGCACTGGTTGGGGAAGATATGGAAGCCCTCTTTTCCAAAGTACTTTAATAGAAACCGACAAGAATATGAATATAGTATATGATTTAGCTAAGAATTATGAAATTAGCGATGATGGATTAACATGGACTTTTACAATAAGAGATGATGCATACTTTACGGACGGAGAAAAAGTTACTGCCGAGGATGTTGCCTTTACCTTTGGTACTGCTAAACTTAGCGGTTCCATAGTAGATTTAACAAATATGAAAGAAGTAACTGCTGTTAATGAATTTACTGTAGAATTTATTTTAGAAAAACCTGATACATCTTTTGTTTATACAGTTGCAGCCACTGGTATAGTTCCTAAACATGCCTATGGTCCTGATTATGGAGATAGTCCTATTGGAAGTGGTCCTTTTAAATTGCTCCAATGGGATAAGGGACAACAAATAATAATGGAAGCTAATGAAAACTACTATGGTAAAGTACCTGAAATAAAAAAGATTACCATATTATTTATGGATGAAGATGCTGCTTTTGCAGCGGCAAAAGCAGGGGAAATAGATGTTGCAATGACAAATTCAAATTTTGCAGACCAAGAAATAAAGGGTATGAATTTGGTATCTATTAAGTCTATAGACAATAGAGGCTTAACTCTGCCTTATTTAAAAGATGAAGGAAGAACAGATGCCGAAGGCAATAAAATTGGAAACAATGTTACATCCAATATAGCGATAAGAAGAGCCTTATCCTACGGTATAAACAGGGACATTCTGGTAAATGATGTTATAAACGGATATGGTAGACCTGCATTTACAGAATGTGATGGAATGCCATGGGGAAGTGATGAAGCAATTGTTGAATATGATTTAGATAAAGCCAAAAGTATATTAGAGGAAGCAGGATGGATAGATATTGATAATGATGGTATTCGTGAGAAAGAGGGAATTAAGGCCGAATTTAATTTGCTTTACAGCTCTTCCGATGCAACCAGACAAGCTCTTGCCACTGCAGTTTCATTACAGGCAGAGGAACTTGGAATAAAGATTACTACGGAAGGTACAAGTTGGGACGTTATAAGTAAAAGAATGTTCAGTGAAGCTGTTCTCATGGGATGGGGTGCACAAAATCCTATTGAAACTTACTTGCTATATCATAGTGATAATATGGGAAAAGACTATTATAATCCAGAGTATTTTTCCAGCGAAAGAGTTGATGAATACATAGATAGGGCAATGAGTACAAACAATTTAGATGAATCCATGGAATATTGGAAAAAGGTACAATGGGACGGTACTACAGGAATATCAACTAAAGGTGAATGTGTATGGGTATGGCTGGTCAATGTAGATCATCTGTACTATGTAAGAGAAGACCTCAATATAGGAGAGCAAAAAATCCATCCTCACGGTCATGCCTGGCCAATAGTTGCTAATTTAAAGGAATGGGTATGGAATTAACAGGAGTAAGAAATGGTAAGCAAGATAATTAAAAAAATATTACGATTAATATCTTTAGAATTAGCAGTATGTATTACAGTCTTTGTTTTAATTACTTTATCCCCTATAGATCCGGTTCAGTCCTATGTGGGGGCGGGGGTTGCGGTAAGCCCAGAACAAAGAGAAAATATAGCTGAATATTGGGGACTTAATTCATCTTTAGAAGATAGGTTTCTCTCTTGGGGAAAATCAATATTAAAAGGTGATTTTGGAACATCATTAATATACAGGCGACCTGTTATATCTGTTATTTACGAGAAGTTTGCTAGTTCTATTGCATTAATGGGAACTGCCTGGATACTTTCAAGTTTAATTGGATATTCATTAGGAATAATTATGGGAGTAAATCAGGATAAACCTTTAGACAGAATAATTAAATCAATTTGTATACTACTATCTTCTACTCCCACCTTTTGGGTTGGACTGTTGGTTCTTATAGTTTTTTCTGTTAATTTAGGGTGGTTTCCTATAGGATTAAGTGTTCCTAGCGGAATATTATCATCTGAAGTAAGATTAATTGACAAAATTTATCACATGATATTGCCGGCTTTAACCTTAAGCTTAACATCATTTGCAGCTGTGGCACTACATACGAGGGAAAAAGTAATAACAGTGCTTGAAAGTGATTATGTTCTTTTTGCAAAAGCAAGAGGAGAAAGTCAGATGGAAATAATTCAAGGTCACCTAATAAGAAATACAATAATACCTACTATAACGATGCAGTTTGCATCTTTTAGTGAATTATTTGGAGGAAGTGTTTTGGTGGAACAAGTTTTTTCATATCCTGGCTTAGGTCAGGCAGCAGTTCAGGCCGGTTTAAGGAGTGATATTCCTCTATTATTAGGTATTGCTATATTTAGTGCACTTTTTGTTTTCTTAGGAAATTTTATTGCAGACCTAGTATATGGATTAGTTGACCCAAAGATAAAGGAGATATAATTCATGAATGGCAGGATTAAGCTTATATTTTCAATTATTGCAACTATTACAATAATTTTAATAATAGCATTAGTCGGTATCTTAATGGATGAAGATGTATTAAAGGCTGACTTTAAGATAAAGAATATAGAACCCTGTTTAGAGTATCCTTTCGGAACAGATTGGATGGGACGAGATATGCTGGCAAGAACAGTCAAAGGCTTATCAATAAGCATTGTAATAGGTTTGGTTGCTTCCATTGTAAGTGCTGTTATGGCAGTTATTATTGGTACATTAGCCGGTACAATGCCTAAATGGGTGGATAGTATACTTGGATGGTTAATAGATTTAGTAATGGGGATACCCCACTTAGTACTCTTAATACTTATATCATTTGCTGTAGGAAGGGGAATAAAGGGTGTTATGATAGGTATTGCTGTTACCCATTGGACAAGTTTGGCTAGGCTAGTAAGAAGTGAGGTATTACAAATAAGAAATGAATTTTATATTAAACTGAGCAAAAAATTAGGTAAAAGCAATATCTACATCTTAAAGAATCATATTTTGCCTCATTTGCTGCCCCAATTCATTATAGGTTTGGTACTCTTATTTCCCCATGCCATACTACATGAAGCAGCAGTTACATTCTTAGGATTTGGATTGCCACCTGAAGTTCCTGCAATTGGAATTATACTGTCAGAAAGTATGAAATATTTATCTGCTGGTAAATGGCACCTTGCTCTTTTTCCAGGCCTATCTTTAGTGGCCATAGTATTATTGTTTGAACATATAGGTAGCAATATTAAAAAAGTTTTAGATCCGTATAATGCGCAAAATTGAGGTGAAAAATGAGTAAGCTTTTAGAAGTAATAGATATGTCTATATCTTTTAAAATGTATGAAAAAGGGTTCAGACAGTCATATACCCAAGTAATAAATAATTTATGTATAAAAGTTAGCAGAGGAGAAATTCTTGCAATTGTTGGATCAAGTGGCAGCGGAAAAAGCCTTTTAGCTCATGGTATTTTAGGGCTCTTGCCTAATAATGCAACCATGACCGGAAAAATTCTATATGAGGGAAAAGGATTGACTGAGAAAAGAATAGAAGAGTTAAGAGGAAAAAAAATTGCATTGGTACCTCAATCAGTAACTTATCTTGATCCCTTAATGAGAATTGCTAAACAAGTTCGGGGAAATGTAAAAAATGAAGAAAGAATAAGGAAGCAAAAAGAATCCTTCAGAAGATATGATTTATGTGAAAATAGCGAGAAATTATTTCCTTATCAGTTATCTGGAGGCATGGCAAGGAGAGCTTTAATCTGTACGGCTGAACAGGAAGATGTTGATTTAATTATTGCAGATGAGCCTACTCCCGGCTTAGATATAGAATTGGCAATGAAAACTTTAAGATATTTCAGGGAGCTTGCTGATAAGGGGAAAGGTGTTTTGCTTATAACTCATGACATTGACCTTGCATTAAATGTAGCTGACAATATAGCTGTTTTTTATGCAGGAACAACTGTTGAAATAACACCGGTAAGCGACTTTTTAAAAGGTGAAGAAGGGCTGAGACATCCCTATACGAAAGCTTTATTTAATGCAATGCCCCAAAATGGATTTAAGGCTGTTAAAGGATATCAGCCCTATTATAAGGATTTGCCCAAGGGATGTCTATATTCTCCCAGATGTACAATTGCTAAAGAAGAATGTAGCAAGTCAAAAATTCCTATGCGGCAATTAAGGGGTGGTATGGTGAGGTGTATCTATGCTACTTGAGGGGAAAAATTTAAGTTTTAAATATAAGAATACGGATTATCTTTTTGAAAACATTAATATTTCAGTTGAAAGCGGTGAAATTGTCGGCTTAGTTGCTAAAAGTGGATATGGTAAGAGTACATTGTCTAAAATATTAGCAGGTTATGAGACTCCAACCAAGGGACAAGTTTTACTAAATGGCAAGAAACTGCCTAATAAAGGATACAATCCTGTGCAACTCATATACCAACATCCGGAAAAGTCTATTAATCCCCGTATGAAAATGAGGGATGTTCTCTTAGAGGCAGGTCCTATTGATTATGATTTAATAAAAGCTATAGGAATAGAAGAGGACTGGCTTACCAGGTATCCCTTGGAGCTTTCAGGCGGAGAATTACAGCGCTTCTCCGTTGCCAGAGTGCTTAATGAAAAAACAAAATTTATTATTGCCGATGAAATAAGTACCATGTTAGATGTAATAACCCAGGCACAAATATGGAATGTAATAATAGAGTTTGTCAATAAAAGAAATATAGGACTGGTAGCAGTAACCCATAATAAACATTTAGCAGAAAAAATATGCAATAGAATTTTTTATTTAGAAAAAGAGAATAGAGGTTAAGATGGAAAAAAAACTAATAGAACTAAAAAAAGAAATTTCAAAATTAGTCGAAGATGGAGTGTGTATTGCATTTTCAGGAGGAGTGGATAGCAGTTTAATACTTAAAATAGCTTGTGAAGCTGGAAAGGAACTTAATAGAAAAGTTTATGCCGTAACTTTTGAAACAAAACTTCATCCTGTATCAGATGTTACAATATCAAAGAAAGTAGCAAAAGAAATGGGTGCAATACATGAAATTATTCAAATAAATGAATTTGAAAACGAAGCAATCCTTAATAACCCTGTAGACAGATGTTATCAATGTAAAAAATCATTATTTATTAATTTATTGGAGTTTGCAGAAAAGAAGAGTTTAAAATATGTTTTGGATGGTACAAATGCAGATGACTTAAATTCCTATAGGCCAGGGGTACAAGCCTTAAAGGAATTAGGTGTAATAAGTCCTTTGGCTAAATTAGGTATCACGAAATCAGAAGTCAGAGAATTTGCAAAAGTTCTTAATATTTCCGTGGCTTCAAGGCCATCGGCTCCATGTATGGCAACCAGGTTACCCTACAATACAAAAATAAGTTTTGAATTATTGGAGAAGATTGAGGAAGGCGAAGAATTTATTAAAAGTTTAGGATTCCATGTAGTAAGATTAAGAGTCCATAAGGATATAGTCAGAATTGAAGTCAAAAAAGAAGATTTACAAAAATTAATACTTGAGGGGGATACTATAACAGAATACTTAAAAAAATTAGGATTTGTTTATATTACACTTGATTTGGAAGGATTCAGGTCAGGTAGTATGGATATATACGTTAATAAAAATATATAAAGGTGGAAATATGGAAATAAAAGAGTTACTTCATAAAGTTAAAAATAATGAGTTAGATATTAATGAAGCTGAAAATATTCTTAAAAAGCTACCCTATGAAGATTTAGGATTTGCAAAACTTGATCATCACAGAAAACTTCGTTCAGGTTTTGGAGAAGTAATATACTGTAGTGGTAAATCAACGGAACACCTAGTAAGAATTTTTCAAAATTTCAATGAAAAGGGAACAGATGTACTGGGAACGAGAGCTTCTGTGGAGCAGTACGAAATTGTAAAATCTGTAATACCTGAAGCAGAATATGATGAATTATCTAAGATTATTAAAATAGTAAGAAATAATAATGAAAAAGTTGGATGCATAGCTGTTTGTACCGGTGGAACTTCTGATATTCCTGTAGCAGAGGAAGCAGCTCAAACTGCTGAATTCTTCGGCAGTAAAGTTACTAGAATATACGATGTGGGAGTTGCAGGAATACACAGGCTTTTATCCAAAATAGATTTAATAAGTGAAGCTAATTGTATTGTAGCAGTGGCTGGAATGGAAGGTGCTTTGCCTGGAGTTATAGCAGGATTAGTTGATAAACCGGTAATAGCTGTTCCAACTTCAGTAGGTTATGGTTCTAATTTTTCGGGTTTGTCTGCACTCCTAACCATGTTAAATTCTTGTGCAGAAGGAATTGCTGTAGTAAATATAGACAACGGTTTTGGAGCAGGTTATTTAAGTACACAAATAAATAGATTGGCGGTGGACAAATGAATAGAAAAGAGCTTTATATAGAATGTTATTCGGGAATTAGCGGCGATATGACGGTTGCCTCTTTATTGGACTTGGGGGCAGATGAAAAAGTACTGATGGATGCACTTAACAGTTTAAATATTGATGGTTTTGAAATAAAAATTGGGCGCACTAAGAAATGCGGTATAGATGCATGTACATTTGATGTAATTTTACTTGACGATTTCCATGAAGATCATCACCACCATTCTCATGACCATCATCATGATGACTGTAACCATAGTCATAAACACGAACATTCACATAATCATGAATTCTCTCATGAACATGAGCAGTTACATACTCATGAGCAGGATCATTCACATAAACACGAGAGCCATGGTGACCATAAACATGAACATAGAAATATAAATGATATCTATAAAATAATTGATAATTCTAAAATTACAGAAAGAGCAAAGGAAATTTCAAAAAGAATATTTGATGTTGTTGCAGTGGCTGAATCAAAAGCTCATGGTGTAGAAATCGATAAAGTACATTTTCATGAAGTTGGAGCTATAGATTCAATAGTCGATATTGTTGCAACAGCCGTATGCATAGATAATTTAAATATAGATACTGTGTATGTTTCAAATATTTATGAGGGAAGCGGTCATGTAAAATGCCAGCATGGAATAATGCCGGTACCAGTTCCTGCAGTTGTAAATATAGTGTCAGATTACTCCCTGCCTATAAGAATTACAGATATAAAAGGAGAATTGGTAACACCTACAGGTGCTGCCATTGCTGCTGCCCTTAAAAATAAGGACAGATTGCCTGAAGAATTCACTATCATTAAAATAGGAGTGGGTGCAGGTAAGAAAGATTTCAAGAAGGCAAATATTTTAAGGACGTATTTAATAAAAACTGAGCATCAAGCAAAATCCACAGATGAAGTATGGGTTTTAGAAACAAATATAGACGATTCTACCAGTGAAAGTTTAGCTTTTACTATGGAGAAACTATTTGAAAAAGGAGCACTTGATGTCTTTTTTACACCAATATATATGAAAAAGAACAGACCTGCGTATAAGCTTTCCCTAATATGTGAAGAAAAATCGATTAAAAGTATGGAATCTATAATATTTAAACACACATCCAGCATTGGCTTAAGAAAATATAAAACAAACCGTACTGTCTTGAAAAGGGAAATAAAAAATATTGAAACAGACTATGGTCTTATAAGAATTAAAGTATGTACTTATGACGGAAACAAGTACTATTATCCTGAATATGAGGATGTAAAATTAATTTGTAACAAAACAGGATTAAGTTATAAAGAAGTATACAATAGTATTATTAGTATGGTAAGAAAATAATTAAGAAGAAAATATTCCTCCTTTTCTTATTGTAGATTGAACAAAATGTAAAATTATGTTAAAATTAAGTTAATAAATCCATTTACTTTGTGGGGTGGGAGAAACATGTTGGAAATCTATAAAAAAAGATGGAAGTTGTACATGGAAAAGGGGGAATTATCTGAAGAAATACGTCCTGAAATTGTAGAATCCTGGCATCGCTGCGAAGCTATGGGGGTGGATCATTTAGGGGGACGAGGTAGCTTAGTTTCAAAAGAAGAACTATTAAGGAGTATTTCTAAGAGAAAGGAACTTATCAAGGTTGCAAGGCCTATTATGGAAAACGTATTCGAAATGGTGAAAAACACCAGCTACAGTGTCATATTGACTGATGAAAAAGGAGTAATAATAGATATTATTATCAATAAGGACTTAGAGGAAAACCATGTTCGATTGAACTTTATGAAAGGTTCTAAGTGGGATGAAGGAAGTGTAGGTACTAATGCTATTGGTACTTGTTTAGCCATAGACAAGCCAATGCAGGTTAATGGAGCAGAGCATTTTTGTGAATATCATCATAAGTGGACCTGCTCAGCAGCTCCTATCCACAATAACAGGGGAGAAATAATAGGTTGTTTTGATTTGTCCGGGCGGGTGGAGGATGTGCAGACCCATACCTATGGCATTGCAGTTTCAAGTGCTAATTGCATTGAAAAACAATTAATGGTATTAGAATCCTTTGAATTTCTTAATACTACAATCAATGCCATAAATGAAGGGATTATGGCTATTGATCACGATTTAAAGATAATAAAGGTAAATAAAAAACTCCTTGATATATTTAACATGGAGGAAGAAAATATTTACCGGATGGATGTTAATAAAATATTCGAAGGCATTGATATTGAAAATATTGTATTGAATAATAAGCAAAAGATGAGTGTTTCCGATACCACAATTTCAATAGATAATAAAAGAATTGAAATTTCATTGGATATTTCTCCTATAATAGTGAATGACCAGGTCTCTGGTGCCGTTATGGTCATGAAAGAAGGAAAGCATATAAGGCAGCAGGTTAGTAAATTGGCGGGGTTTAAAGCAAACTACACCTTTGACAGCATAATAACCGTAGATGAGAGAATGAAAGATCTCATTAATACTGCAATGAAAATTGCTAAAACCAATTGTACTGTATTAATTGAAGGAGAGAGTGGTACTGGAAAGGAACTGTATGCTCAGGCAATACATAATGAAAGTTTAAGAAAAAAAGGACCTTTTATTGCTATAAACTGTTCCGCAATACCTAAAGAATTATTTGAAAGTGAACTTTTTGGTTATGAAAGTGGTTCTTTTACGGGAGCTGTTAAAGGAGGGCGTCCGGGGAAATTTGAACTGGCAAATGGCGGAACTATATTTTTGGATGAAATAGGTGAAATTCCATTGGAAGTGCAGCCTAAACTATTAAGAGTTTTAGATAATAATAAGGTTGTGAGAATTGGTGGAACTTATGAACGAGATTTGGATGTGAGAATAATTTCTGCAACCAATAGAAACTTATTAGAAGAGGTTTCTAAGGGGTCTTTCAGGCAGGATTTGTATTTTCGATTAAACGTTATTAATCTAAAGATACCTCCTTTAAGAAAAAGAAGAAAAGATATAATTCAATTAGCAAGGTATTTCTTAAACAATCTCAATGAAGAAACCAATATGAGAAAAGGGTTTACTCCTGAATTTGAAGAATATTTAATTTCTCTAAAATGGTATGGTAATGTGAGAGAATTGAAAAATATTGTTCAAAGAGCTTATTATATGGCGGATAAAGAATATATACATTACTTGCCTCCCATTGTTTCAATGGAAAAAAACAAGGATAACGGAGAGTCTGCTAATATAGAAAATTTAAATTTTAAGAATATTGAAAGAGAAAGTATAGTCAGGGCCCTTACCCTTAATGGAGGTAACGTTAGCAAGGCTGCAGAAGATTTAAACATAAGCAAGGCTACAATTTACAGGAAAATAAAAACTTACTCCATAGATTTAACAAAAATAAGGAGATTAGCTTAATCCTTAATTTTCTCAAATTGAGAATTTGCATTTCTATAAACTTGTCTCAATATAAGACTAAAGTCTCATATTGAGACTTTTTGTTTGATATTTTTTGATAATACTATTGGGAAAAGCTTTCATTTTCAATATTTAAGAAGAGTATTGTTTTTTAAAAAAACTTGGCATGGAAAATGCTTTATATATTGGTAAATAAAAAGATGGGAGGTAATATTTTGAAGGTAACTAATGAACAATTGAAAGAAATGTATTTGACCATGTTAAAGATACGGAAATTTGAAACAAGTGCCATGGACCTTTTTGCAGACGGAAAAATCCCGGGATTTGTCCACCTATACATAGGTGAAGAAGCTGTTGCAACAGGTGCCTGTGCAAATTTAAGGGAAGACGATTACATTACCAGTACCCACAGGGGACACGGCCATATTATTGCCAAAGGCGGTGAACTGAAATACATGATGGCAGAGCTCTTTGGTAGAAAAGATGGTTATTGTAACGGTAAAGGAGGATCCATGCACATAGCAGATGCTACTAGGGGGATTTTAGGAGCAAATGGTATTGTTGGTGCAGGTCATAATATTGCCGTAGGT
>DURT01000022.1 GCA_012843025.1 Tissierellia bacterium | reverse complement strand
TCCATACTAGGTCATACCGTTTACAATTATTTAATTAAGTATTATTCATCTACTCTAATTTCCGTTTCTACTCTCAGCGAGCCTATTTTTGCAAGTATATTGGCTATGATTTTATTCAGGGAAATACCATCTCTATATACCCTAGTAGGAGGAGTTATAATTATTTCAGGTATATATTATTATTTGAGAACACAACCATAAAAAAATAGCCCGGAAATCCGGGTTATTATTATTTTGATTTTTCATTTATTGAAGCCTTTATAAAGTCTTTAAACAAGGGATGGCTTCTGGTAGGCCTTGATTTAAATTCAGGATGAAATTGAACAGCAACAAACCAAGGATGATCTTTTAATTCAATTATTTCAACTAATTTATTATCCGGTGATATTCCAGAAATAATCATTCCATTTTCCTGGCAAACTTCTCTAAACTCATTGTTGAATTCAAATCTGTGACGGTGCCTTTCATTAATTATATCCTTGCCTTCATATGCATCTTTAGCCTTTGTGTTATCGATGAGTTTACAGGGATAGCTTCCAAGTCTCATAGTTCCACCTAAATTTTCAACATTTTTCTGCTCATCCATTATATGAATCATGGGATAATTTGATTGGGCATCAAATTCAGTACTATTGGCATCAGTATATCCTAAAACAGATCTTGCGAATTCTATAACTGCAATCTGCATTCCGAGGCAAATTCCTAAGTATGGTTTCTTATTTTCTCTTGCATATTTTGCTGCAAGTATTTTTCCTTTAATTCCTCTGTCCCCAAAACCTCCCGGTACCAAAATACCGTCACAATGCTTAAATATTTCTTGGTAATTTTCTTCATTAACATCTTCTGAATGTATCCATTCTATATCCACATGAGCTGAATTATCAATTCCTCCGTGCTTCAATGCCTCTGCAACGGACAAATATGCATCTTTAAGCTCCACATACTTTCCTACAAGTGCTATTTTTACATAGTGTTCAGGATTTTTGGAGCGCTTAACCATTTCATTCCATTCTGTTAGGTCAGGCTCATCGCATTTAATATTGAAATGTTCACAAACTATTTTTGGGAGACCTTCTCTTTCCAGCATAAGTGGAATATCATACAGGGAATCTGCATCTTCGTTTTGAATTACATTTTGCTTTTCTACATTACAAAATAGAGCAATTTTTGACTTTAACTCTCCAGGTATTTCTTTTTCGCTCCTGCAAACCAATATATCCGGTTGAATTCCTATACTTAACAGTTCTTTAACGCTGTGCTGTGTTGGTTTAGTTTTAAGTTCTCCCGCTTTTGTTAAATATGGAAGCAGCGTAACATGAATGTACATAACATTTTCTCTTCCAACTTCATAACGTATTTGACGTATTGCTTCCAAAAATGGCAGACTTTCAATATCCCCAACCGTCCCTCCGATTTCAGTTATAACTATATCAACATCTTCTACTGCTGATATTTTTTTCAACATTGATTTTATTTCATTTGTTACATGAGGAATTACCTGGACTGTACCGCCGTTGTAGTCTCCTTTTCTTTCTTTGTTTAATACCGACCAGTATATTTTTCCTGATGTAATGCTGCTGTATTGAGTAAGATCTATATCAACTATTCTTTCATAATGTCCTAAGTCTAAATCTGTTTCCGCTCCGTCATCTGTTACATATACTTCTCCGTGCTGATAAGGGCTCATTGTTCCCGGGTCTACGTTTAAATAAGGATCAAATTTTTGCAAAGTAACCTTAAGTCCCCTGCTTTTCAACAATCTTCCCAGAGAAGCAGCGGTAATCCCTTTGCCTAATGAAGAAACAACTCCTCCTGTAATAAAAATATATTTTGGCATTTTTTCCTCCTGTAAGTACCTATTATTCCTATATTACCAGTTCTTTCGTTAAATATTTACTCTAATGTAAATATATTTAAACATAAAAAAGAGACAAAAAGGGGTTTTTTTTTTAGTCTCCATTGTCTAATATAAAATTTCAATTTTCGTCTCTGTTTCTCATACAGTAACCATTAATTTTTTTAACATTACCAAACAATTTTATATTAAATAAAGAAAAAGGTCAATGTTTTTTCCTTAAAAATTAAAAAAAAGTTTCTAAGTTGTACTATTGAAATTTTAACGGCATATACATTTATAAAGAATGCTTAAGCTGCAAGGAGGAATTATTTTGGTTAAACTATTCAATGATACATTTAATATTAATGAAATTATCGATTCAATTTCCACAGAAGTTTTATTGGAAAGCGAGTTTACAATTGCCGATATGCCTGATATTGAAAGAATTATTACTGCAGAAGGTAAAGCTGAGGTTAATAATGTTTCAGTAAGTACGGATAAAATTGTGGTAGAAGGAAAGCTAATTTACAATATTATTTATTACTCCAATGATGAAGATACTACAATTAATTCCGTGACAGGAGAAATACCTTTCAGAGAAGAAATCGAAGCTGAAGGAGTTACGGAAGAAATGGAGGCTGACTCTAAGGCGTTTATTGATTTTATCGATGGTGAGAAGTCTGCAGACAGAAGTTACTTGGTAAAAGCCGTGTTAATTTTGGATACGGATGTATACATGAATCGCCCTGTAACATATGTTTCATACTTAGAATCTGATGGAAGTATGCAAGCTAAAACAAAAAATATTTTCTATACTAATACTTTGTCCGAAATATCAGAAGAAATAAGTATTAATGATGCAGTGGAACTGAGTAAGGGATCAGGAGAAATACACGAAATTCTTAAATCAGATGCAGATGTTTACATAACAAATATTGACACATTAGATGAAAAAATGCTGGTAGAAGGAATTTGTAAAGTTGGGTTTTTATATACTGAAGATGATAAGCATACAACAGGCTATGTATCAGAAGAGTTCCCCTTCACCCATTACTTGGAGCTAAATAGTTCAGATGATAATATACTGAAGGAAATAAGTGTTAAAGTAAATAAAATGACATATTCCCCTACAGAAAATTTCGATGACGAGAAAAAACTTATTGAATTTAAACTCCCATTTACGATAAATGCATATCTGTATGATACATCCGAAAGAAATGTAATTATGGATTGTTATTCAACAGATTATGAATTAGAGGTAGAGTCAGAAACCATTAACGTATCCTCTCTACAAAATATTGTTAATGAAGTTGTAAAGTATGAAAATAATTTTGATGTACTTTCAGGAACGATTAAAGACATTTATTCTGTGGATGTAAGCCCAAAAATATCAGATAAAAAAATATCTGATGATAAATATATTATAGAAGGTTTCTTAGATGTAAATTTACTGTACTTAAACGGTGATATAAATAAAGTTGATAAGGCTTTTGCTTCCCTCCCCTTTACGGTGGATTTCCCCTTAGAGGAAAAAACTTTTACTCAAATACAGTCTGATGTAAAGGCAAATAGGTGCAATGCTTACAGAAAAGGAAGTAGTTCCGTTAACTTTAATTGTGATATTAACGTATCCTTAAAGTTTAAAAACAATGATGAAGTAACTATTATAAAAGATATTGCTGAAACAGAACCAATTGACAGGAATAAAATGTCCAGTTTAATATTCAGGGTAGTTCAACCGGGAGAAACCCTTTGGGATATTGCTAAGAATTATAATTTATCCATAAATACCTTAAAAGAACTAAATGATATTCCAGAAGACAATGAACTTACAGCAGGAAATAAAATTATAATTGCAAGAATGGTATAAAACGGGGGACAAATGTCCCCCTACTTTTGTATATTTCCAAATTTTGTGTACTTACCGATCCATGCCAATTCAACGGTTCCTACGGGACCGTTTCTTTGTTTTGCAATAATTACATCAGTTATTCCTTTTCTTTCGGATTCTTCTTTATGGTAGTATTCATCTCTGTAAAGGAGCATTACCACATCTGCATCCTGCTCGATAGCTCCGGATTCTCTTAAGTCTGATAAGACAGGTCTGTGATCAGTTCTTAATTCTGGAGCACGGGACAACTGGGACAAGGCCATTACGGGGCAGTCCAATTCCCTGGCAATAGTTTTAAGTCCCCTGGATATATTGGATATTTCCTGCTGCCTGCTATCGGCTCTTCCGCCATAACTCATGAGTTGCAGGTAGTCAATCACAACTAAGTCCAACCCTTTTTCCATTTTTAAACGTCTGCACTTTGACATTAATTCAAACAATGAAACCGAAGGTGTATCATCTATATAAATATTATAGTTAGAAATCAAGCTCATGGTGGCAATTAACCTTGTCCAATCATCGTCGTCTAAATTGCCTGTCCTTAGCTTGGTACTGTCCACCATAGATTCCATACTTATAATTCTCTGAACATATTGCTCCTTGGACATTTCAAGACTGAATAGAGCAACCGATGCTCCCGTTTTTACTGCATTCATGGCAATATTAAGAGCTAAGGCAGTCTTACCCATGGAAGGTCTTGCAGCAAGAAGAATTAAATCGGACTTCTGAAGTCCTGAAGTCATTCGGTCTAAATCAATGTAGCCTGTAGTAAGCCCAGTAATATTTCCCTGACTCTTTGCTCTTTCTTCTAACTGGTTAAAGACATTCATTAATATCTCTTTAATATCTGCAAAGGAGTTCGTATTTCTGTTTTGAGAAATGGAAAATATCCTTGATTCTGCTAGTTCAATGATTTTTTGTACATCATCGCTTTCCTTATAACTTTTTTCTATTATTTCGTTAGAAGCACTTATCAGCTTTCTCAAGGTGGATTTCTCTTTAATTATATTGCAATATGCTTCTACATTCTTGGATGTTATTATATTATCCGTTAATGAAGCTAGGTATTCAAAGCCGCCTACATAGTCAATTTTACCCCTCTTCTTAAGCTCTTCGGATACCGTTACTACATCCACAGGCATATTTTGCAAATGAAGTTGCTTAATGCTGTCGAATATCTCCTTATTAGCTTCGAAGTAAAAATCATCGTAGCTTAATAAGTTAAGAATTTTTTCAACAGCTAAATGGTCTATCATAGCGGAAGCCAAGACTGTTTGTTCGGCTTCTCCGCTATGAGGTGGTACTTTTCCTAAATTAGCTAAATCAGACATTTTTACCTCTTATAATTCAGTTACAATTACCTTTAATTTTGCAACTACCTTTGGATGAAGTTTTATTTTAACGTAGTGTTCTCCAAGGGATTTAATGGGGCTATCCAATTCGAATTTCTTTTTATCGATGGAAATATTATGTTCTTCCTCTAAGTTTTCAGCTATTTCCTTGGTCGTTATTGTTCCAAAAAGTTTTCCCTTTTCCCCTGCTCTTGTTTTAATAACAATAACTTTTTCCATTAACTTTTGCTCAAGAACTTTTGCTTCTTCGAAAATTTCCTTTTCCTTTTCTTCTTTAAGCTTTTTTTCATATTCAAGCTTTTTTAGGTTTTCTTTTGTAGCTTCTATGGCTAAATTCTTAGGGAAGAGAAAGTTTCTTGCATATCCATCCTTTGCATTGATTACATCTCCCTTCTTCCCAACATTTTTAATATCTTCTAATAATATTACTTTCATTGATTACACTCCTTTTTATAATGAATTATCGCTTCAAACAGCTTTGATTTTGCTTCCTCCATATCTTGGGTTTTTATCTGCGCTCCAGCCATGTTCAAATGACCTCCTCCTCCAAGATACTCCATCATAACCTGTACATTAAAATCACCTACGGAGCGACCGCTAACATTTATATAATCCTTGTTTTTCACCAGTACAAAGCTAGCTTTCACATCCTTGATGGTAAGAAGCTCATCTGCACACTGAGCTGCTATTACGTTAGAATCTTCGGAATATTCGTCTATATAGGAAACAACAACATCATCAAATACTATTTCGCTTCTTTCTATAACTTCTGTCTTTTTCTTCATAAAGTCGATACTTTCGTTAAATAGTTCCTTTACATCTACATTATCGGCTCCGCTTCTTCTTAAGAAAGATGCTGCCTCGAAAGTCCTTACTCCCGTTTTAAAAGTAAATGAATTAGTATCCACCACTATACCAGCCATAAGGGCATCAGCTTCAAATTTGGTAAGCTTAATGTGGTCTTCCATGTATTGAACTATTTCTGTCACAAGTTCACTGGTTGAGGATGCATAGGGCTCAATATAGTCAAGTAATGTATTTTCAATATATTCCTCACTTCTCCTGTGATGGTCTATCAAAACTACTTTATCAATTTTGTCCAAAAGCTCCGGAGCTTCCGTATAACTCTTTCTATGAGTGTCCAAAACAACTATAAGAGTGTTTTGATCAGCTAATTCCAAGGCCTTTTCTGTGGTAATTATGGACTCAATATAGTGACTATCTTCATTTTTCATTCTTTCGTACATATTTTTCAGAGCATGATTTATATTGTTCAGTACTATGTAGGCATCCTTGCCTCTGCTTCTTGCTATGCTGTACAATCCTATGGAAGCACCTAAACTATCCATATCTCCCACTCTGTGACCCATAATAATTACATTGGAACTTTGGTCAATTATTTGTCTAAGGGCATAAGATATAATTCTTGCTCTTACCTTGGTTCTCTTTTCAACAGCCTTGCTTTTACCTCCATAAAATTTAACAGAGTTAATTCTTTTTACTACCGCCTGGTCTCCTCCTCTTCCTAAAGCCACATCAAGGGCACCCTTGGCATATTCCAAAAGCTGAGTTAAGTTCTTAGCCATTGCACCAGTACCTATGCTAAGAGTGAAACTGTAATCATTGCTTCCTTTAATGGACTTAACTTCATCAAGCATGGCAAATTTCTTTGCCTCCAAAGTTTCTAAATATTTGTTTTCAATCATCATTAAAAATTTAGAATTATCATATTTCAGGACGAAACCATTCATTTCTGAGGCATATTTATTGAGAATTTTTTCTATCTGGGCAGTCATGGCAGACTTTTCCCCAACATCTAATTTTTCTGAGATGTCTTCATAATTATCTATCTGAATAAGCATTGTTATTGGACGTTCATCATTGTATTTATTTCTTAAAGTAATAAATGCAGTATTTTCATTCCAGTAGCAAACGTAAGAATTCTCTTCGCCGAACTTTCCTTCTTCAAGTTCATAGTACATAACATTGAAACTTCTGCCCATTTCCGGTAATTCCACATTGCTGATAGTACCTTCTTTGTTACCTGTCAATGAGTTTAAAGAAAAATCTTCTACAAATTCTTTTATATTTTCGATTACATCAGCATTATCACCTAGTAACTCCCTGAATTTATGGTTAAACCAAAGAAATTTTCCACCGGGACTGATAATACATATGGGCAAAGGTGAATAATAAAAGGAGTTAACTGATAGGCTTTCTAAATTCTTTGTATAGTCGATTAAATAATTTTTCAGCTGTTTTTCCCGTAAAACCTGCTTCCTTAAGGTAAAGGCCGTAACTCCCAGCAACAATATTGCTCCAACAGCAACATAAATATACATACCTTCTATAAGGAAGACTACTAGTAATAAGAGTATTACTATAAAGTAAATAATGCTGTCATCCTTTAAAAATTTAGGCGTTTTTCCATCCATCATTGCCTCCTTCAGCTATACAGCTCTGTTAATCTTTCTTAGATTTACGGTTAAATCAATTAAACCCAAAAGGGCATATATAGGACTGAAATACATTGTCATGTATACTGCAAAAAATAACATAATGCCTCGTATAATCTTACCGAAGTTGCCCTTGTCAATAAAGAATTTAACTACGGCAAAACCTTGGAAAATCATGGCCACAAAGACTATGGTAAATAAATTCAGTTGAATAATTCCCACATTAATGTTTAATAAATTTAACAAAAATGATACCAGCAACAGGCCTGCCATAGCTATCATAAAATTTCTTGGAAAGGAAAAGTAGCTTATTCCTTCATGTTGTTTTATATTTAAAGAGAAACGTTTTGAAAACTTGCTTGCAATGACATAATTAATATATGACGTAGCTACAGAAGCTACTATCATAATAGCTGGAAATACATTTGTTATCATGAAGTTCATCATTGGAGCCATTTGATCTATATTTTTCAACATTTCTTCCATTTGCGCTGTCCTTAAATTTTCAGGAACATCAGCAAAAAAACTCCTGGTCATTGCAAAACTCTGGTCATAAGTTTCTGCAAGTCTTTCAATAAAGTTAATGCCCATTATGGCATTTAACAAGAGAATGAATACAACAAAAGAAATCATATAGGCGGCAGAGCCAAACAAAATTGTTTTGTTTGCATCTTCATCCCTGCATACGCCATAAGTAAGTGCAATAGCCAAAGGTGTATACATAATCATAAATGTAATTCCAGTTTGAATACCTAATAACATGGTAACTATTAAACCGGAAGCTATTAAAGATAGTATGGAATATTTAAGACCTTTTCTTTTACCTAAAATAATTGCAGGTGTAGGATAAAAAAACATTAAAATCGTAATAAAAGATGATAAATAAGCTATTATAACCAGTATGCCGGTTATCATTGCCGCTTCTGTTAAATTAGATGTTTTCGTATTTCTGTTCATTGCAACCTCTCATTCTAATTATAACATTTTACCTTATAATCAATCTAAAGTCAAAAACATATTTCTATATAAGTATTATAATTGAAACTGTGAATATATACTATAGTAATTTTATGTTTATATTCTCACTTTACACTGAAAAGATTTTGAAATATACTTATATAAGTCAGGGACATTACCTATGGAGGAGAGCCTCCTCTTGTGTCCCTTCACTTTAGAGAAAGAGGTGTGTTATGAAAAAAAAGATTAGTTTGTGTATTGTAATAATTTTGTTATTGCTATCATGTACAACGGCATTTGCTTCCCAACTTGATAAAGAAAAATTTGACGAAGATTTGGACTTCCTTAAAAATGTTATATCCTTTGTTATTGACAATTATCAATACGAAGTAAGTCAGGAAGAAGTAATGGAAGGACTTTACAAGGGCTTTTTCAATATTTTGGATGAGTACAGCACCTATTATACTCCAGAAGAATATAAGGCATTTTTGGAAGATACTGCAGGAGAATTTTCTGGAATAGGTGTTCAAATAATAGATATTAATGGACAGGTTGTGGTAGTTACACCCTTAACTGACTCACCAGCTATTGAAGCAGGTATAAAGGCAGGAGATATAATAACTTCCGTTGATGGATACGATATTACAGGGCTTACTGTAAATCAAGCTTCTCTACTTATAAGAGGAGAAGAAGGAACTCCTGTTAAGATTGGTATAAAACGAGGACAGGAAAATTTAACCTTTGACTTAATAAGAAGGACAATAGTAACCAGTACCGTTCAAGGTAAAATCTTGGAAGATAATATTGGTTATTTAAAGATTACTGGCTTCTCAGACAATACACCAGAACTTGTTAAAAAGGAACTTTCTGTATTTGATGAAAATAATGTCAAAAAAATTGTAATAGATTTGCGTAACAATGGCGGGGGAACACTGAAGTCCGCTGTAGACTTATTAAACTTATTCGTAACGGAAGGACCAGTAGTATATGTAAAATATGCAACTGGAAAGGAAGATGTTTTTGAAAGTACCTTAAAGGAACAAAAATATGAAATAGCAGTACTTATAAACGAAGGAAGTGCTAGTGCCACTGAAGTCTTTGCCGGGGCAGTTAAGTATAAAAAGGAAGGTATCATAGTTGGTACCAACTCTTTCGGAAAAGGTGTGGTTCAATCACTTTATCCCCTAATTGACGGAAGCGGAGTGAAATTTACAACTGCCGAATACTTTTCTGTAAATAGAACACCAGTACATAAAGTTGGAATAGCACCGGATATTGAGGTGGAAAATAACAAAATAGATATTTCTAAATTTCCTAAGTTTAGCAGAGAAAAGAAACACGATCCTGGAAGTGTAAGTTTGGATGTCCTTTCAGCAGAAATGATTCTAAAAGAATTAGGATATAAAGTAAGCGAACCAGATGGAGTTTACGACATACAATTATTTGAGCAAATAATGAAATTCCAGGAGGATAGTATGTTGTATCCCTATGGAAGAATTGATATTGCAACACAAGATGCCTTGTATAATGCCCTGCTGAAACATGCTGAAAACAATATAGAAGATTTACAGTTAAAAGCTGCCTTGGAGGCATTAAAGTAAAGTCTCGTTACAACACAAGGGGAAATTGCTATACTCGTTAAATAATAGAAAGGGAAATATTCCCTTTCTACAAACAACTTATGGATGCTTGGTCGTAACTTTCCGTCAATCTCATATTATATGCACTTACCAATCCCTGACATATTATTTCTGCCATGTTGAAAATTAAGGAAAGTCTCGTCTCTTGCACCAAATTGTGAAAATTCTTGTCAGTAGATTCCACTATTCCAATTATAGATATATCCCCAATTTCAGGAAGAAGTTTGCCGATACCTTTCCCAGGAGTGATAGGCCCCTCTCTTACTTCTATTACTCCCTGGCTTTTCTTATTACTTAAACAGGCATCCACTACAATAATGTTATCGTAATCCTTTTTCTTTAAAAATTTTATATAATCACGAATATTCATTGCATGGACAGGCTTATCCAATGTACCGTATACATCTAAATTAAAATTGTTTTTCATTAATAAAGTTCCAGTTAAGGGACCTAAGCTGTCTACTATACATTTATCAGTTCCTATACATACTATTGCTGCATTATCCATATTTTCCGCTAAATAATTCCCTATTTTAATTGCTGCAAAGCTGTTTTTATAATGTACTTCCATGGAATTCAAAGATTACCCACCCCCTATGAATTAGTATATACAGTGGGAAGATATTTTATGCTAAATCCCAATAATAACCAGTTCGTTCTACTTCCTGTACTAATACTTCTGTAATGCGCTACTTACTTTCCTTATATTTTAAATACCTTTCCCTTCCTTCATTAAAACGTTCTTTTTCTTCATCAGTAATTAACTTCAAAGGGGGAACTGGTACAGGCTTTCCATTATTATCAATAGCAACATATGTGAAATATCCTGTAAGGGCAACCTTTGGTCCTGTTTCATGTGTTAGATCTTCAACTGTAACAGTAATCATTACTTCCATGGAACTTGTTCCCACATGGGTCATTTCACAAATGCATGATACATAGTTTCCCACATGTATGGGATGACGGAATTCCAAACTATCCACCCTGGCAGTGACTACATTAGACCGCGAATGCCTTCGGGCAACAACACCTCCGGCATTATCCATCATTTTCATTATTTCCCCACCGTGAACATTGCCTATAATATTCGCATGCTCCGGCAGCATTAAGTTTCCGTAAATAACTTTTGTCTCTTCAACTGTCTTAGCCTTCATAAACACCTCTAATACTTATATTTATAATGAATTATATAGCTTGTCCCTAAAATTTAACTAAGTTTCGAATGAGAAAAATCGAAACTTAGTACATTTTACAGAAATCTTTTCAATCTTTCAATATTATCCTGTTCTATTTTCATAAATCTTTCCGCCAATGATTTAATATCTTCATCTACATTAACATAGGAATTTAAGTTTTTTGTAAGACTAGTAATCCCCATGGTACTTCCTTTTATCATCATATCAGCAACATGGGATGGAGAATTATTTATCATAGTGTTAATTCCTACACTCATTTTAGCACTAATTTTACTCATCAATGAAATATCCTTGATTTCCTTAGTTCTCTTCTCAAGCTCCAAGTATGCTTCATTAGCTATTTCTTCATAAGTTCTCTGCTGATATTTAAGCTCATCATATACTTTATTGTCATTAACTTTAGTAAGCAAATTGTTAATGGTTTCAACTCCCATTTTTGCTCCACGGTAAATTTCCGATAATAAATCTACTGTATTCTGACGGTTCATATCCTTCTCCTTTACCTGAATAATATTACACCTATAGTATTTACTTCGTTTCATATATTATTCAGGCTGAAGGAATCCTATCTTCTTAATTTTGCTCTTTCATATTGAGAAGGCCATGGAACTTCGTCTTTTAGTTCATGGGCTGCCAATAAAGGCCAGTTGGGATTTCTCAATAATTCTCTTCCTAAATACACTAAATCTGCCCTCTTGTTTTGAAGGATCTCTTCTGCCATATGAGGATCTATTATTAATCCCCCGGCAATTACTGGAAGCCCGGTTCTTTCTTTAATAACTTCTGCAAATTTCACCTGGTACCCTTGAAAGGCTTTCGGTACAATGTTCACCAAGCCTCCGGAGCTTACGTTAATTATATCTACTCCATCTTCTTTCACCAAGTTTATTAATTCAGCTAAATCTTCAGGATGATTTCCTTCTTCCACATAATCCTCTGCTGTAACTCTTAAAATCAAAGGTTTATCCTCAGTCCAAACTTCTCTTACTCCTCGCAGCACTTCTTTTAAAAATCTTGCTCTGTTTTCTGCAGAACCTCCATATTCATCAGTTCTCTTGTTCGTTACAGGAGATAAGAATTCATTTATTAAATATCCGTGAGCACCATGTATTTCAATAATATCATATCCTACTTCAATACACCTCTTGGCTGCATCTTTAAAAGCTTTCACAACAGTCTTAATATCTTCCCTGGTCATTTCTTTGGGAAGCCTGTATTCTTCACTGTAAGCAATGGAACTGGGTGCAATAATTTGTTCATTTTCCGCTTCACACTTTCTGCCTGCATGAGCTAATTGCACACCCATTGATGCTCCATGTTTCTTTACTGAGTCAACAATCTTTTTAAGACCTTCTATATGGTTATCATCCCATAACCCTAAATCATTGGATGATATTCTTCCTCTGGGCTCTACGGCAGTGGCTTCCTGTAAAATAAGTCCTACCCCTCCTACAGCTCTGGAAGTATAGTGGACAAAGTGCCAGTCATTGGAATTCCCGCTCTTATCTGCCGAGTACATGCACATAGGTGCCATTACAATTCTGTTTTTTATATTCAGGTCCTTTATTTTAAAGCTTGTAAATAGTTTTGACATTACTTCCTCCTTCAATATACTCTACAATAATACTATACCCTAGGTCTAAAGCTTTAAAACATCCATTAAAGCTGGAACATCGACTCCACACTTTTCCATGAATATCTTTATATTGTTTTTTTCCTTTTCTATATTAACCTTTGTTCTTCCCATCCTGTCACAAAATCCCAAAAGGGCAACTTCAGCTATATCTGTATCTTCTTTCATGGCATTGATATCAGCAAAAGGCATATCTTTCACTACATGGAGAATTTGCATATGCCATCTTACAAGAGAAGCTACCTTTTTAATAAATTCATCATCAGTAGTAAATTCCTTAAGAAATTTTATACTTAAATCAGCCCCCACTTTCTCGTGGTTATAGGCTGTAATTTTTCCTTTTTTGTTTCTAGTTGTTTCAGCCTTTCCAATATCGTGTAACAGTGCTGCCCACATAAAGACTCTTTCATCTTTACTCTTATCTTTGTTCTTAGCTGCACAATCAAGAACTAACATAGTATGATTCCAGACATTTCCTTCCGGATGGTACTTAGGAGACTGCTCCGTATCCTTTAGTTTATAAAGCATTTGAAAGGGATATTCTTTAAATATTTTTGTATTTACTATTGAATTCAAATAAATAGAAGGCTTTTCACTAAGCAAAATATAGTTATTTATTTCGTATAAGAGTAATAGTTTATTCTCATCGTTAATTTCATTTAAATTTAGTTTCTTTTGTTTGAGTAGCATATATACCTCTGTTATTAGTCTTTATTAATGTAACATGCCACTGCAAACAACTAATTATTCTGTTAATTTCTTCTTCAAATTATTGAAATGTATTCCTTTAATGTATTGAATACTACTATACTGTAGTTTCTTACAGAAACATTATAGTCATAAAACATTTTATTTAATATAGAATGTAATAGTTAAAGGATGAGAATATATGAAAAATAATGTATCAACTTTTAAAGTAGCTGCAACCTATATAGGAACTGTAGTAGGAGCAGGTTTTGCTACCGGCCAGGAAGTATTGCAATTTTTCAACAGATTCGGTGCCATGGGACTGGCAGGTATTATACTTGCTACAAATCTTTTCATTTTATTCGGATATTTAATAATGGAATTGGGCAAGAAATTAAATTCCCGCTCCCACGAAGAAATAATTAAGTATGCTACTGGCAACCAATTAGGTTTTTTAATAGACTTAATGATAACTTTCTTTCTTTTTGGCTCATTTACGGCAATGATAGCCGGAACAGGAGCACTTCTTAATCAGCAATTTAACTTACCTCATGCTATAGGAAATATATTAATGACTGTTTTAACTGGATTAACTGTAGTTACAGGAATAAATGGAGTAATAAACTCTATAAGTTACGTTGTTCCCTTTCTATTAATTACAGTTATAGGAACAAGTATTTATTCATTTATTCATACTCCTCCTGTTTTCACCCCAGTTACAAATGTAAGTGAAAATATATTATTAAACAACTGGCTTATGGCTGCAATATTATACGTTTCCTACAACATTATTATTTCAATTGCTGTATTGGGACCCCTGGGATCAGAAGCTAAAAACTATAAGTCCATTGAAAAAGGAGCTATTTTAGGAGGTCTTGGTTTAGGTTTAGGAGCTACTATGATATACTTATCTCTATCCGGCAATTTAAATGAGCTTATTAAATTAGAAGTTCCTATGATTGCCATTGCAAGTAGAATATCACCTAAATTTCAGATAGCCTATTGCCTTATCCTTATAGCTGAAGTTTACACAACTGCTGTAGGTTCACTCTATGGATTTACATCCCGATTAATAGATCTACGAAAAAATTCTTTTAAAAACAAACTACTGATCACTATTATATCTATAGCTGCTTTGCTATCCAGTCAATTTGGATTTTCCAACATAGTAAAATACCTGTATCCAGCTGTTGGATACGGTGGAATTATAATGCTGATATGTCTAATTATTAGGATAAAAAGGTGATTCAGAAAACAGAGCTGCCCAGGCAGCTCCACGAGGTTCTCATGTTATTAAGATATGTTAGATTTCTATATTAAATATGTTTTGCAGCTTCTAATAGCACTTCCGTTGCCTTAACCGCATCTTCCATCACTAACATATGAGTACATTTTTCAAAGGGTACAACTATTGAATTAGGTATTTTAGAATTTAAATATTCTGCCGTTTCTGCAGAATACAGTGTACTATTCACACCGTACGCTATAGTTGTAGGAACTGTTATTTTTTCTAATATATCTCTGTAATCATTATTTGCCATAGCAAGCCACATAGATATCATTATATGAGGAGTATTTGTCAAGGCCATTTCCATAGTAGCATCTATCATTTCATCTGTAAAATAGGGTACTGCTCTTCTCAAGAACGGTTCCATAAAATCAGCCAAATTATTGCTCATTGTAGTCATGTCATCTAATGCATTTTGCAAAGTATATTCTCCATGCCAAAGACCAAATTTCCATTCAACGTCGTTTATTAACTTGGGAGTCATGTCAAATAATACGACGGCAGCCAATTTATCAACACCATATGTTTTAACATATTCAAATGTTGTTGAGGCACCCATTGACCATCCCCCCAAAAGTATGTTGTCTAAGTTTAAGTGGTCAATTAACTCCCTTAAATCAACTGCAAACCGATTTAAAGTTAAACCGAATTCTGGTCTGTCAGATTTACCATGTCCTCTGTGATCATAAACTACAACTTTGTACTCTTTACTTAATTCTTCTATCTGAGGCTGAAACACTGAACTGTCCTGAGACCATCCATGAACCAATACTATTGGTTTTCCTTCCCCTTTTACCTCATAGAATAAATTAATACCATCACTAGTTGTATAAAATGCCATAGTTTCCTCCTTTAATAATTTTGTTGATTTTAATTATATCACAATATCTTCTATTTTGTGGGTATTTTTGAAAAAATTCCTGAAAACTAATATTGGTTATCAATAATATTTATATTTCACAATTTTAATTTTAAACATTTATAAATTATGCTATAATCTAATAACAACTATACAGGGGATATGTATGAAAAAAAGAGAAATATTGCTTGCTATACTTTTAGTAACTATATGGGGTGTCAATTTTACTGTTATTAAATTAGGACTCATCGGAATCCCTTCAATGCTGTTAGTAGCATTAAGGTACACCCTAACGTTTTTTCCCGCAATATTTTTTATTAAAAAACCAAAAACAAAATTAAAATATATCATCTTATACGGACTATTTGTAGGAGTAGGTCAATTTTCATGTTTATTCTATGCTATGGAAATAGGGATGCCTGCTGGAATTGCTTCAATTGTACTTCAAATACAAGCTTTTATATCACCTATATTTGCAATGTTGTTTTTAAAAGAAAAGTTAAAAACAAAACAAGTTATAGGATTTATAGTTTCAGCTTTAGGATTAGTGCTTATTGCTTCTGCTGAGGGAATTAATATGGATAAAGTTCCTCCTTTGGCTTACTTGCTGATGATAGCAGCACTTACCTTCTGGGCTGCCTCTAATATAGTTGCAAGAATTGCTTCCGACGAGGCTGCCAATAATGACTACTGTTGCCCCAATCCCTCTCCTAGTACCTATAGTTGCCCTTTTGTCTGCAAGAATAGTTCTCTCAGAGCAACTGTCAGCTATGCAATGGTCAGGGTTCATAGTTATTCTGTTAGGTCTAATTATAGCAAATATTAATTTAGAACTATTTAGAAATAAATCTATAGAAAGCAAAAAGAATTAAGCCTAAATAAAACTGCCCTAATAATTAGGACAGTTTTATTGATTTTATGTATTAAAGTAATGAACTATTTTATTGTTGCTATGGCAGCTGCTTTACCTTGTAACGGGCTACTGTTTGAGATAGTACTTCTGGGTCAATTCCTATTTGTTCAGCAAGTTCTTCTATTGTGTCAGCTTTAAATGCTGTACCATTTTTTATAGCTTCTTCGAATCCTTCATTTTCTGTTTTTGAATCCATTATTGCGTGGTTTCATACATAGCAATTGGTAATTTTTAGCAAGCTGTTCTGCTTATATGCTAAAAGCAGATTGATTTTCAACCTGCTTTTATGTTGTTTCTTTATTCTAAGGATTGAGGAATAACTTCATTTTCGATCATATGATCGTAACTTTGTCTTTTTATTATTATTTCAGATTTCCCATCCCTAACCAAGACTGTTGCAGGTATGGGATTTTTATTGTAATTGCTTGCCATGGAATGATTATAGGCTCCTGTAGAAAATATTGCAAATATATCTCCTCTTTGGAGGGGGGCAACTTGTGCATCCTTAATTAAAATATCTCCTGATTCACAACATTTGCCGCTAATAGTAACCAACTCTGATTTTGGTTCCCCTGCTTTATTAGCTGCTATTCCTTCATACTTAGCCTGGTACAAGGCTGGTCTGATGTTATCAGTCATTCCTCCGTCTACAGAAACATATTTTCTGATACCCTTTATATCTTTTACGGTTCCTACAGTATAAAGGGTTATTCCAGCTTCTCCCACAATACTCCTTCCTGGCTCTATAACTATTTCAGGTCGTTTAATATTAATCTCTTTTGAGAACTTCTCTATCTTTTCCATCATTGGAACCAAGAAGTATGCATAAGGCTTTTTATCGTCTTCTTCTGTATACTTGATTCCAAATCCTCCCCCTACATTTAGTTCAGGAGTAACATAATCAAACTTATCCCTGGTATCTTTAATTAGTTTTAATGCAACATCCAATGCCTTTAAATGGGATTCATTGTTATGTAACTGTGAACCTACGTGAAAATGAAATCCCATGAAGTTCACATAAGGGGAATTTATTGCCTCTTCTATGGCAGGAAAAATAACCTCATCATCCAAAGGAATTCCAAATTTAGAATCCTTTTTTCCTGTTACTATGTAGTCGTGGGAATCACTTTTAACTCCAGGAGTAATCCTGTACAAAATATTGGTTTTCTTACCTTTTTCTCTACATATGTCTTCAATTAGTTTCAGTTCGTCAAGACCATCGACTATTATTCTGCCTATGTCGTAGTCTATTGCCATTTGAAGTTCCTCAACGGATTTGTTGTTTCCGTTAAACTCAATTCTTTCGGCTGGGAAGTTTGCTTTCATGGCTGTGTATAATTCTCCCCCTGAAACAACATCTAAACAAAGCCCTTCCCTTTCAATTATTTTACACATTGCTAAGGATAAAAATGCTTTTGCTGCATAGGCAGCTCGAGTTCTTTCATATTTGTGCAAAAATGTTTCTCTAATTTCTTTGCACTTTTCTATTATAGAAGTTTCACTTAATACATAAAGGGGGGTACCATATTTCTTTGCCAATTCAACAGTGTTACAACCGTCGAAATACAATGTATTATTTTTTACCTCTATCATGGCATACTCCTTTTCTAATGATTATAAGTTATATCACAAGCTTTTATAAGGCGCAATATATTATCTATAGTAGCTTCTAAGTTTTCTTTACTTTTATACTTACTTATTTGGAAATCTTCAGGTAATCTGTTAATAGTAAATATGGATGTAACTCCTCTATTATATACTTCCTCAATATCTCCAGTTGCGCCTCCTGCAATAACTGTTACCGGGATATTTTTCCTTTTTGCCCGTCCAGCTACTCCAACAACAACTTTTCCTCTTAAGCTTTGACTATCTATTTTTCCCTCACCTGTAAAAATCATGTCAGCATCTTCGATTATTTCATTAAAATTTACTGTATCTAAAACGATTTCAATTCCCATCTGAAGCGTTGAATCAAAAAATGCAATCATTCCTGCGCCCATAGCTCCTGCTGCTCCTGTTCCAGGAACATCTTTTAAATCTTTGCCTGTTTCTTTTTTTATTACTTCACAAAGATGTTTTAAACCTCTGTCTAATTCTTCCACCATTTGTTCATCTGCTCCCTTTTGAGGAGCAAAAATATAGGAAGCCCCAGCAGGTCCGTACATGGGATTGTCTATATCACACATAGTGATTATTTCGACATGGTCTAATATTTCCTTCCGCTGAGAAAAATCTATTTTTTCAATATCCTTAAGGGTTTTCCCTACAGGAATAAATTCATTTCCTTCTCTATCATAAAATTTAATACCTGCAGCTGCAGCAGCCCCACATCCTCCATCATTAGTAGCGGAACCTCCCAGCCCAACTATTATTTTTTTACATCCTCTTTCGGCAGCTGCCAATATAAGTTGTCCTACTCCATAGGTTGTAGTTAGGCTTGGATTTTTCCTGTCTTCCACCAAGGGAAGGCCTGCACAGGCGGACATTTCGATAACCGCCAGTTCACCTATCACTCCATAAAAGGACTTCATATCCTCAAAATAGGGGGAGCTTACTGTTTCATAAATTTTATCCCCTCCTAAAGCTGCCAAAAATGAATCTACAGTACCCTCTCCACCATCAGCAACAGGAATGGATATGGTTAGGCATTGGGGGAAGTGTTTTTTTATATTTTCTGAAAGAATATTGCATATTTCTAATGACGAAAGTGTACCTTTAAAAGAATCGGGTATTATTACTGCCTTTTTCAAAACAACCTCCTCTTATAAATCAGTACAAGGGTAATTTTCGACGATTAGCTCTAAGTCCTTTTCAAACAAAAATACATTATGTCCCTGTTGTCTTTCAATCATTAAGGCTTTTTCTCTATTCTTTATTAAGTATAAATTATTACAGCAAGTAGATACAGCATAAAACCTTTTTTTAACAGGAAAACAAGGTATACCTATAAACCTGAGTATACTGTATTCTACATAGGCTTCATACCTGCCGTACTTGTGACAGCAGTCACATAGTATGGGCTGATAGAAATCTAATTCCTCTCTTTGAACTTTAATATCAAATACAGGTAACATAGTATCCTCGTATTAATCTTCGTCTCTTACTCTTTTTATTTTAGCTCCTAAGTTCATAAATTTATTTTCTATATGTTCATATCCCCTGTCTATATGATAAATATTCCTTATTTCTGTCAATCCTTCAGCTATAAGTCCTGCAATTATTAATGCTGCTCCCGCTCTTAAATCTGTAGCTTGTACCACTGTTCCCCTTAAATTATCAGTGCCTTTTATTTTTGCCTGTTTCTTTGTAAACTCTATACATGCTCCCATCTTTATCAGTTGTTCCACATATTTAAACCTATCTTCCGATACCCCTTCCACAACATTACTTTCTCCTTTTATAGAGGATAAAAGGACAGTCATTGGCTGCTGTAAATCTGTGGGGAATCCTGGATACGGAAGGGTTTGGACATTTACAGGAACTAGATCTTGACAATAGTAAACCCGCATAGAATCTCCATATTCTTCAATACCCATTCCCATCTCTTTTAATTTTGCAGTTATTGGTTCTAAATGCTTGGGAATTATATCATCTATTATTATATCACCCTTTGTAGCTGCAGCAGCTATCATGTAGGTTCCTGCCTCTATTTGGTCCGGAATAACCCTATAGGTGCACCCTGACAGGCTTTTAACCCCGTTTATTCTTATTATATCGGTACCTGCTCCTCTAATATCTGCTCCCATTGCGTTTAAAAAGTTTGCTGTATCAACAATATGGGGTTCTTTTGCTGCATTTTCGATTATTGTTTTCCCTTCTGCATAAACTGCTGCCAGCATAATGTTAATTGTTGCACCTACGCTTACTACATCTAAGTAAATTTTATTGCCTATTAATTTTTCCGCTTCTACACTTATCCTACCTTCAGGGGTTATTTCCACTTTTGCTCCCAAAGCTTCAAAACCTTTTATATGCTGGTCTATGGGTCTCTCTCCAATATCACAGCCACCAGGCATTAAGGTAGAGGCTTTCTTGAATCTGCCCAATCCTGCTCCCAACAAATAATAGGAAGCTCTCATTTTCTTAGATAGTCCATTTTCCAAAAAACAATCTTTTACATTTGTTGCATCAACGTACAAGGATGTAGTATCTATATAATCAGCTTCCGCCCCTAATTCTCTTAAAATCTCCAAAAATACATTTACATCTTGAATTTTAGGTACATTTTCTATAATACATTTTCCAGGACACAGCAAGGTTGCAGGTATAATTGCAACAGCCGCATTTTTAAATCCCCCTATTTTTACTTTTCCTTTTAACCTTGTACCGCCTTCTATTATAAATTTAGACATAAGTTCTTCCTCGCTGTTTATATTTTGTTCCGGAAATTTCTACAATATTATTAATATTTAATCAATTCCCGGCAGATGTTTTTGCGTTCCGTCGCTAAAAATAACTTTCCACATAGGATCAGAATTTATTCTTTCGATGTTCTTCCAATTCTCATCTTCAACACTATAATATGTCATTTGAATATTAACAATTTCTTTATCTGCTATTTCAGGGTAGGTCAAAATTCGCGGCAAAGCTTCTATTGCAGAAATTAATCTGACTTTTTCAGGTATTTCCTTGACTGAAGAAATTCTTTGCATTTCAAATTTATAAATTCCTTCATTATCTAAAAAGAAATACATATAAGAATTATCCATGGAAAAACCGTTGTGGTTTTCAGTATATATATGAATAATTTCATTCTCAAAGGTATGGGTATAGTGTAAGTTATAACCCTTTATATCAATATTTTTTTCTTCTGTAAAATTATTTATTTCTTCTTGAATATTTAACTGTCCAGTAATTTCTTCCATTGATTTTTTCCGCAAAGTAAGTCGCAACTTTTTACCGTCGATTATTTCTAAAGTTTCTCCTTTGCTGTTACTATAGCTATAAACATCTTCCATTGGTTCAATTCTTTCATGCAGAAACTGCTCCATAAGGCGGGAATTGATTTCGATAATTTCATATTCCGTCTCCAAAATAGGCAGTACAAAACTATCTTCAGGTATCTTTGTGTTTATTTTTATATTTTTTTCTTCCAGCAAACTTATTACATTATTTTTGAAATTTTCATCGTTATTAGGATTATATTCTGTTGAGGTAGTTGTATCTATAATTGAAGCAAAAAGAAAAATATTTAAAATAATAAAGGCAGTTATTAATATGGTGTTCGCTTTATTCCAATCCATAGTACTTCTCCACTTACCATTCTTCTATCAGAAGGCCTGTAATGGCATTGAAGATAAAGGTTTTGTCCTTTATTTCAATTACCCATACAACTCTTAAAAGTTGTTCTTTAGAAATTCTCGAGAGGTCAAAATATCCAAGATATATGTTACTTATATCTTTTATCATTTCCTTTTTTATAGGTTTGAGTTCCGAAATGATTTCTCCATTCATATTCGTAATGTTATTTTCCTCTGAAACGTCCTTACCAGAAATGTCAATATTTCTCCTTATTACTTCAATGGCCGGCAGTACCTGCATCTTTGACATTTTATCCATTTGATTGTTATCAATGTTTCTTATAAACCTCTTGTAGGATACAACATTGTTTCCAATGACATCAATTTGTAAAGCTGAGTTAGCCCTTACCTTGCTGAACAAAATAGGTCTCTCTAATATATTGTAGGAAAAGGTATATCTATATCCCTCATTTCCCTCCAAAAAAATATTTTCCACATTGCTTAAGTAACCATTTTCAGGAAAACCTAAGAACTCCCTAATAAAGTTTACTGCCGCTGCAAAACTCTTGTAAGGATCAGCCTCGTTTACTGGTTCAATGGAGGCATCATAAAAATCTAACAAACCTTCTTCGTTTATTTTGAGTATTTTTTCCGTCCTGTAAACATAGACTAGGTTTCCGCTTACTTCAACAGATTTTCTTACATAATCATAATCATTTTTAAAATAATCCTTTGCAATTTCATTAATAGTATCTATATCAAAAACGTCAAGCTCCGACTGTACGAATACTGGATTAAGTACAGTTTCTTCCAAGGGTATTGGCACTTGTATAGTTTCATCCTCTATTTTCTGTGAAAAGGCATACTTAGTCCTACTTTCAAAATCAAAGGATTTAACCAAGTCACTTAATTCCTTGGTATTAATTTTGTTGTTTTCAATTTTTATAGTGTTTTCCCCATTGTATATATAGATAGAATTATGGTCTTCTAAATCTATTATAAGATTTTTAATATTCTTTAAGGTAGTATTTATATTTTTGTTATCTATTTTCATATGTCCGGTAAATATTTCTACAGGAATGTTTGACTTAAAATCAAATTTTATATATTGTGAAGGAAATACTACACTTTCTGTTATGCTGCTATCGGAAAAATTTGCAAAAGCATCATTAATTGCAACCAAGGCTTTTTCCCACAATCCCTCCTGGTCAGAGTATAAAACCGTATAATTTTCCTCATATTTCAATATATTTTTAATTGGTCTGAGTACTTTCCAAATATCTGCTTCAATTATTACTTCCGAATCCTTCTCTTCCTTTAGATTAACCTTTAAAAATTCAGGAAGTTGAAGCCACACATTGCTGCTTAAATATATACATATAAGTACCGTAACCAATAGTATTATATTTTTTATTTTGGTCTTCAACATAAGTACCTCTTTACTGGGGAATTGTAATTGTCATTTCAGTTCCCTCGTTTACTTTACTTTTTACAGTAATTGTACTGTTATGGGCTTCCGCAATTTCTTTTGCAATGGAAAGACCCAGACCAGTACCTCCCAGTCCTCTGGATCTTGCTTTTTCCACTCTGTAAAATCTTTCAAATATTCTTGCAAGGTCTTCCTCGGGAATACCTACACCATCGTCTTTTACCCTTACTATAGTATTTCCATTCTCATTTTTTGCATCAATCCACACGTTTCCATTTTCACCAGTGTACTTTACGGCATTCCCAGCTATATTTAACAAAATTTGTTCAAACCCGTCCCTGTCAAAAATAATACTAATCTCTTCAGGTATTTGTATGTGTATTTTAATATTTTTATTCTTTATTTGCATCTGAAGTTTTTTTACAATTGAATTAACAATTTCACTTAAATTAATTTGTTCTTTCTTCCAATTTGTTTGTTCATAGTCCATTTTAGAAAGTTTCAAAAGGTCGCTTACTATACGGGACATTCGGTCACTTTCAGAATTTATCACATTCAGAAATTCCTCTGCAATTTCTCTCTCTTCCAAAGCACCGTCTAAAAGAGATTCTGTATAGCTCTTAATAGTCGTTATGGGGGTTTTTAATTCATGGGAAACATTGGCGACGAATTCTTTTTGCAATTTATCGATTTTATGCTGTTCTGTTATATTTTTGAATACAAGAATTACGCCTCCCACTTCATTTTTGTTATCCATGAAGGGTGCGTAATCTACATTGTAAGTTTCACCGTTTTTCTCAATTAAATCTGTCCCCTGAAAATTCTTGGTCTTAATATAGTCCATGGAAATATTGTTATTAAGCCTTGCAATTGCCTGGTCAAAGTTTTCGTCTTTTTTCAGAGACAGAATGTTTTCCGCTACAGGGTTTGCATGTATTATATTGCCTAAAGAATCTACAGTTAAAACACCGTCTGCCATATATTTAAAGGTAGTTTCCATTTTGCTTTTTTCCTGCTGTAAGTTGGACATGGTGCGTTTTAACTGATCAATGAGGTAATTAAAGGCATTCCCTAATTGACCTATTTCATCATCTGATTTTACTGTTACTTTCTGGTCGAAATCACCTTGGGACATTTGTCTTGCTTTAATGGTAAGTTCTTTAACAGGTCCTGTTATACTTGTAGAAAGTATTAAACCTAGAAATATTGTAAGGGTCAAAGCAATTATAGTTGCTTGAGTCATTATTTGTTTGGATTCCCTTACCGTATCATAAATATAGTCTATATTATTCACCAAGTAAATATATCCTTTTATACTTCCATCTGTTTGCACAGGAAAGGACATATGATAAAACCGTGGATTTTCCCATTCGGCAAATTGATCCATGGGGGCTATATGTGCAGTTCCTTCCATGGATTTAGTAAGTATATAATTATTTATTCTATTATGGTTGTATGCACTTACTCCGATAGATTCCTCCACACTGCCTGCAATTATAGTTCTATTGTCATCATTTAGAATTACATATATATTCTCATTATATCCTACCTGTACACTGTTAATACTTTCTTGAATTTTGTCTATATTGTCTTCCCAATCAGTTGAATTCAATGATTCATAAGCTCCAATTATTGATCTTATACGAGCTTCCATATTTTTTATATTCATGCTAAGCTGTATTTCTTCTAATTGGTCTACTATAAAGATACCTACTATGGACATGGATAGAAATACAAGCAAAAAATAAATCAGAATAAATCTCCATCTAATACTTTTAAACATATGGTTTCTCCGGTTTGAGTAGTCTCATTATAGAGCATCATTTACTCTTAAAATAATATCCCGTTCCTCTTTTCGTTATTATATATTTATCCTCTTCCGTTTCAATCTTTTCTCTTAATCTTCTAACTGTAACATCCACTGTTCTTAAATCTCCATACTCATATCCCCATACTTCCTTAAGAAGATGCTCTCTGGTAAATACTCTGTCTGCATTCTGGAACAAATATTTAAGCAGGTCAAACTCCCTGTTAGTCAAATCTATTGGTTTATTATCCTTGCTAACTTCGTAAGTATTCATATTAATAGTAAGGTTTCTAAGGGTAATAATTTTTGATTTCATTTCTTCATCGGATTTAGACAGCCGTACTCTTCTTAAATTGGCCTTTACCCTGGCTACTAATTCCTTATTACTGAAAGGTTTTGTTATATAATCATCCGCACCTAATTCAAGTCCGGTAATCTTATCGTTTTCTTCTTCTTTTGCAGTAAGCATGATTACCGGCATTACGTACTCCATCCGTATTTCTTTTAAAACATCAAAACCGTTTTTTTTCGGAAGCATAACATCTAAAATCACCAACTCCGGTTCCACGCGGTGAACTGCTTTTATAGCTTCATCTCCGTCGTAGGCTGTCTGTACTTCAAAGCCTTCCTTCTGGAGATTGTACTTTATTATTTCAGCTATTGGTCTTTCGTCATCTACTACTAATATTTTATTCATACTATCGCCTCTAATCCTTTATTAGATTCACTAATATATTAATTATTATATCATGTTTTTCAAAAATGAACACCATCTTTATTTAAAAGCATAGATTAATTTAAGGTGGTGAATTTAATGAAAAATAATATAGATCTAAATAAACTCTGTCCTATTATTAAGGGACAGCTATCTACAAGCAGCAACAATATTATGCCCGTAATCGTAAGTTATAGGGCTGATAAAAAAATGAAAGAAGGTCAAATTAGCTCCTTATCAAAACGTTTAAAGACCGACCTTCCAATAATTAACGGATATGCCTGTGAAATGAGTACTGAATCTATCCTTAGATTAACCACTGATCCTGACGTGGAATTTATCAGTTATGACGCAAAAGTGTTTGCAGTCATGGATGAGGCAAGAAGAACTATTGGGGCAGATTATGCCTTAAACACTCCCTATACAGGTAAAGATGTAACTGTAGCCATAATCGATACAGGTATTGCGCCCCATGCAGATTTAATATATCCTACAAACAGAATTGTTGGATTTAAGGACTTTGTAAACAATAAAACGAAATTCTATGATGATAACGGTCATGGCACTCATTGTGCAGGAATTTTAGCCGGAAGCGGGTATTCCTCCAAGGGAAAATACAGGGGAATTGCTCCCGAAGCTAATATTTTATCTATAAAAGTATTGGATGAAAAGGGAAATGGAAATACTTCTGATATACTTTCTACAGTACAATGGATTATTGAAACTAAGGATGTTTATAAAACCAGGATAATTAACTTTTCATTAGGTGCGATTGCCCAATATAAGGAAAGGAGAGACCCTTTAGTTAAAGCCGCCAACAGGGCAATAGAAAATAATCTTATCGTAATTGCAGCTGTAGGTAACAGCGGTCCTATGCGCAATACTATATTATCGCCAGCAACCAGCAGGTACGTTATTTCTGTAGGAGCATTAAATGACAGGAATACAGAATCCCCATATAGTGAAATAGCCGAGTTTTCAAGTAGGGGACCTACCCTGGACAGAATAAGGAAACCAGATTTAATAGCTCCTGGAGTAGATATTATATCCTTATCCAATAAAAACCTCAACGGATATACTAATTTAAGCGGAACATCCATGTCCGCACCCATGGTTTCCGGAGCTGCCGCACTACTATTAAACGAGAACCCCAACTATAATCATTTCGATATAAAGAAAAAACTCCTAAGTGCCTGCTATAGGATAAAAGCATCCTCCTATGATCAGGGCGCTGGAGTTTTGGATATAAGCAGAATTTTTTTATCATAGGGGAAATCTCCCCTATGATAATATTGTATCTCCACCCATTGACTGGGCTTTTTCCATAAGTCTTTCGGCCTTTTCTACGAATTCCTCCAAGGTTTCACCTCTATATTCAACTAAAGCTCCGCTTGCCTTAATACTCAAGTGATATCTTTCTAATTCCATTTTTATTCGTTCAACTATTATTTTTGCAATATCAATTTCTGTATTATTAAGTATCATTATGAATTTGTCATTCCCGTATCTTCCCACTACATCTATTTTCCTTGCAGCTATACTAAGAATTCGGGCAATATCCTGCAGCACCCTGTCTCCTGTATCTAATCCGAGTTTCAGATTAATCTTTTTGAAATCATCAATATCTACTAAAAACAAACAGAATTTAGTGCTTTCTTCCTTGTAGCTTTGTATACTTTGTCTAATACAATCTGTAACGAACTGAAAATTATATAACTTTGTAAGGGGTTCTATACTTGCCCTGGATTTTACTTCATTTTCTAAATGTTTAATCTGTCTATCTTTTTCAAGAAATAACCTTCTTGTTGCTCTTTGTTCAGTTAAATCTTGAATGGTCAGATAGAAAATATCGTCCTTATATCCGAAAATATTAAATCTAACAAACTTATCAAAAGCATTAATATATTGTTCAATAACAGTATGATCACTGGTCATGGCAGCTTCACACAATATTTTTGGCCAGTCAAATATAGAATCTCTTAGGGCTGGAAATACTTCAGTCATTCTTCTATTAATTAACTCTTCCATAGTTTTATTGGTGATGCGTTCTAAATTCTTGTTGGCTAAAAGTGCCACTACATCAAATTTACCCGATTCTTCTTGTATCATTTTACATTTTACAAAAGCATCTGATATATATTCCATAAATTCTTTCATTGCCACTACCCCATTTCATATTATTTTTCACTTAGCCCCCAGCAACCTATTAACTGTTCTATTTACAACATCATATTCAAATCCCTTTCCTAATAGGTAATTCGATAATTTCATTCTTTTTTTCCAACTATCACCTTCACTAATCCTATGTAGTTTCTTAACCCCCAATAAATATGCCCTTTCCTCCTCATCTTCCTCGGAGATATTAGCTAGTTTCTCCTCTATTACTTCTCTGTCTATCCCCTTAAAATACAAGGCTTCCTTTATTTTTCTTACCCCATCTTTTGAAATGTTTATTTTATGTCTTATAAACATTTCACAATATTTTTCATCATCTAGATATTTTTTTTCTTTAAGTTCATTTATTGCATCGTCGATTAGCTGAGGGTCAAAACCCTTATCCTGCATTTTTCTTCTTACTTCTTTCTCACTTTTAGCAGATTTGGACAAGATATAAATTCCATAATTATAGACCTTTTGTCTTTCTTCTGATTTCAATATTTCCCTAATAAATTCCTGGTCTAATACCATGTCCTTCTTAAGGGAATATTTAATCAAAACATTTACATCAACTGCAAAAGCATATTCATCATCTAGGTATATATTAAATCTGTCCTTGTTTTTCTTTTGATACTCAATTTTCGTTACTTTCATAATTTCACCTTTTATCTAATTTTAGCACAAAAATCGAATTTAATCAACAAAATACATGATATTTCAATAAATATATGGTCAGCATACACAATTAAAAAGTGTCATTTTGATTTCCAAAATGACACTTTCTACCTTTATAAATTTATTGAGCTTCCCCGTTTTTAGTCCATTTAAGCATTAAGTTTATTGCTATATATATTACTATAATTACAAAGAAAATGGCCGTCATTCCCATTCCCATCAGTTTTAATGAAGCTAATACATTTCCTTTCATTTTATCCTCCTATAATAAACCCGGTACCAAACCGATTATTACTCCCCCTGCTATTACGGATGCTATTTGTCCCGCAACATTCGCTCCTACTGCATGCATTAGCAAGTGGTTCTGAGAGTCTTCTTCAAGCCCCATTTTTTGTATAACTCTTGCTGACATGGGAAATGCAGATATCCCTGCTCCTCCAACCATGGGATTTATTTTTTCTTTTAAGAATATGTTTAAAAACTTTGCAAACAAGCATCCTGCCATTGTGTCAAATACAAAGGCTAACAGTCCCAAGCCCATTATTAGTATTGTTTCAAGGGAAACAAAAACATCTGCTCTCATACTTGCGGAAATTGTAATTCCCAACAGCAGTGTTATTAAATTTGCCAGGGCGTTTTGTGCAGTTTCTGATAAGGATCTTAATACTCCACATTCTCTTATAAGGTTTCCAAACATTAAAAATCCTACTAATGATATGGATGCTGGAGCTACCAATCCTGCTATTATGGTTACCACTATGGGGAACAGCAACCTGGTCATTCGGGAAACACTTTTTGGATTGTAGCTCATTTTAATTTTTCTGTCTTTCTTGGTGGTTACCAATTTAATGGCAAAAGGCTGTATCATAGGTACCAATGCCATGTAGGAGTAGGCTGCCACTGCTATAGGTCCTATGTACTTACTTTTTAATACATGGGACACCAAGATGGATGTAGGTCCATCAGCTGCTCCTATTATTCCGATTGATGCTGCATCAGCTAAAGAGAATCCAAGTAAAGAAGCTACGGTAATTGTTGCAAAAATTCCGAACTGTGCTGCTGCACCGAACAGTAAGAGTCGGGGATTTGATAACAATGGTCCGAAGTCTATCATTGCTCCTATTCCTATGAACAAAAGCAGGGGCATTGCTTCAGAGGCTTCAATTCCCACCTTAAAAAGCCAATCTATTATTCCTTGTACAGGTCCTATTCCCGGTAAAGTTTGATCTAAAACTCCCGTCATGGGTATGTTTACTAATATTGCACCGAAACCCATAGGCAGTATCAGTGACGGTTCCATATCCTTGGCAATTGCCAAATATATAAGCAGGGCTCCAATTATCCACATTATTACTTGCTTCCAAGTAATTGCTAGTATTCCTTCAAATAAAAACTCCATGTTCTCTCCTTTTCCTATGTCTTTTTTTAATTAATTGATATTAATCCATCATAATAGGTTTTACCTAATCTCTTCAAACCTTTTCCTTAAGCTTAAAGACTCCTTCCTGTCATCTACAGCACTTAAAATCGACTATAATTATAACACAGAATTTAATCCTTGTGTTAACAAATTACTTAATTTAAAAAATTGATTTTTCCATTCTCTTAAATAAATATTGTGATTTCATCTTTATAATTATCTTAACAAGTATAGGAATTTTACATATAATAAAAATATAGGCTTTGTAAACTAAACATGAAAAAATAGCACAATGTTTTATAGAATTGCTTTAAATTACTTTCAATTTCGCCTTGACGATTATAAAAGTCCGCCTTGAGATTGTCAAGGGTAAAATGAACGCGCTAACGCGCGCCCT
>DURT01000021.1 GCA_012843025.1 Tissierellia bacterium | reverse complement strand
TTTTTTCTGGAATACCTGTTAAGTTGAAGCACAAAGGGGAAATGATAAAATGGCCTCAGGATTTTTAACCCTTATTTCATTTTTCACTCGTATACCTGTAGGGAAAAAAATTGAATATAGAGAAGAAAATTTTATAAAAGCATTAAATCTTTACACACTTACAGGGGCTGTAATAGGGTTTCTACTGTGTGTTATTTATATTGTTTTTAACAAGATTTATATTCCCTTTATAAGAGGGCTAATTTTAACCTTGGCTTATATTCTTATAACTGGAGGAATTCACATGGATGGGGCCGCAGATACTTCTGACGGCATCTTTTCTGGCAGAACAGGCGATAAAATTTTCGAAATAATGAGTGATTCCCATATAGGTGCCTTTGGAGTAATAACCCTTATACTAGTTATACTTTCACAATTTGTGCTTTTTTCCTACAGTTACCTTTCTACCGTTTTTATGATGCCTGTTGTAGGAAGGGCCTGTACCATAATGGCTTGCTGGAATAAAAAGTATGCCAAGAATACAAGGGGTATGGGTACTGCCTTTATAGAAAATATAGATAGTAAAGTATTATTTGCAAATCTCTTGATTCTATTTATGTTTTCAATACTAACTCCTAATAGATTAGTTATATTTACGGCATCCTTTTCTACAATTGCTCTATCCTACTTTATTTCAACCTTAATAGAAGAAAAGATAGGGGGCATGACAGGTGATACCTGTGGATTTGTTACTGAAGTAAGTCAAATTATTTTTATGATATTGGTACTTTTTTTAGCGAGGTAGTTATGTTATACTTAATTCGGCATGGGGAATCAGAAGCAAATGTTACTAAAAGATTTAGCGGCATTACGGATGTTGAACTATCAGAGCGAGGAAAAAAGCAAGCTATAGCAGCTGGAAACAGATTAATAGATGAAAAAATACTTAGGATTTATTCAAGTCCCCTTACAAGGGCTAAAAAAACTGCCGAAATAATAAGCAGCATAATAGGTTATCCTAAAGAAGAAATAATTATTGAAAACAGTTTGAAAGAAGTAAATTTTGGCATCTTCGAAAATATGACCTGGGAAGAAATTGAGGAAGAGTATGAAGAGGAAAGCCAAAAATGGATAAAGAATAAACATGAATATATTTTTCCTGAAGGGGAAGGGTATAAAGACATAATTAAAAGAATTTCATCTTTTGTGGACAATGTTCCTCTCAATTCTTTAATCGTTACTCATTTCGGAGTAATTCAGTCCATACTGTTATATCTTAATATAGCCGATAGTTCAACTGTGTGGGATTATAACATTTCAAACTGTGATATACTTGTGCTAAAAAACAAAAAAATTGATAGAATAATCAAAGGAAATTAACCTTTGATTTAATATATTAAACTTATGGAGGAATAATATGAATGTATTAGTAATTAACTGTGGCAGTTCATCACTAAAATATCAATTAATTAATATGAATGATGAAAGTGTCTTAGCTAAAGGTTTAGTTGAAAGAATAGGAATTGAAGGAAGTGTTTTAAAACACGAAAAAGCCGGCTTGGATAAAGTCGTAATCGAAGAACCTATGAAGAACCACAAAGATGCTATCAATTTAGTTCTAAAAACTCTGTTAGATGCTAACTACGGAGCAGTAAAATCAATAGACGAAATTGATGCAGTAGGACACCGAGTGGTTCATGGAGGAGAAAAGTTTGCAAGTTCAGTTTTAATTGACGATGAAGTTATTGAAGCAATGAAAGAGTGCATCAGTTTAGCACCACTTCACAATCCTCCCAATATAATCGGTATTGAAGCATGCAAGGAATTATTACCATCAGTACCCATGGTAGGAGTATTTGATACGGCATTCCACCAGACTATGGACCCTGTATCCTATATATATCCTCTACCTTACGAACTTTATGAGGAAATGAAAATCAGAAGATACGGTTTCCACGGTACTTCACATAAATATGTTTCTGAAAGAGTTGCAGAACTTACAGGCAAAAGCCTTGAAGGAACTAAAATAGTAACTTGCCACTTAGGAAACGGTGCAAGCCTTACAGCAATAAAAGACGGAAAATCCTTTGATACAAGTATGGGAATGACACCTCTTGAAGGACTTGTAATGGGAACGAGATGTGGAGATATAGACCCTGCAATAGTTACATTCTTAATGAACAAAAAGAATTTAACCAGTGAACAAGTTGATGATTTAATGAATAAAAAATCTGGTGTACTAGGTATATCAGGAGTAAGCAGCGACTTCAGAGATATTGAAAGCGCAGCTGAACAAGGAAATAAAAGAGCTCAATTAGCCTTAGATAAATTTGCTTATACAGTAAGAAAATACATAGGTTCCTATGCAGCAGCTATGGGCGGATTAGATGTATTAGTGTTCACTGCAGGCTTGGGAGAAAATTCAGCACCAGCAAGAAAAGAAGTGTGCAAAGGCTTAGAATTCTTAGGCGTTGAAATAGATGATGAAAAGAACAACATAAGAGGAAAAGAAGCTGAAATATCAAAAGACGGCTCAAAAGTAAAAGTATTTGTTATACCTACAAACGAAGAATTAATGATAGCAAGAGATACTAAAAAATTAGCAAAAAAATAAACTTCTTGACAAACATTTTTATTTCTCATATAATTAACTCTGCGAATAAAAGGGTGATACTATGAAGATTAAAATAAGCAAATTTCTATCATCTGATGCTCTGTCCTTAAAAGTAAAGGAAAATCTAATTGTTGATGACAAAGAATTTTTGTCAAATACAAATCTTGACGGGAATATCCAATTAACGGGAGAAATATTCAAAAGTGGAGAAGATTTATACTTTACAGGTACAGTTAAATATACATTTAAAGATAAATGTGCAAGATGTCTGAAAGAATTTGAAAATACAGCAGAAAATAAATTTCAGGCCATAATTGTACCGAAGGAAGATGAAGAATCTGATGAAATGCAATTTGTTTTAAAAGATGGAACCGTAATAATGGATGAAGGAATAAAGCAGTTGATTTACTTATCAATGCCAATGAAATCCCTGTGCAGCAAGGATTGCAAAGGAATATGCCCTAATTGCGGAGTTAATTTAAATAATGAAAGTTGTCAGTGCGAAAACCATTTAACGGATCCCCGATTTGATAAATTAAAAAATCTGTTAAAGAATTAAGGAGGTGTAGAGATGGCAGTACCTAAGAGAAAAACTTCCAAAGCCAAAAGAGATTCAAGAAGATCAGCCAACGCTAAGTTAACTGCTCCAAATTTAATGGAATGTCCACAATGTCATGAACCAAAACTTCCTCACAGAGTATGCAAAGCTTGTGGATTTTATGACGGCAAAGAAGTGGTGGTTGTTGAATAAAGCTTAAAAAATAGTGCATGGCACTATTTTTTTATTGCAAAACAAATACTACTAATATATACTAATCTATGAGTACATAGAAGTAGAGGTGGATATGAAAATTGTAGTTGATGCCATGGGTGGAGACAATGCACCCCTTGCAGTGGTAAAAGGAAGTATACAGGCAAGAGATGAATACAATGTAAACATTATTCTTACCGGTAAAGAAAATGTAATTAAAAAAATATTAGAAGAAAATACATCCAACTTTAATAACATTGAAATTCTTAATGCAGAAGAAGTAATAACTAATGATGACAAACCAGTTCTTGCTATAAGACGTAAGAAAGATTCATCCCTGGTTAAAGCTTTGAATGCAGTAAAAAACAAGGAAGCAGATGCCCTTGTATCTGCAGGAAGTACCGGGGCTATACTAAGTGGGGCTACACTTCTTATAGGTAGAATTTCAGGAATTGAAAGGCCTGCCATAGGTTCCTTAATACCCAATATGTACGGTGGATTTACCCTGTTGATTGATTCTGGTGCCAATGTAGATTCAAAACCTGAATTCTTGTATGATTTTGCAATAATGGGAGATATTTACCTTAAAAAAGTAATGAATATTGAATCTCCTAAAATAGCCTTAGCCAATATTGGTACTGAAAAAGCTAAGGGTGATAGGTTAACTGTGGAAACCTACGAATTGCTGGAAAATTCCAAATTGGATATTAATTTTATAGGCAATATTGAAGCCAGAGATATACTCAAGGGAAAGGCTCATATAATAGTGTGTGATGGCTTCGTAGGAAACATACTACTTAAAACTTTGGAAGGTACCGTGGCAGAGATAATGAAGGGCTTAAAAGCTGAGCTAATGTCAAGTACCCTATCGAAATTAGGAGGGGCATTAATTAAGCCGGCTCTTAAAAACTTCAAAAATAAATTTGATTACTCAGAACATGGGGGAGCACCATTTTTAGGAGTAAAGGCCCCTGTAATAAAAGCCCATGGCAGTTCAGATGAAAAAGCAATAAAGAATGCAATTCGCCAGGGAAAAATTATTTATGAAAGCAATGTAAATAAATTAATCGAAGAAAGTATAATTAGGAGGTAAAGGCTTTGTTTGAAAAAATCAGAGAAATAGTGGCTGAAAAGGTTGGAGTGGATCCAGAAGATATTACTATGGATACATCTTTTGCCGATGATTTGGAAGCAGATTCAATAACCTTATTTGAACTGGTAATGGCTATCGAAGACGAATTTGATATTGAAGTTGATGATGAAAGTATTGAAAAAATAGAAACAGTAGGTGATATTGTTAACTATTTGGAAGAAATTAATTTATAAGGGGATACACCAATAATAGGAATATTCGGGGACATTTCTACCATAGATGAACTAAGGGAATGTCCCCATATATACATCATAATATAATTGTTTATTAATTTAATGAAGACTTCATTATAGTAATAAGCAATTATACCGGAGGAAAATATGGATAAGATAAGGGAATTGGAAAGAATAATAAATTACAGGTTCAGTAATAAAAGAATTTTAGAAATAGCACTGACTCACAGTTCATATTCCAATGAAGACAAGGTAAATGGCAAAACAAACAACGAAAGACTGGAATTTTTAGGAGATGCGGTTTTAGGTTTAGTTGTAAGCCGCTATATTTTTGATAAATTTCCCAATTACCCGGAAGGTGATTTAACTAAGTTAAGAGCCCAGGTAGTTTGCGAAGATACATTAAACTTAGTGGCAACAAATTTAAAATTAGGAAAATACCTCCTCTTAGGCAAGGGGGAAGAAGCTTCCGGAGGAAGACACAGAAAATCCATATTGGCAGATGCTGTAGAAGCAATTATAGCAGCTATTTATTTAGACGGAGGATATAAAGAAGCAGAGAAATTCGTCTTGGATAACCTGAAAGAATATATTAAACTTGCAGTAAAAGGTAAAATTGTTACAGACTATAAGTCATTCTTACAGGAATACTATCAGAGCAAAAATCAAAACTGTAAAATTAGATACATTGTAACCAAGGAGGAAGGTCCTGACCACGAAAAGATGTTCCATGTAAATGTAGTTGTGAACAAAAAGGTTGTAGGCAAGGGTGTAGGAAAGAGCAAGAAAATTGCTGAACAAGATGCGGCAAAAGCCGCCCTTTTTGCGGAAGGTCAGTTAAATGGATAAAATTAAAATAATTCCAATTTTTGTACCTCATGTAGGTTGTCCTAATGACTGTGTATTTTGTAATCAAAGGAAAATAACAGGCAAGACTAATATTGAGGTTAGGGGAGAATATGTACAAAGTATAGTTGAAAAATATATAAAAACCATAGAAAACACCTATACTGAAATTGCATTTTTTGGAGGCTCATTTACTGCAATAGACCTTGAACTTCAAACAGAGCTTTTAAAAGTTGCCAAATACTATAAAGATTTAGGAATAGTCCACAGTATAAGGTGTTCTACCAGGCCAGATGCAATAAATGACGAAATTTTACAACTGCAAAAACACTATGGAATGGATATAATTGAATTAGGTATTCAAAGCTTGGATGATGAAGTTCTAAAACTGTCCAATAGAGGCCATACAAGGGAAGATTCTCTATATGCAAGCGCCCTTATTAAGAAATATGGTTTTGTTTTAGGGCATCAAATAATGCCGGGGCTTCCAGGAAGCACCAGGGACAAAGATATACAAACCTGTATAGATTCCATTGCCCTGAAACCAGATATAGTAAGAATTTATCCCACTCTAATTATAAAGGATACAGAGCTTTGCTACATGTATGAAAAGGGAATCTATAAACCCCTAACTTTAATGGAAGCTGTAGATAGATCTGCATATATTTACAGTCTTTACAGGCTCAACAATATTAAAGTAATTAGAATAGGATTACAGAACTCTGACACCATTAACGAAGGAGAAGATGTTGTGGCAGGTCCCTTTCATCCTGCCTTCAGACAGTTGGTGGAGGAAAAACTTTATTTAAATACCCTAATATATAAGCTGAAAGGAATGGAGCTAAGGAATAAAAATATTGTAATCACCGCTAAGGACAATCTCATAAGCTACATTTCAGGTCAGAAGAAAGCTAATATAATTAAACTGAAAGAAATTTTCGGAATTAAGCAAATAGTATTTAAAAATACTAAAAAGGATATAATTGAAATATCCCACCAGAACAAGGTATTATGCAGTTTTGAACAGAATGAAATATTTCAAAACTATCTGAAAATGCAGGGGGATTTATGTATTTAAAAAAGATATATGTTAACGGATTTAAATCATTTGCAGAAAAAACAGAAATAGAAGTAGAAAAAGGTATTACAGCCATAGTAGGTCCTAACGGCAGCGGGAAAAGCAATATTTCCGATGCTATTAAATGGGTCTTGGGAGAGCAAAGTGCCAAGAGCCTCCGAGGAGGCAAAATGGACGATGTAATATTTGCAGGAACGGAAAAGCGTCTCCCTCTTGGCTTTGCAGAAGTAAGACTTTTATTTGACAATGAATCGGGAGATATTCCCCTAGAATACAAAGAAGTAAGTATTAGCAGAAAACTATATAAAACAGGTGAGAGCGAATACTATATAAATAAACAGCCTTGCAGGCTGAAAGATATTAAAGAACTCTTCATGGATACAGGAATAGGCAGAGAAGGCTATTCCTTTATAGGACAGGGCAGGGTGGAAGATATTCTTAGCCCTAATTCGGAAGTAAGGCGACAGGTATTTGAGGAAGCATCAGGAATAGTTAAATATAAAGTCAAAAAAGAAGAATCTGAAAGAAAACTTGAAAAAACTAAAAACAACTTAGAAAGGGTCGAAGATATAATATTTGAGCTCAAGGACAGAATTGAGCCTTTACGGGAACAAAGTGAAAAAGCAAAAAAATATATTGAATTAAGGGACAAGCTGAAAAAATATGAGCTTAATTATTTGACCCGTGAATATGAAAAACACAGTCAGCAGCTAAAAGCCCTTGAAAATCAAAGAAATGTTTCCTTGGAACAAAAAATAAACCTGCAGAAAAAAAGAGATAACTATTCTTCATTGATTGAATCTCTTAAAGAAAAAATAAATGAAGTACAAGTTAAAGTCAATGAATTTGAAGAATTATTAAATTCAAAAAACAAGGAATCAGAAAATTATGAAAGATTATGCCAGGTTTATAAAGAGAAAAAACATCTTTATGTCTCAAATATTGAAAGTATAAAGGATGAAATCACTGCTATAGAAAACAGAAATAAGGAATTGGATGAAAAAAAGCAAATCCTTATTAAAGAAAAAGAAAGTTTACAAGAAACTTATGAATCCCACAGAGAAAAATTTCAGTTAATGAATGAAGAAATAAAGGGATATAAAACAGAAATAGATGAGCTTGTTCATAAAATAGAAGAAGAGAAAAATTATTTATTTGAACTACACAAGGAAATTAACAAAAATAACTCTGATCAAAAAACTATTGAATCATTAATAATTAACCATGAGGACAGGATCCACCATCTACTAGAAGAAATTGAAGCCGAGGAATCAGAAAAGGAAGAAAGATCAGAAACCATCAATCTTCTTAAAGAAGAACAAGAAAAAACAGAAACCCTGGTTACACAAAATAAGTTTGAATTAAACAAGTTAAAAGAAGAGCTAAATGTTGCTGAAAAGAAGGAAGAATCCTTAAGAGGGGAAATATCAAAACTTAATGAACAGCTAAGCAGTGCAAGGTCAAAAATAAACATACTTTCCAATATGGAAGCCTATTACGAAGGTTACTATAAAAGTGTAAAAGTATTAATGAACAACAGAGAAAAGGAACCATTGCTGAAGAAATCCATACTAGGTACTGTTGCCGATGTTATAAAGACGGAAAAAGAGTATGAAAGAGCTATTGAAATAGCCTTGGGTTCTGCAATACAGAACATAATAGTTCAAACTGACAGAGAAGCAGAAGAAATAATAGAATATTTAAAGAAAAATAGAATCGGAAGGGTAACATTTCTTCCTATTAACATACTTCAGGAAAGAACTTTAACCAGTGCTGAAAGGGAAATATTAAATGAAAAGTGTGTAATAGATACAGCAGACAAATTAGTTACTACAGACCCCAAGTATGAAAAGGTAATTAAAAACCTTTTAGGAAGAATAATAATTGTGGACAACCTTAATAATGGTTTTAAAATATCTAAAAAATTTGGAACCGTAAAAATTGTAACTTTACAAGGGGAAGTAATAAATCTAGGAGGTTCCGTAACCGGTGGTTATATAAGCAGTAACCAGAACCTTTTAGGTAGAAAAAGAGAAATTGAAGAACTTAAAGCTCTTTTCAAAAAAACCTCCCTAAGCTTAGAAGATAAAACTTCGGATTTAAACCTGTTAATAAGCAGCATTAAGGACTATATCAGGACAATGGAAGAAATAAGAACTTTAATAAACGAAAAACAAAATTTCCTTGAAACCAATAGTTCGAAAATAAAAATGTTGTTAGAACAGAATGAAAAAACTGCTGCTGCTATAAATAAATACAGAGAAGAAATAAAGTTTATTGAAGGGGAAAGAGATAATTATATAGAAGAACTTAATAAGATAAATTCTTCTACTGAAAAATTAAAGGAAGCTATTTTAGAAAAAGAAAGAAATATTGAAATAGCCATATCCCAAAATGATGCCAATAAATTAAAGTATGATGAATACGCCAATACCATACTGAAGCAAAGGGATGCCCTTTCTGAAGGTATGCAAAATATCAAGCTTACGGAAGAAAAATTAAACAACCTTCTATTAGAAATTGAAAGAAACAATAATTCTAAGCTACAGAAGGAGGAAAGTCTGTCCCACATTCAGGATGAAATAAAGGCAGCAGAGGAAGCGATTATAGAATATGAAGGAAAATCACAGTCTTTAACAGAAGAAATTAAAATATTAAAGGAAAACTATTTTAAAGAAAAAGAAAACTTAACAACTTTCCAAAATGAAATTTATGATTATCAGAATAAAATAAATACTACCAACAAATCAATAACTGAAATATTAGATGAAGAAAATAAATTAAACGTCAAAATTGAGAGAGAAAGTTCCAAAATAGAAGATATTTCTGCTAAACTGTGGGAAGACTATGAATTAAATTATGCTATGGCATTGAAATATAAGGACGAAAGTATAAGCGCAACTAAACTTTACAATGAAGTGAAATTATTTAAACAAGCCATAAAAGATTTAGGAAATGTTAATATAGATTCAATTGAAGAATACAAAGAAGTAAAGGAAAGATATGATTTTTTAACGAAACAAAAGACAGACCTCATAAATGGAATTGACCAATTGAATGAAATAATTCAACAATTGGAAGATCAGATGAAGAAAAAATTCCTTGAGGAATTTGCATATATAAGGGAGCAATTCAGCGAAGTATTTAAGAAACTTTTCAACGGCGGAAAGGGAGATATTTACTTAGAAAATGAAGGAGATGCTTTAAACAGCAATATAGAAATTGCAGTGCAGCCACCTGGAAAAAAACTGAGCAAAATTTCTCTATTATCTGGTGGAGAAAAGGCACTTACGGCAATTGCCTTATTGTTTTCAATCCTTAAAACAAAACCTACACCTTTCTGCGTGTTGGATGAAATTGAAGCTGCCCTTGATGATTTAAATATTTACCGATTCTCTCAATACTTAAGAGAGTTTTCAAAGGAAATACAGTTTATTGTAATAACCCATAGAAAGGGAACCATGGAGTATGCAGACACCTTGTACGGTGCTACCATGGAAGAAAAGGGAGTTACAAAATTAGTTTCATTGAAACTAGCAGATGCAATACAAAACAATTTATAGGGATTGTCCCTATAGTATTAAACAATGTAACTTGAGGAGTAAGACACTAACTGAAATACGGAGGAAAATATGAATAACGGAAAAAAAGGCTTCTTTGCTAAATTAAAGGAAGGTTTGGCCAAAACAAAGAAAAATTTAACTGAACAAATTGAAGGTATTATTTTTCAGTATAAAAAAATAGACGATGACTTTTTAGACGAATTGGAAGAAATACTAATTACTTCTGACATGGGTGTGGAAACAACCATGGACATTATCGATTATATCAAGGAAGAAACTAAAAAAAGAAAATTAGAAGATACCCTGGAAATAAAAAATGTAATTAAGGAGTACCTGGTAAATATATTGGAGGAACATCAGGTACCGGAAGTAACAGACAAGCAAAGAGTTATATTAATTGTTGGAGTAAACGGAGTGGGAAAAACCACTTCCATCGGAAAAATATCCTATAGATTAAAGCAGGCAGGCAACAAAGTAATCGTAGCTGCTGCAGATACATTCAGGGCTGCAGCAGTGGAACAGCTTAAGGAATGGTGCAATAAGGCTGGAGTAGATATAGTTGCTTCAGAACAGGGCTCAGATCCGGGGGCGGTAGTCTTTGATGCCATACAGGCTACCAAGGCAAGAAAAGCTGATATTTTAATATGTGATACTGCAGGAAGACTTCACAATAAGAAAAACCTTATGAATGAATTAAGTAAAATCTTTAAAATATTAGACAAAGAATTTAGTGAAGCCCACATTGACGTATACCTGGTAATAGATGCAACTACTGGTCAAAACGGTATAGTTCAAGCCAAACTATTTAAGGAAGCATGTAATATCAACGGGTTGATTTTAACTAAATTAGACGGAACAGCCAAGGGAGGTATTGCCTTCCCCATAGTAAATGAATTGAAAATACCCATCAAGTATGTGGGAGTGGGAGAAAAAATAGACGATTTACAGGATTTCAACGCCCAGGATTTTGTGGATGCCATATTTGAATAAAAAATAAAAAAAACTATTGACAAAGCAAAAAAAATAAGTTAAAATTCACTGTCAAGCAAAATACTTTACAGGGGATGGGTATGTCAGGAAAAAACTTCATATATAGTATCCTGTACGATTATTATGGAAATTTACTAAGAAGCAATCAGGCTACTGTAATTGACCTTTACTATAACTTAGACTACAGTTTGTCTGAAATTGCAGAAGAAATGAACATAAGCAGGCAGGGGGTTCACGACACTTTAAAAAGAGCTGAGAAAAACCTGTTAAAATATGAGGATAAAATAAAACTTTATGAGAAATACGTTAAATATATGAATTCAGCTGAAAAAATAATTGATTTAGCTTCACTTATAGATGATAGTAAGTACAAAGACATTGTTGAAAAAATAAAGTCAGAAGCCGGTAAAATAATTAATGAAGGGTAGAAGGAATGTTTGAAAATTTATCTGATAAACTTCAAAATACATTAAAAAAACTTAAAGGTAAGGGAAAGTTAACGGAAAAAGATATCGATGCTGCCATGCGTGAAGTCAGGTTATCACTTCTTGAGGCAGATGTTAACTTTAAAGTTGTTAAAGACTTTATTAAAAGTGTAAAGGAAAGATCCTTAGGCTCTGAAGTTATGGAAAGCTTGACCCCTGGACAGCAGGTTGTAAAAATAGTCCATGAAGAATTAGTCAGAATAATGGGTGAAGGGGAAAGTAAGCTTAAATTTAATTCTAATGATATAACCTACTTCATGATGTGCGGACTTCAGGGTGCAGGAAAAACCACAGCCACTGGTAAACTAGCAAGAAAGTTAAAAAAGGATGGAAAGAGACCACTCTTAGTGGCCTGTGACATATACAGACCGGCAGCTATTAAACAATTGCAGGTAGTAGGCAAAAGCGTGGATGTTCCTGTTTTCGAAATGGGTGATAAAGTTAGCCCCGTTACTATAGCTAAGGAAGCAATGAATCATGCCAGAAAAAGTGGAAATGATGTTGTAATTATAGATACTGCTGGACGTCTTCACATTGATGAAGACTTAATGGATGAGTTAGTTGAAATAAAAAATACCGTAAAACCCCAAGAAATACTGTTACTCTTAGATGCTATGACAGGACAGGATGCTGTAAAAGTTGCAGAAACTTTCAATTCCTACTTAGATATTACAGGAGTAATACTTACAAAAGTTGATGGTGATGCAAGAGGAGGAGCAGCCCTTTCCATAAGAAAGGTTGTAGATAAGCCCATAAAATTCCTGTCTGTGGGAGAAAAAATGGATCAGTTAGAAACATTCCATCCCGACAGAATGGCATCAAGAATTTTAGGAATGGGAGACGTTCTTACCATTATAGAAAAAGCTCAGGATGCCTTTAATGAAAAACAAGCATTGGAGCTTCAAAAGAAATTAAAAACCCAGAGTTTTGATTTAGAAGATTTCTTAACGCAGCTTCAGCAAATGAAAAACATGGGCCCCCTAGACGAGCTCCTTGAAATGATCCCAGGAATGGGAGGCAAAAAACTAAAAGGACTGAAAATTGATGAAAAAGAATTAGTTTATACAGAAGCCATAATTCAGTCCATGACTAAGAAGGAAAGAATGAATCCTTCGATAATTAACGGCAGCAGGAGAAAAAGAATTGCTGCAGGAAGCGGTACCTCGGTGCAAAGAGTAAATGCATTGCTTAAGCAGTATGAGGAAATGCGAAAAATGATGAAAAGATTCTCCAATATGGGAACAGGTAAGAAAAAAGGTGGCTTCGGCGGCTTCAAAATGCCATTTTAAGATGACCTAACCCCATTTCTTCGACCGAAGTTAGAAATAGGATATTCCTTTTTCATATATTATGGGAGCATTCTTTTCCCAAGAGACAATCTCTTGAAAAAGAGGTGTCCCACTACATTAATACACACATTAAATAAGGAGGTGACAACATGGCAGTTAAAATTAGATTAAAAAGAATGGGTTCCAAAAAGAAACCATTTTACAGAATAGTTGTAGCAGATTCACGTTCTCCAAGAGACGGTCGCTTCATAGAAGAAATAGGATATTACAATCCTGTATCTGATCCGAAGGTTGTAAAAATCAACGATGAAAGTGCTATCAAATGGCTTAACAATGGAGCTAAACCAACGGATACAGTTGATATGCTTTTCAAAAATAACGGAATCTATGAAAAAAGAAATGAAAACAAATAAGAGGTGGTAACATGGGTGAATTAGTAGAATATATAGCAAAATCACTAGTAGATAATCCAGATATGGTAACAGTAAATGAAGTAGAAGGTAGTCAATCACTTATAATAGAACTGAAAGTTGCCCCCGATGACATGGGTAAAGTAATAGGTAAACAAGGAAGAATTGCAAAAGCAATCAGAACAGTTGTAAAAGCAGCTGCAACAAAAGAAAATAAAAGAGTTATTGTTGAAATTATTCAATAGCCCTAAGAGGTACAAATGAAGGATTATATTAAAGTTGGTAAAATTGTAAATACTCACGGTGTCAAAGGCAGTCTGAAATGCTTGCCCTTGACAGACTATATGGAAAGATTTGACGAGTTGGACTATGTCTATACAGAAATGGACAACGAAAAGCGTAAAATCGATGATGTATGGTACCGTAAAGGATTGGTATATTTAAAGTTGGAAAATATTGATGATATGAATACTGCCCAATCCTTTAAGGACACATATATTTCCATATTAGAGGACCAACTTAGGGAACTTCCTGAAGATTCCTACTATATATTTGATTTAATAGGAATGGAAGTTTATTCCTCGGAAGGAGATTATATAGGTAAAATCACTGATGTCTACCAAACCGGGGCTAACGATGTTTATGAAGTAAAAAATAACAGTAAATCCTACTTGATACCTGCTGTTAAAGAATTTATCAAGGAAGTAAATCTATCAGACAAAAAAATGATAATTAATGTTATCGAAGGGCTATTAGAATGAAGTTTGAAATAATAACTTTATTCCCGGAGTTAATAGAAGTATATGCTAATAATGGAATAATTGGAAGAGCTGTGGAAAACAATTTGTTTTCTATAGAATATGTAAACTTAAGAGATTATTCCGAAGATAAGCATAAAAAAGTAGATGACTATCCTTATGGAGGAGGTCCCGGCATGCTTTTAAAGCCGGAACCAATGTTCAGAGCTTTAGACAGTATTAAAAGGCATAATTCATACATTGTGTATTTATCACCAAAGGGAAATTTATTCAATCAAAATAAAGCCAAGGAACTATCCCATAAGGAACATATAATACTTATTCCGGGACATTATGAAGGTATAGACCAAAGAATAATAGACGAATATGTCCATGAAGAAATATCTGTGGGAGATTATGTTCTGACCAGCGGAGAACTGCCTGCCTTAATAATAATAGATGCGGTAGGGAGACTTCTGCCTGGAGTACTTGGTTCAGGGGAATCAACCTTGGAAGAGTCTCACAGTAACAACCTGTTGGAATACCCCCAGTATACGAGACCTGAAAACTACAGGGGCCTGAAAGTGCCGGAGATCCTGTTATCTGGTCATCATGAGAACATTCGAGAATGGCGTCGCTATAAAGCTATAGAAATAACTTTAAAAAGACGTCCCGATATAATAAAGGATAAAAGTATAATTGAAGAATATAAAAAGTTAAAGCAGAAGTACAAAACTCTAGATGAGAATGATACTTAGACGAAAGGAGGTACAGAAATGGACTTAATAAAATCAATAGAATTGGAACAGCTTAAAAGCGATATAACTCCTTTTAATGTTGGAGATACTGTAAAAGTTCATGTTAGAATCAAAGAAGGTAATAGAGAAAGAATTCAGATATTTGAAGGTATCGTAATTAAGAGACAAGGAGAAAGTGCCAGAGAAACTTTCACAGTAAGAAAAATCTCTTACGGCGTTGGAGTTGAAAGAACATTCCCTGTTCATTCACCAAAAATTGAAAAAATTGAAGTGGTAAGAAGAGGAAAAGTAAGACGTGCTAGACTGTTCTACTTAAGAGGAAGAACAGGAAAAGCAACTAAAGTTAAAGAACTGAGAAATTATTAATATTGAGGACGCTTGTCCTCACATGGGGGGCATTCCTTAAATCTACAAAGGGTGTCCCCTTTTGCTAATAGGTGAGGTATAATATGAATATAAATTGGTATCCGGGACATATGAAAAAAACCAAGGAATTATTGCAGGAAAATATTAAGTTAGTGAACTTAATAATTGAAGTAGTAGATGCAAGAATTCCTAACAGCAGTAAAAATCCTGACTTTGATAGATTGTTCAGAGATAAAAAAAGACTCATAGTCTTGAATAAATACGACTTAGCTGACCCTGTTATGAACAAGAAATGGGAAGAACACTATAAGCAAAAGGGATGGTCAGTTGTACTTTACAACTCCACAGACAACAGGGAGTTGCGAAAATTAAATAGCGCAATCGAGGAAGCTACCAAAGAAATAGTTGAAAGATACAAAAAAAGAGGTTTGAGAAATAAAACCATAAAAGCAATGATAGTAGGCATACCTAATGTGGGAAAATCAACATTGATAAATTCATTAGCCAAGAGGAAGAGTGCAAAAACGGGAAATATGCCTGGTGTTACCAGAGGCAAACAGTGGATACGCCTGCCAGGAAATATTGATTTACTAGACACTCCTGGCATATTATGGCCAAAATTCGATGATGAGGAAAGTGCATTACACTTAGCTTTTACCGGTGCAATTAAAGACGAAGTAATAGTATTGGAGGAAATTGCACTTAAATTCGTAGAAAAAATGCAGCACTTAGGAAAGTTGGATGGTATAATTGAAAGATACGATATTGAAGCTGGAGATAAACCCCTAGATATTTTGGACAATATAGCCTATAAAAAAGGCTTTTTAATAAATAACCAGGATATAGATTATTTAAGAGTAGCAAACTTACTCTTTAATGATTTCCGAGCAGGAAAATTAGGAAAAATCACCTTAGAGATGCCCTAACCCCATTTTTCCGACCGAAGGGAGAGAACCATGCTTAAAATTGAAAAAGAACTTTGGGACAAGGGATATAACTACATAGCCTGCATTGACGAAGTGGGAAGAGGCTGCCTTGCAGGCAGCGTCGTAGCCTGTGCAGTTATAATGCCCAAAGATTTATTAATAGATGAAGTAAACGATTCAAAAAAACTTACGGCAAAAAAAAGAGAAGAATTGTATGAAAAAATAAAAGAATCTGCCATTGCTGTGGGAATAGGAGAATTAGATTCTTTAAAAGTAGATGAATACAATATTAAAAATGCAACGAAACTTGCTATGGTACAAGCTATTGAAAATCTAAAAGACAAAAAAGGCAATAAAATAATTCCTGACTATATAGTTACAGATGCAGAAAAACTTAATATTTCTATCCCACAGTCCAATATAGTACACGGAGATGCAAACTGCCACGGAATTGCTGCAGCATCCATAATCGCCAAAGTAACCCGTGACCGACAAATGGAAGAATTACATAAGCTGTATCCAGAATATAAATTCGATAAAAACAAAGGCTACGGCACCAAGGAACATATAGAAGCAATTCTATTATATGGTCCCACGGAAATACATAGAAAAACTTTTCTTAAAAAAATATTAGACAAAAATGAACAGCTAAGCTTTATATAATAATATATTTAAAATAAAAATAATAGGAGGGACTATGAATAACCTTACTTTACCATTTACCTTTACCTTGCCTACAAAGATTGTATATGGTCCAAAATGCATAATTTCACTGGTTGATGAGTTAAAATTACAAGGCGGCAAGCGACCAATAGTTATAACTGACAAAGGTGTTAAAAATGCAGGTATATTGGATAAAATCACTAGCATATTAGAGCAGGGAAATATAAACTACATAGTTTATGATGGGGTTGAGCCGAATCCAAAAGATGTCAACGTTGAAGAAGGAGCAAGAATAGCAAGAGAATTTTCAGCAGATTCTATTATTGCTGTAGGGGGAGGAAGCCCCATAGATTGTGCTAAATCTGTTGGAGTTCTAATGGCTCACAATGGAGATAAAATTAAAAAATATGAGGGAAAAACAGCTGCAACAAAACCATCACCCCTCTTAATAGCCATACCTACAACTGCTGGCACTGGCAGTGAACTTACTTTTTCATCAGTTATTACAGATACTAAAAACAATTATAAAATGACTGTTAAAAGTCAATATACTGCTCCTAAGGTAGCAATTTGTGACCCAGAACTTACTCTATCCCTTCCTCCACAAATTACTGCTTCCACAGGTATAGATGCACTGACTCATGCAATTGAAGCATATACTGCAACTTGTGCAGAGCCTATAAGTGATGCCTTGGCACTGTATGCAATAGAATTGATTTACAACAATCTAATTATCGCCGTTAATGAAGGCAGTAATATAGAAGCAAGAAGTGCAATGCTTTTAGGCAGTATGCTTGCAGGAATTGCATTCAGTCATTCTGATGTGGCATCAGTTCACTGTATTGCAGAATCCTTAGGCGGAGTTTATGATTTGCCACATGGAGTTTGTAATGCTATTTTTCTTCCCTATGTTATGGAATACAACATGGAATATTCAGTTGAAAGATATGCAAGAATAGCAAAGGCTATGGGTTTTAACTTCGATAATGAGTTAGAAGGTGCTAAGAAAGCAGTTGAGGCGGTAAAGAAATTGGCTAAGGACGTTAACCTCCCTTTGTTTTCAGATTTAGGGGTCAATGTTAATGATTTTGAAAAATTAGCTGAAATGTCTGCAAAAAATATTTCTACTGAAAGCAATCCAAGACCAATGTCAAAGGAAGATTATTTAACAGTAATTCAAACTGCCTATAGTCAGAAGTGATTCTACTGGAAAAATCATTGCTTAGGAAAGATAAACCAAGAGATTTTATTACTAGTTGTAATAGTTTAGGACAAACCAAAATCATAGACGGTTCTTCTTGATTGATAATATACCAATCAAGAAAAACCGTCTTTTTATATATGACTAAAAAATTTATTTAACTCTAGGATGAGCAAAACAATAATATATTGTCCCAATACAACAAATAATTATTGTAAAACGATAAAAAAATATTGACATAGGGAAAATATTTGCTATAATAAAACTACGAAATAACTATTGGAGGTTCTTATGTATCAGAAAAGCATGATTCACTATATGACTAAAGTAAGCATAGACATTTTGTTTTTCATTGCAATAATATGTTGTATTTTAGTGCCATTTTCTTCCCCTTGGCTATTCCGTTACTTTGGAATAGTAGAGTCAAGTGCCTTTTTCGCTAAAGCAGTATTATTGGCTTCGGGTATCTCATGTATTTATATTTTGTGGCAGCTAAAGGTAATATTTAAAACTCTTATGAAAGGTAATCCCTTTATCCATTCAAACGTTTCATGCTTAAGAAAAATTGCTTTAGCTTGTTTGGCAATTTCAATTATTTATATAGTAAAAATGATTGTTATGCCTACTATTTCAACAATTGTTATAATAGTTATATTTATTGTAGCATGTTTATTGTGTTTAACATTAAAAGACCTATTCAAGCAATCTATTTACTACAAAGACGAAAATGATTTAACGGTATAGGGGGTGTATGATGGCTATAATTATACAGTTAGATGTTATGATGGCAAAAAGAAAAATCGGACTTATGGAGTTAGCTGAAAAAATTAATATTACACCTGCTAATTTATCAATATTAAAAAATAACAAGGCAAAAGCAATCCGGCTTACAACTTTAAACGAAATATGCAAAGCTTTAGATTGTCAACCGGGAGATATTATTGAATATGTGGAGGACGAAGATGGAGCAGAGAAATAAATCAGAATTATCATTTTACGGAATTATTTCCGCAATAACTTTTATATATTTAATTTTGACTGATAATCCAGGAATAAGTGCTCCCATATTTTTTATTATTCAATTTGCAATATTACTTTATATTACTAAGAATAATAAAGAAGTTATAAACGTTAAAGGGTTATTCATGCTATTACCGATTTTCATAATATCCTTAAATAATTTTCTTAGTGCCAGTTACATGATGATGCCCACAAATTTTCTGGTAATAGTATTTTTGTACAGTAGTATGTTTTTGATGTTGGGAAATAAATTAAATTTAATGAAATTAAATATATTCGAAATTTTGAAAACTATTGTTAATATTTTTGAACCCATTATTAATTTTATAGTTCCATTTAAGTGGATGGCAGAAGGAAGAAAAAAGAATGATCACATTTTAGCTAAAAGAATATTAATAGGTGTTGCCCTATCAGTGCCTTCCGTTATTTTCCTCATTAAGATGCTGTCTTCAGCAGACTTGGTATTTTACAATAACTTTATTCTATTTAACAATTGGATTAAAAAGTTATTTGAATATATAAATATATTTAAAATAATAGTTGGAACATTTGCAGGCTTTTATCTTTTTTCCCATTTATATTCTGTTTTAAAAAAAGATACAAATAGTTTAGTAAATATTCTTAAGGATGAAACTATTGCCACCAACAAAATTAAAGGGGATATAATAGTTTTCAATATACTGATTATGTCAGTATTATTTGTTTATTCGATTTTTGTTGTAATACAGTTTAAATATCTTTTTTCCGGCGGTATCCTCCCTCATGGTCTTAGTTTTTCTGAATATGCAAGACGTGGTTTCTTTGAACTTGTATTTCTAAGCATATTAAACCTAGGTTTAATACTTATAACTACTTACTTGTTGAGAGACCAAATTTATAAAGACAAAAATAGGTGGGCCATATTTACAAAGCTAATGCTCATTTACCTTTGTGTTATAACAGGTATACTGCTGGTATCTTCATATTACAGAATGTCACTTTACGACAGCGCTTACGGATTTACAAGATTAAGAGTCTTGGTATATATTTTCCTGGTATTTGAAGCAATTGGTTTAATAGCAACTTTTGTTTATATTATTAAGCATAATTTTAATATATTAACAATATATGCTGCTATTGGACTTACTTTTTATCTAACTCTTAATGTTGTAAAGATTGATGAAATAATTGCTAAAAGAAATATTGATATGTATTTAAATGGACAGGCAGAAGAAATTGATATAGACTACCTAATGACTTTATCCCAGGATGCATTGCCCCAATTAATAAGGCTGACCCACGACGATGTAGAAATAATTACACGAAATAAAACAATAAATTATTTAAAAAATATTAGCGAATTGTACATGGACATGGAAAATAAATGGCAAAGCTATAACTTAACAATCGAAAGAAACAGGGACTTATTAGAAAGCAACAAAGATAAATGGAATTAATCCTTGAATAATTAGCATAATTTGTTAAAATAAATTAACTAGCTTAGATGAATATAAGGAGACAAGTATGGTTACATTTGATGATTTTGCTAAGATAGATATTAGAGTGGGAGAAATAATAAAAGCAGAGGTTTTTGAGAAGGCAAGAAAACCTGCTTATAAGCTCCTTGTTGATTTTGGAGAAGAAATAGGAATAAAAAAATCCAGCGCACAAATTACTGATTTATATAGTATTAACGATTTAATAGGAAAACAAGTTCTTGCCGTTGTAAATTTCCCACCGAGACAGATTGCTGATTTTATGTCTGAAGTTTTAGTTTTAGGAACTTACTCAAAGGATGGCGTCGTATTAATTCAACCAGAAAGACCAGTAGAAAAAGGCGATAAATTAGGATAAGAATATAAACTACCTTTATTAAACACAAGGTAGTTTTTTATTGATTTATACATACTAATATGCTACTATTATGTCATGCGATATATCGTAATACATAATAGGAAGTGATTGTATGCCCTATGAAGGTGGTCCAATGACCGAGGCAATGTACTATGTACTCTTAGCATTAGTGCATCCTAATCATGGTTATCAACTGATGAATGAAATAGAAGAAGTATCAAAAGGTCGTGTAAAAATGGGACCAGGTACCCTATACGGTGTTTTATCGAGGCTTGAAAAAGATGAGTTGATTGTTGTTGTCGATAATGATGGCAGGAGAAAGACATACGCCATTACAGAAGATGGCCTTAATGCCTTAAAAAAGGAATATGAAAGGCTATTAAGTATGGTAAGGGACGGAGCAATTATTAAGGAGGGACACAATGAATAAACTAAGATATAGATTTCAACTAAGTGATTTATGGGAGCTTGGCAAAAACGAAAGCTGGTTTGAACATATGGCATCCAAAGGGCTCCACATAAAATCTATTGGTAAGTGGTTAGTAACATTTGAAAAAGGAGAGCCTCAAAATACCAGGTACAGAATTGATATTTTGTACCAGCCTCCTACCCAGGAACAGCTTGATGTATACAAGGAATGTGGCTGGGAGCTAACCACCAATAAGGATATATTTTATATATTCTCTTCTCCAGAAAATTCAAATGCACCAGAACTCCATACTGACCCCATGGAACAAGGATTTACATTTGATCTTCTTAACAAGGAAATTAAAAAGAATACAATAATTTTTTCGATTGCAGCAATATTAGTGCTATCTATATTATTCTATGTTTTTTTCTTTGACAAAGAGCCTTACTTGAACTTAATACGTCGAAGTTCTTTCAATTTAATTGCAATGGCAATTGGTTATACTTATGTACTATTTGCTTCGATACGAAGCTTTATAGCAGTTAAAAGAATCAAGAATTCTCTTTATAACGGCATCCCAATAAATCATAAGCAAAGTTGGAAATTAAGCTATTTCTTTTCTTCAACAGTATATATTTCCTTGATTGTAATGGTATTGGCATCCATCCTTACACCTTTTTATACAGCTATTAAGAGGGAAGGATATATATCAAAAGAAAGGTTACAGGATTTTCCCATACCTACTATAGAAGAAGTAGAGAATACCAAAATCTTGGACTATTATCACGACATACAATATAATTGGAGTATACTTGCTCCTATTCAGTATACTATTTACGAAGATGGTTATGTTGAAGGTATAATGCAAGAAGATTTCAGTGGAGCTTATAGCCAGGCCAGCCTACATATTAGGTATTATGAATTAACCTTCAAATCTATGGCTGAAGGCCTTGTAAATGATTTAATTCACCGATACTATAGAGAATATCGCTACGATTGGTACACCTTAGATAATGAAGATATGAACAATGTATTTGACCAGCTCTATGTTGGAGGAAGGGAAAATACTAAATTAATCTTCGCATCCTCAGGTAACAAAGTTATTTACTTCAAGTATCCTTTTACAGCTGCAGCTGCATTTGCACCTGCAGTTCTTCCGAAGATAGTTATATCTGCAACTGCATTTCCTCCAATTCTGTTAGCTCCATGAACTCCACCTGTAACTTCTCCTGCAGCATAGAGCCCTTCTACAACTTCACCAGAATTATTAATTACTTCACAATTGGTGTTAATTTTAACACCACCCATGGTGTGGTGAATAGCAGGAGCTATTTCAACATAGTAGAATGGTCCAGTTGTTAATTCTACATCCAAAGAAGTTCTGCCAAAGTCCGGATCAAGTTTTTCTCTTACATAGCTGTTGTAATCAGCAACTGTTTGTTCAAGAATGTCCGGGTCTATTCCTATTAACTCAGCTAATTCCTTTAAAGTTTGAGCTTCTTTCAAAAATCCCTGATCTTTATATTTTGCGTAAGTGGAAGCTTTTTCAAATACCGTTGTGTCAAGAACTAGGAAGGCAGTTCCTTCTTCTTGATCCAATATAGCTTCTGAAACAACGTCTCTTGTTTCAAGCTCATTTATAAATCTTTTTGCATCACGGTTTACAAGGATTGCACCGTCACCCCTTATACCTTCTGTTATCATTTCATTATAGAAAGGAACAACTGTGGGGTGGGTTTGAATTTGTTCAATGTCAGTTAAAGCAACATCTAATTTTTCCACCATTAATAGTGCATCTCCAGTGGCACCAGGTTGATTGGTTGTTCCAAAGCCTTTTAATGAAGGTTTGTATTTTTCAACTAACTCCGGATTTGCACCGAAACCGCCGGATGCTAAAATAACAGCCTTGGCATTAATATTGTATGTATTTCCGTCTTTGTTCTCTACTTTAATGCCGGTAACTTTATTACCTTCTGCCAAGATTTCAATAGCCTTGGTATTTAATCTTACATCTATTCCTAATTCTTTAACCTGGTTTGAAAATACATCCATCAAATGGGTACCTATGGGCATTCCACCAGGGCCTTTGTGAATTCTGTTAACGCTTTGACCACCTGATCTTCCAACTTCAGACAAATCTGCCCCCAATGATTCTAACCAATAAATAGTTTCTGCCGATTTTTCCGTAAAGTATTTTAATAACTCAGGGTCATTTTTGTTATGACCGCCTTTCATTGTATCTTGATAGAACAATTCAGGGCTGTCTTCTATACCTAAGGCTTCCTGATACTTAGTGCCTGCAGCATTCATTCCACCTGTAGCGTAGTTGGTATTTCCGCCCATGAATGCCATCTTCTCAACTACTATAACATTTGCTCCATTATTAGTTGCTTCAATGGCGGCTGACAAGCCTGCACCACCAGCACCAACAATTACTATATCAGTGGTTACATCTTCAACTTTTTCTTCTTCAACCGTAACTTCCTTAGCTACCAACTCTACATTAGCTTTTTTAATTGCATCAGTAACACTGGTTCTTACCGCCGCACTAGTCAAAGTAGCACCCGTTATTGCATCTATTTCTACTGAATTTGATGCAATAATTTCATTAATTAATTGTTCAATTACAGGTTCAGTAAAACCTGATTCATTATTTTCTATAACCTTAATATCCTTTATTTCTGAATTTTCCAAAGTAACTTCTACCTTAAAAGTACCATATTTACCCTTACCTTCACCTTCAAAAACACCACTTACTTGATCAGCAGGTTCCTCCTGTTCTTCCTGCTGGTTTTCATCTTCTGGCCCAGCCTGTTGACATGCAGTAACAGAAAGAACTAATAAAAGAGTCAATAAAAGAACTAAAATTCTTTTAAACATACTCATGTTTTGTAGGATGTATTTGTACACCCATAAACTCCTTTCTCTTTTGAAAATTTTTTTTAAAGTTTATTATATCGTTTTTGATTTGTCAAGGTACATTATAAAAAAATGCTTAACACAATAAATCCGTCCCCAGGACAGGGACGGACTAAATAAATCTTACATCAGCTTTCTTTCTGTTTGCGGTTCTTTGATATTTTACATTAGGATATCCTAATACAAATGAAATTAAAAACTCTTCATTTTCTTTCATGCCCATAAGTTTTTTGATTTCATTATTATAATTAACTGCTCTTTCAAAAAATCCTATATAACATACTCCTAATCCTAACAAATTAGCTTGTAACTCCATTCTGGATGCTGCAAGACCAGCATCTACTTTCTCAAATCCTGACTTATTTTCACTAACTATAACTATAATTTCGGGAGCGTTAAAAAAGAGCCTGTCTATATTTTTTTCTTTAAAATCTTCATACATCTGTATCCACATGGGGCGATAATCTACTCCGCCCTTCATTTCAAAATTAGGATCCTTAGCCATATTATACAAAGCTTTTAGTGCCATTTCTCTTACTTCATTCAATTTATCCTTAATTACTATATAACGATTTAATTGTCGGTTACTTGCTGTAGGAGAGTAGCGTCCTGCTTCTATGATTTTATCTAGTTTATCCTTTTCTACTTCCTTATTTTTAAACTGTCGTATACTACGTCTAAACTTAAGAAAGTATAAAAAGTTTTCAGGATCTAAATTTAAATTATCCTTACTTAATTCCAATATTTCACTTTCATCATACTCAGGCATAGAAACTGATGCTTGAGGACATACTGCCACACAATGACTACATTCATTGCACAATTCAAGATTAACTTCTGCTTTTTCATTACTATCTAGTTTAATAGCTTTTCTTGAGCAATCCTCGACACATAATCCACACCCTATACATGTTTCCTTGTCAATAATTACAATTGCCATGCAACCACCCCTTTATAAGTATTTTCCAAGCCAATTTATACTTTCTTCCATCATGTTTGTAGTAACAAAATGGTTTAGGCCAGGATATTCAATAAGTTTTAATTTTTCTTTATCTTCATATATAGAATTTAGTTTATTGTAAAAAATTCTCTGACTTTCAACAGGCACTAAGGTATCACTGTCACCATGAAGTAACAGTATAGGTCGATTAACTAACCTGTCCAAATGATTCATAGGATCTAAATTTTTTACTTCATTTCTAATCCTTTCGTATTTTTCAGTAGGTTTAACTTCAATATTCTTATTGAAATTTTCCCACCAGCAGCAGCCGTTAAATACAATGAGAGACTTAATAATAGTATTTTGAGCAAATATTCCTCCAGCTGTAAAACCTCCCATGGAACTGCCCATGACGGCAATTCTATTAGGGTCTCCCTTGTACTTTGATACTAATTCTTCTTTAATAACTCCGAACTCCTCAATATTTTTAAAAATTACATCCCAAAAATAATCTTTTGCTTCTTCCATGCCATAGTTAGACAAGGGGTTTCTTTCTCCGTGATATATACCATCTGGTATGGCTACCAAGTATCCCACAGAAGCTAGGATAAAGCCCCTTAATCGCTGAGATTCCTTACTTGAACTCCAACCGTGATAAAACACTATTGTAGGTATTGGTTCTTTAGCCTCTTTTGGTTTGAAAATAATGGTGGGAATACCCTTTATGTAAACTTTCTCTTCAATTATGTAGTTTGATTTTATATATTCAGCCATTTTAACTCCTATGCAATTAATACTAATCCATCAGTTTTTAATATAATATTACCACATAAATCTTTAAATTAAAAGTAGCTTTCAGTATTTTTCAACATTCTTTGTGAGGGATAAGAGTATATTCACGTGGCTGTCTTCCATATACAGAATCTAAATTTGTATTAACAATCTTAACAGAATATGGTACAATAGGTAGTACTACATAAGGCTATAATGGAAATTAGTATAGGTTGGAGGAATACTTTCCGATGATAAAAAGAAAAATTTCACATTGCCTCAATGGAATCATATTTTTTATAATAATTCTGTTAATAGCAAGGACTTATAATGTTTTTGCCAATAACTCCTTGTACCAAGTAGAAAATTTCATTGAACTTACAGAAGAAGAAAGAAATTTTATAAACGAAAACCCTGTAATTAAGGCTGTATCTTTAGATGGTGCTGCTCCTATTCAATTTAAGAATGAAAATAATGAAATACAGGGAATTTCCATTCAGGTTTTGAAGACAATCTCAAACATTACTGGACTTAAATTCGAATACGATCTGTATAATTCCTTTGAAGAAATAAAAATAGATGATTATGATATCTTCTTTGGGATACCCAAGAATTATGCTGATTTCCAATACAATGGCATGATATTGTCCAAGCCTTATCTTAAAACAGAGACAGTCTTGTTCTTTAATTCTTCTATTAACTCCGGCAACTTAGGCAACAAAATATATGCTGCTGTTAAAGGAAGTCCCCTTCCAGAAGGAGTGGATGAAGAATATGCCATATATTTTGATACGAGGGAAGAATCCTTAAATGCTATAGAAAAGGGAATTGCTGATTACGGTTATGGAAATCCATATTCCATTGCATATTACACTATTAAAAACAACTATAAAGATATAGTTACGGTACCCATCGGAAAAGAAGGCCGGGAGTACTGTATAGGATTCTTTAAAAAGAATGCATTGTTGATTTCCATTATAAATAAAGCCATAGATTCCATCGATGACCTTCAAATGAACAGTATAATCTTAGACGTAACATCTCATATTGAGAGAAAAATCTCACCAACCATGATAGTAGATGAATATGGAGTTATAATATTCACTGTCCTGTTTGCCTTCATAACAATATTGCTAATAAGTATAGTCGTTAATATACGAACAAACAGAAAACTCAGAATACAAAACAGAAGATATGAAACTTTGGCAGAAATGGCCAATGAATATTTATTTGAATACTTTGTAAAGAAAAATGAGTTAATCTTATCTGAAAAAATAATTCATCTATTTAAAGTGAATGAAGATTTAAATACGTTAAAGGAAAAACTCAAAAATATTTTAAAGGGTGAAGACGGGGAACAATTATCAGAAATAAAGATTCAACTTACTGGAGGCGGTTACAAGGTATTTAAAGCGGTTGTATCTTATGTATTTGATGATAAAGAAGTAAATTCAATCATGGGAAAATTAATCGATATAAGCGAAGAGTTCACTGAGAAAGAAGAACTTATTTCCATGTCAAAAACCGACGGACTAACCGGCTTGTACAATCCAATAGCCACTAAGGAAATGATTGAAGAAAAATTAAGAAACAAAGATGAAAACAGATTAGATGCCTTTTTATTAATCGACTTAGATTATTTTAAAGAAATTAACGATACATTGGGTCACTTAACTGGAGACTATGTACTTAAATCTATAGGAGAGAGTTTAAAAAACACATTTAGAAAAACAGATATAATGGGTAGAGTAGGGGGAGATGAATTCTGCGCCTACTTAATAGACGTTCCTTCTGCTGAATTCGTATATAATAAATGCTGTGACTTAATGAAACAAGTTAATAGTATTAATATTGATTTATCCGTCTCCATGACCATAGGAGTTACTATAATCAAAGATAAATGTACCTACGATGACTTGTTCAACAGGGCGGATGAAGCTATGTATGAAGGAAAACACCAAGGAAAGGGAAAAATAGTTTTTTGCGATTATTGCAAGGGAAACTATGAATACGAGGAGAGCAAATGAGAATTTTACATACATCTGATTGGCATTTAGGGAAAAACATTGAAGGATTCAGCCGCATGGATGAACAAGAAATGTTTTTAAATGACTTTGTAAATATAGTTAAAGAAAAAAATGTGGACATGATTATTATTTCAGGAGATGTATATGATAGTCCTAATCCTCCTGCAAGAGCTGAAAAAATGTTCTATGATACATTGAAAAAGATTTCTTCGGAGGGAGAAAGATTAACCCTGGTAATTGCCGGAAATCACGATAACCCCGAAAGATTAGTGGCGGCCGGTCCCCTTGCCAGAGACCACGGAATTATTATGTTAGGTACCCCTAAATCCTATGTTGAAAAGGGGGAATATGGAAAACACAGGGTAGTGGATTCAGGGGAAGGGTTCGTGGAAGTGGAAATTAAGGGAGAAAGGGCTGTAGTATTAACAGTACCCTACCCCAGTGAAAAAAGACTGAACGAAGTTTTATACGATGTCATGGAGGAGGAAGAAGAAAGAGTAAAAACTTACGGTGAAAGGATAAAGACCCTCTTTGACAGTTTAAGTGAAAAATACAGAGATGACACTATTAATATAGCAGTGTCTCATTTGTTTGCCATGGGAAGTGAAGAAGCTGGCTCTGAAAGAAACATACAATTAGGAGGCAGCTACATAGTGGATGGAGGATGTTTTCCAGAAAAAGCCCAGTATGTAGCCTTGGGACATATTCATAAGCCTCAGATAGTTCCAGGCACAGGTAAAAGAGTAAGATATTCCGGCTCTCCCTTACACTACAGCAAGAAAGAGATAAACTTTACTAAAAAGTGCTTCATAATCGATATTAAAGCAAGAGAAGAATATAACTTAGAAGAAGTTGAACTAAAGGTGTACAAGCCTATTGAAATATGGAAATGCCAAAGTATTGAAGAAGCAATTACCATGTGTGAAAAAAACAAGGACAGAGACTGTTGGGTATATCTTGAAATAACTACAGACAGATATTTAAGAGAAGACGAAATTAAACAGATGAAAGCCTTTAAGAAAGATATACTTGAAATAGTACCCATAATAAAAAATGAAGACAGGGAAGAAATAGATATAAACAGTTTTTCTGAAAAATCTTTTGAAGAAATATTCAGAGAATTCTATATTAAGGAAAGATCAGTGGAGCCACAGCAGGAGCTTATGGAACTTTTACTAAAAATACTGCAGGAGGAAACCCATGAAACCCATTAATCTTAAAATAAAAGGACTTAACAGCTTCATAGAAACCCAGGAAGTTGATTTTAAAAGACTTACTCAGAGGGGCCTCTTCGGTATATTCGGACCTACTGGAAGCGGCAAATCCACCATATTAGACGGTATAACCCTGGCTCTATACGGTGAAATAGCACGAAAAAGCACTAACTTCATGAATACTAACTGCAACAGTATGTTCGTTAGTTATGAATTCCAGATAACGGACAAAGAAGTGAAACGTTACAGAGTAGACCGGGAATTCTACAGAGACAAAAAAACGGGCAAGGTAAGGACCAACTCTGCCATTTTAGTTGATATAACAGCCGGAGAACAAGTTTTAGAGGACGGGGTCAGGAGTGTAACCCAAAGATGTGAAGAAATAATTGGTCTTAACTTAGAAGACTTTACCCGCACTGTTGTCCTTCCCCAGGGAAAATTCAGTGAATTCCTTAAATTAGAAGGGAAGGAAAGAAGGGAAATGTTAGAGCGACTTTTCAACCTTCAAAAATATGGAGATGAACTTTCCTTTAAACTGGCCCTTAAAATAAAAGAAGAAAACGAAAAAGCCAACATCCTCCTAGGAGAACTGAAAACTTATGAGGATATTAGTGAAGAAGTTCAAAATCAAAAAACGGAAGAACTGGACAATACTAAGAAGGAACTTGAAAATTCCAAAAATGAATTAAAGGTAGCAGAAGAAACCTACAACAATGCCAAAGAATTATGGGAACTTCAAAAGGAATTAATAGAAATTAAAAACAAAGAGAAATCTCTTAGGGAAATGGAAGAAGAAATTAATAGTGATAAAGAAAAAATAACCTTGGGAGAAAGTGCCCTTAAGGTTTGGCCTTATGTGGAAAATTATGAAAATACCCTTAAAGAAACTACTGCGGTAAAGCTTGAAATAGAAAAACTAAAAGAAAAGCTAAAAATTGCTGAAGAAATGAAAAATAAGTCATTGGAGGAATTCAAGCAGGCAAAAATTAAAAAAGACAGAGAAATTCCTGTCTTAAAAGTCAAGGAGCAGCAAATAAAGGAAGCTCTTAATGAAAAAAGGGCATTAAATATATTAATTAACGAAAAAAACACCCTCTACGGAAATATAAAAACTATTTACGAAAGATTAAAGAATGTAAAAAAAGATATTGAAACAAAAGAAAAAAATATCTACAGCCTTAACGAAAGTATTAACATAAAGGAAGGCAAAGTTGAAAGCCTTAAGATTTCCGAAGAATTTAAAAACAAAGTATATGAAGGCTTTCTTCTCTTAAAAGAGAAGGAGAGTATTACAAAAGATAAAACAAAGATAGACAATAGTATTAAAAGCACTTTGAACAATATTAACGAAAGTAAAAAATTATCTGAAATACTTTCAAAATCCCTGAATAATAAAGAAGAAGAACTTTCCAAAGCTGTAAATCAGTTGAAGGACCTTAACAGTAATTGTCCCGGTGACCAGGACACCTTACTTTCCATGAATAAACTTTTAACTGAAATAAAAGAAAAGTGGAATAAATACAATGAATACATTGCCTCTATCAAGAAAAGTAAAATAGATATTGAAAAATTAAGTGAAGAATTAAAGAAGAGAGAAAAGTTTAAGGATCAGTTAAAGGATAGTTTAACTTCTTTAAAAGAAAAAATTAATAACTGCGAAAGAGAAAACCTAGCCCACACCCTTCGGGAAAATTTAAAAGAAGGGGAAGTATGCCCTGTGTGCGGTTCCCTTGACCATCATAAAGAAAATATTATTTCCGCAGAACTCTCTGATAACCTACAAGAACTAAGAGAAGAATATAACTATGTGGAAGAAAAATTCACCGCCATTACTGGAGAAATAATTCAAATACAGGAAAGGCTTAATAGAGAAGAAAATAACTTAGAAGAAAATACTAGAAAAGTCAAGGAACTGGGAAGTGATTTCAAAACTTATTCTGTGGAAGAATTAGAAAAGGAATTCAACCATAAGTATGAAAGTATTAATAAATATAAGGAAGAAAAAAATAATTTAGAAGAAAAAATAAGAATACTTACAGAAGAAAAAAACCATATGCTTCTTAAATATAGCGAAACAAACAGCCGCTATGAACATAACAAAGAACAACTACAAAAACTACAAGAAGATCTTATTGCAAAAAATAAGGACCTAAAAGAAACAGAAGAAAAACTTATATTACTTAAAGAAGAAATATCAGTAGAAGATTTTCTATCAGTAAGGGAGGAAATTAACAGAAAAGAAAAAGAAAGAACTTTATTAGAAAAAGAAATAAAAAACCATAGGGAAAATTTGAAAAATGAACAAGTCCAAAAAGAATCCCTTTCTGAAGAATACAACAACTTAAATATTCAGCTTAAGGAAAAGAAAACCCTCTATGAAGAAAAATTAAAACTTATAGAAGAAAAACAAGAAAATATAATTAGTAAAGTAGGAACAATAGAAGGTTTAGAATTACTTAAAGATAAAGTGACTAATACCATATTAGACATTGAAAGCAGCTTGGAAGATGCGGAAAAGAAAAAAGAAGAAAGGGAAAAGGAGTTTAATAATATTAACAATAAAATACTGTCCTGCCAGGGAAATCTATTAAGTTTGCAAGATAGAATTATTAAGGACAAGGAAAAACTGAATCAAGCCCTGAAAGAAGAAAAAATTGACTCTATAGAGGATGTAAAAAATTATTATATTCCCAAGGAAGAAATAAAGAAGCTAAAAGTTAAAGTTGAAAACTATAATAACTCCTTAGCTAAGATAGAGGGAGAATTAAGGAATCTAAACAAAAAAATAAACAACAGGACTTTAACTGAAGAAGAGTGGCAAAATATTCAAAGAGAAAAAGAAGTAAAAGAAGAAAAACTCCAACACCTTCAAAAGCTAATAGCAGGACTTGAAGTAGAACTAAAAACCATAAAAGAAAAGCTGTCAGTGAAAAAGGAACTGCTAAAACAGAAGCAAGCCTTAGATTATAAAATGGCTCTATTAAGTGATTTGGAAAAACTTTTCAGGGGCAAGAAGTTCGTTGAATTCGTGGCAGCAAATCAACTTAAATATGTATCCATGGAAGCAAGCAAGATACTAAAAGATATAACTGGAGGAACTTATGGCCTAGAAGTAGATGAAAACGGCAAATTCCTTATAAGAGACTATAAAAACGGAGGAGCAGAAAGGGACGCATCCACCTTGTCAGGAGGAGAAACTTTCGTGGCATCCCTTGCCCTTGCTTTGGCCCTTTCATCCCAAATCCAGCTAAAGGGTACTGCCCCCCTTGAATTATTCTTCCTAGATGAAGGCTTTGGAACCCTCGACGACAACCTCTTGGATGTGGTAATGGATTCCCTTGAAAAAATACACCACGACAGATTATCCGTAGGAATTATAAGCCATGTGGAATCTATTAAAAACCGAGTTCCCGTTAAGCTTATTGTAAAACCAGCAGAGGCTGGTTTAGGAGGAAGCAAAGTTAAAATAGAAGTCAGTTAATATGTTATTCCAAATATATGTATAAGTGAGGGCTTTATGAGACGAAGCGATGGATATTTACTTAAGGATTTAAAACCATTTGTAAAAATAATACCCTATGTAATGGAAAAAAGAAGTGATGCGCAAAATTTCGCAAAGCAGGTTTTCCCTGCAGAAAGTATTGATAAATATATTGCAGAAAAAAAACAGGCCGGTTACAGCTTCAGCTACATGCATATTTTTATAGCTGCATATGTAAGGCTTATAGCCGAAAGGCCACAACTTAATCGCTTTGTAATGAACAATCAAATATATCAAAGAGAAAAAATTTATATTTCAATGGCAGTTAAACGCTCACTCCGTGACGAAGGTGAAGAAACAACAGTAAAATTCGAATTTACAGGCAAGGAGGATATTTTTGAAGTAGCGGAAATTGTAGATAGAAATATTGCTAAAGCATTATCCTACAAGGAAAGCAACAGCACAGACAAACTTGCAGAAATGGTAATGTCAATGCCTGGATTTGTAAAAAAAGCCCTGGTCAGAACAATAAAACTAATGGATAAATACAATATGCTACCTAAAAGTATCATTGATGCAAGCCCATTCCATACAACATTGTTTTTTACTTATTTAAAATCGATAGATACCAACTATATATACCATCATCTGTACGATTTTGGAACAACAGGCATTTTTGCTGCCTTAGGAAAAACAGTAAAACTTCCCATTGTGGAAAATGACCAGGTAGTGGTAAAAAAATGCTGCCAAATAGGTTACACAATGGATGAAAGAATTTGTGACGGTTTATACTATGCAAGATCCTTCAAGCTCTTGGAAAAATATTTCTATAATCCTAAATTGCTTGAAACAGGATATAAAGAAAAAGAGAAGAAACTTGCATTGGCAAAATAGATTAAAAACATAGGAGAACTAACAATGGAAAACAAGACAGATTATAAATTATTCTATTCAAGACCATCCTCAGAAAACAGACTAAAAAAAGAAATAGAAACCTATGATGTATTGGATGAAATCGGAATTAAATATATTGGAGTTGACCATCCTGAAGCCATGACCATAGAAGCTCTGAAGGATGCTGAAGAAATATTGGATGTTAAAATATGCAAGAACCTATTTTTGTGCAACTCTCAAAAAACCAAATTTCATCTGTTAATAATGCCAGGAGATAAGAAATTCCTCACCAAAAACCTATCAAAACAAATAAACAGTTCCAGACTTTCCTTTGGCAGTGGTGAACATATGGAAGAGCTTCTGAACATAACCCCAGGCTCTTTAAGCATATTCGGTCTTATCTTTGATAAAGACCATAAAGTAAACCTTATAATAGACAAAGAAGTCCTTGAGGATGAATACTTAGGTTTTCATCCCTGCGTAAATACAACTACATTAAAGGTAAAGACAGATGACATATTGAATAAATTCATCCCATATACGGGACACCAGCTTACGCTAGTTGAATTATAATTAAATCCTTGAAAATTTCAGGGATTTTTTAATTGAATAATGTAAATAATTGCCTTTTTTATTCCTGTGTGTTAATATTAATTAAGCATATGTATCAGAGGGTGCACTATGAATAACATCTGTAAAAATATATTTAAGGCAGTTCACGAAGGAAAATGGCTAAGTATTGAATATAGAAATAAAAATAATGAAACAACCAAGTATTGGATCGGCATAAAAAATATCGACCCCATACGAAAAATGCTATTAGTGGAAGGTCTTCACATTTTCAAGTACACCCTCCGAAGAATGAATATATTTATTGATTCCATTAAGAAAGCAGAAATTATTGACGGTTCCTATTGTGAAATCAATGAAACTTTAATTGAGGATATAAGACTAAATCCCGGAAAGTATTCAAATATTTTTCACAATACTGTTAATTTTAAAATATTAAACTACCTTTCCGATTGCAACAAATTAGATACAACCCCCTACAAATGCGACTATTCCCTCATAAAATACTTTGACAGAGACTGCCTTATTTCAGGAAGTTACAAGCTCAGCGACAGTCAGTTCAGGGAAATAGTACGCAATTTCCAGAAAGAAGCAACCAATATTTATGGAAAAAATAAAATAGAACAGCTTTGTGTCAATGTTCTCAGCATAAATACTAAGCAGGGACTGTATGTACTAGCTTATAAAAAACTTTACTTTGATGTAGAAAATAGGGAATTAAAAGCGTCAGATAGAACTACTATTTCTATGGAATTTACCGTTGACGGCACCAAACAAAGTATAAGACAATTTTTAGATGATGAAGATTACTATTTATTAGATGATTTTGAAAATAACCAAGAAATAATAAAGGACAGAATTACACTATCCAATCCCAAGGTTTCCGTAGATGATATGCCTTACATAATAGCTATGGGTTATGACATTTTAATAAATTTGGATAAAGAATATGAAGCAATTATTGAAATGTATCGAGAAGATACTTCCGTTCCCATAAAAGCATTCTTTGGCGAATTGGTAAAACGTCCTTCCAGGAGAAAAGAATATCCCCTTGCGCTACTTAATAAAAAAGTAAATATCGACCAGCTCTTGGCAATAAATAATGCTATGAAATATCCCCTTGCCTATGTGCAAGGTCCCCCGGGAACAGGCAAGACAAATACCATTATTAATACTATAACAACTGCATTTTTTAACGATAGAACTGTATTATTAACATCCTTCAACAATCATCCCATAGACAGCGTTTTCGATGAATTCCAAAATATAAGGTACAGGGATAAAGTTATTCCTTTTCCAATAATTCGATTAGGAAATAATGAAAAGGTAGCAGAAAGCCTTGATTATATTATTGATATTTATGAAAGAACAAAAAATATAGATATTTACGATAAAACCCTCGAAAAAAACAAAGGAGATAAAATAGAAAGAACCAAAAAACTGACAGAACTATTAAAGAAGCATGAGCGGATAATAGACTTAAAGGAAAGAAAGGAAACTATCGAAAAACTACTCGACACCTATGACCAGTTCACTTTCCAGGCAGATCTTCAGGGCAGACAATTATACCAGTTGGAGAAAGAATTAAAATCCTTAGGGGAAGTTACAGATGAAGAGGCA
>DURT01000020.1 GCA_012843025.1 Tissierellia bacterium | reverse complement strand
GCTTATGGACCCCTATGCCTGGGGAAGTCTTAAAAAAGCATTGAAGTACAAGGAAGCAGTAGTGGAAAATATAGGGGAACAAAGCCGCTTCATACCTACGGTAACCCTTAAGCCCCAGCCTATACCCCTTAATGTAAAAGTTATTTTAATAGGCAGTTACTTCTACTATAGTTTACTATCATCAGATGAAGATTTCAGAAAACTCTTTAAGGTAAATGTGGACTTTGATGTGGAAATGGACAGAACCTATGAAAATATTCAGCACTACGTATCCTTTGTTGCTTCCATATGTGAAAATGAAAATTTAAAACACTTTAATTGCTCCGCCTTGGCAAAAGTAATTGAATACGGCTCAAGATTAGCAGATAATCAAAACAAACTTTCAACCCGCTTCAATATTGTAAGTGAAATTGTTTATGAAGCCTCAGCTTTAGCAGAAATGGACAATTCGGAATATGTAGATGGAAAACACGTTGTAAAAGCAATAAACAACAAAAAATACCGCTCCAACCGTATTGAAGAAAAAATGCAGGGACAAATATTAAATAGAAAAGTTCTCATAGACACGGAAGGAGAAGTAGTAGGCCAGGTAAACGGCCTTTCTGTCATGGGAGTGTCCGGCTATGCTTTTGGACTGCCTTCCCGTATTACCGCTAGAACCTACACAGGACGAGAAGGAATAATCAACATTGAAAGAGAAACAAAAATGAGCGGCAACATCCATTCTAAGGGAGTACTGACCTTAAACGGATACTTAGGTGCAAAATTTGCCCAGGACAAACAATTAGGACTTACTGCTCAAATTACCTTTGAACAGCTTTACGGAGGAGTGGAGGGAGACAGTGCTTCCAGTGCAGAACTCTATGCAATCTTATCCAGCCTTTCCGAAGTTCCCATTAAACAAAACCTTGCCGTAACCGGCTCTGTAAACCAGATGGGAGAAATTCAGCCCATAGGTGGGGTCAATGAGAAAATTGAAGGTTTCTTCGACATATGTAACCTGAAAGGACTTACAGGAGACCAGGGAGTTATAATACCGGAAAGCAATATAGATAACCTAATGCTTAAAGATGAAGTGATAGAAGCTGTTAAAAACAATAAATTCCATATTTACGCAGTTAAGAGTATCGAAGAAGGAATTGAAATTTTGACAGGAGTTAAAGCAGGAGAAATAAAGGAAGACGGCGAATATGAAGAAGGCACCATATTCTACCTAGCAGACAAAAAAATCAAAGAGTTCAACAAAGTCCTTACCCCCTCAGAAGAAGGGGCATAAACCTCAGAGGTGGAGTCTCCCTAACTTTAAAAGGGATACTCCACCTCAATCCTCTAATTTTCTATGCAACTTCTTACTAAATCAATTACAGCAGTAGCAGCCCTTTCCCTTATAGTTTCCCTTACACCAGTAGCATGAATTTCCTTAACCTTGTACTTTCCATTATAATATACACATACATATACTAGGCCTACGGGTTTTTTCTCACTTCCGCCACTGGGTCCTGCAATTCCCGTAGTAGAAACACCTATATCTGCTCCTGCAACCATAGCAGCACCATAGGCCATTTCTTTGGCCGTTTCTTCACTTACGGCACCATATTTTTCTATAGTATCCCTATTCACATTCAATGTTCTGACTTTCGATTCATTGCTGTAGGTAATAAAACCTTCTAAAAATGATTTGGAAATTCCGGGATAACTGATAAGTCTGGATGCAACCAAACCACCTGTCAAGGATTCAGCCACAGCAATAGTTAAGTTTTTTTCCAACAATAACTGGGCTACCTTATCCTCTACCTTTCCGCTATCAATAGCATAAGCATTATCCTTTCCAAAGCGGTTGATCAATTCTTCCTTTACAGGTTTTATTAATTCTATACACTTTTCCTTACTTTCAGCCTTAGCTGTAATTCTGAATACTACTTTTCCTGCACTGGCAAAGGGAGCAATAGTTGGATTAGTTTGTTCCTTAATTAAATCAATAACCATTTCTTCTGCTGCAGACTCCCCTATATTAACCACCACTATCTTCTCTCCATATACCACCCAATTGGAAAACTGCTTCAAATAAGGTATTACTGCTGAGTCCATAAGAGGTTCCATTTCCTTTGGAGGTCCTGGCAGGAGTATTCCTATTTTATATTTTCCATCCCTGTTCCTTCCTCTATATATACATCCATTGGCAGTACCGTTAGGATTATTAAGTATTATGGACCCTTCTGGAAAATAGGCCTGCCTTAAGTTGTTCTTAGGTATGTTTCTTCTGAAACGTTTATACATCTCTATTACGTGCTGATAGCTTTCTTCATCATAAACCATTTCAAGGCCAAAAAATTCCGCTAAGGCCTCCTTGGTTATATCATCCTGGGTAGGTCCCAAACCTCCCGTACATATAACTATATCAGCTCTTGCAAAACCTATTTCAAAAGCATTCCTGATTCTGTCCGGATTATCTCCTACCACTGTTTGATAATGTACATCAATAGCTATTTCAGCTAATTTTTTAGAAATATATGGGGCATTGGTATTAAGGATATCCCCGTGTAAAAGCTCACTTCCGATACAAAGAATTTCAGCATTCATCACTTTCCTCCAAATGTAGAATATAAATTAAATATAAACTAAAAAATAATATATTACAAGAGTTAAGACATAGAGGGTATCTTCTTTTTTATTGATTACTATAACCACCAATGCTATAATAAATTCCGAGGAGGGATTCCATGCTACCGAACTTTAAGCCAAAAACACTTACAATAATTAGTTTATTATTTACCTTAATGGGAGCTATATTCATTTTATCTTCACAATATATCGGTAGAGGGGCAATTCGTCTTGCCATGATCATACTTATAATATTCTGTAGTATTAATCTAAAAACCTCCTACTATTTATCCCTTAAAGAAAAAATAACCCATCTTATTGCTATAATTTCAGCCCTTATAGGTTTATACAAACCTGAGTTTACAATGATTATTTTAGGAATATTTCTGCTTTACATGACACTGCCTCTATATGTTAAAGCAATTAAAAACAGAGACTATTCTGATTTTATAACATTAATCATATCTGGAATAGGTATATTATTTGCCCTGTTCTGTATCTTAAATTCCAAAGCAGCCTTAAAGACTGTAATAATTATAATAGGAATAATTTTTACGATTGCCGGCTCCCTTACCTTTTACCAAGGCCTTACCCGAAAAGAAACAACCTGAACTCTGTAATATTAATGTAATATTACTTCCCTAAATTTATGCTATATTATAACCATAGCTTGTCGGCACATGCCGTGATTATTACAATCAAATTACAAATGAGTCTATAATGTTGACTACATAAAATCACAATGCTATAATCTTTAATGTCGTTGTGCTGACACACAATGAAGGTATTGGGGACCTAAACACCCGCAAAAACAAAAATTCATAGGAGGAATAGAATGAAAAAGGTATTATCACTTGTATTGGTAATCGCTATGGTTCTTTCAAGCTTTACTGTTGCATTCGCAGCTCCAAAGTTTGAAGATGTAGAAGGCGATTACGAAAAAGCCATTAATACATTAACTGGCTTAGGTGTAATAACAGGTTACGAAGACGGAACTTTCAGACCTGAAAGAGTTGTAACAAGAGCTGAAATGGCTAAATTAATAGTTGAAATTCTTGGTTACGGAAAATTAGTTGAAGGTTCAAAGAGTAACTTTACAGATACTCAAGGACACTGGGCAGATCCATGGATTGCTTTAGCAGCAGGAAGAGGATTAGTTGTAGGAACTGGTGATGGAAAATTCACTCCAGACAGAACAGTTTCTTATGACGAAGCTATTACAATGATAGTTAGAGCACTAGGTTATACTGATGATTGCAATGAATTAAAAGGTATGACTTGGCCAACAAACTTCAAAGTTAAAGCTGCTGACTTAAAACTTACTAAAGATGTTAATTTATCATCAGAAGGAGCAGACAGAGGTGGCGTAGCTCAGCTACTATTCAATGCTTTAGAAGCTAATCTTGTAACAATCGACAGTGACGGAAATGTAAATTACATTAAAGATGGCGATGAAAACAAAATACTTCTAAATACTTTAGCAAAGAAAAACAGATTTGTAGTTGCACCAAAACACCTTGATAAAGATCATAAAGAATACAAAGGTGACATAGTAGACTTAGCTCCATATATGTATCAGGATATTAAAGTATTTGAAAATGATGATGATGAAGTTGTTTATGTAACTAAAGTTGAATCTGAAGTAAAAGTAGGAGAATTCAGAAAGACAGTAGATGATGATGGTGATGTAGTATATGAAGGCAAGGTAAATATAAGAATAGATGGAAAGAACAAAGCTTATAAACTTGCTTCAACTGATACAGCTGTTTTCTATAATGGTGTAGAAGTTTTCATGAATGAAAAAGAAATGGAAACAGGTAGAGAAGATGGAGATACTACAAAGGCTAAAGAAATAGTTGATTTACACAAAGCAGCAGCTACATTTGTATTAAATAGCAAGAATGAAATAGTTGGAATTATTGCTGAAAAATACACTGATGCCACAAGAGTAGCGAATGAGTATAATGGAAAAACAAAGTTTGAAGGCTTCTTGTTGCCACTAGACGATGATGATAATGTAGATTACACTAAATTAACCGTTAAAGGTGCTGTTGATACATTAGAAGACATTGAAGAAGATGATGTAATAGTATTATTTGCTGGAGCAGGTTTAGTTAATGCTAAAGCTAATGAACCTGAAAAATTAGTTATTGAAGTAGTAAGAGATACTGTAGAAGGTAAAATTACTGAAACTAATAAAGACGGTGATTTCTACATCGATGGAAAATACTATTCAACAAGTCTTTATGCTCCAAGTGGATTAGTAGCAGTTGGTGATGAAGGAACATTCTTCTTAGATAATAAAGGTGATATACTTGATTTTGAACCAGGAAGCGAATCTAGTCCTGTTGATTATGCTATAGTAACTGAATTCTGGAATGGTTATGTTACTGGAAATGGTAAAGAAATAAAACCTGAAATTACATTAGTTAATGCATCAGGAGAAGAAGTAACTTATAATGTTAAATCTTCAGCTAAAATTAAAGTTGGTTCTACTGAATTTCCTTTATTAGGCGATTTAGATGATTCTGCAGCAGGAAACGACCTATTAAAAGTTGAAGTATTAGATAATGAAAAATATACTATAGTGAAATATAGCATAAACAGCAAAAATGAAATTACAAAAATGACATTAGTAAACAATGGTGAAATACCAAAGACTGGAGCAACTACAGTTGAAAGAGATACTACAAAAGCTTCATATGTAATAGCAAACAATGTAGTAGTATTCAATCTTGATGGAGACGACGTAAAAGTAGTAGACAGTTCAAAGTTAGGCGACAAAATAGATGTATTATTCCAAGATAAAAACAAAAATGGAGAAATTAACTTCTTATTTGTTAAGGGATTAGGATCTTCAGACACATATGCATTTATTACAGAAGCAGGTACTGCGCTTAATGACGATGATGTACTTGTTCAAAAAGTAACTGCTTATGTTAATGGAGAAAAGAAAACTTACTTAACAGATGCAATTAATACAGTAACTAGCTCAGCAATAGATGCTTATAAGATCTATAAATTAGAGTTAGATGGAGATGTTATTGAAGGTATAACTCTTGTAGATAAAGTAAACAATAAAAACACACAACTTATTGCTAATGAAACTACAGTAACAAGAGTTACTGGTAACAGAATAAGAATAGGTGAAAATACTTGGTACACATTAGCAGACGACGTAGCAGTTTACGTACTAGATGATTATGAATTTGATGAAGTTGGAAGTGTTTCATCACTTTATGCAGGAGCTAAAGTAGCTGCTTACGCATTTGATGAAGATAACATTGATGATAATGTAATTGAAATATTGTTCGTATTCGAATAATATAAACAAAAAAACACCTTCGGGTGTTTTTTTGACTCTTTGTCAGTTGTCAGGAGTACAGAAAATCTGGCTCTATAATAAATGTTGGGGTGTGTAAAAACACTTCAACATTTTTTTATAAAACAAATAGGCTCTTTGTCAATTGTTGGGGTAAGAAAATCTTAACATAGAATAAAGATACCCAAAATGATTATTAATATGGGCGAGAGAGCAATTTTAGCTAACCGCCCATATTTATGTTTAGACGGTATTTTGAGCATATCAAGTACCGCCCTAATGTGGATGTACTTGACATTATTCTGAGATAATAATGCAATCTAATCCATATACTATATTCTATTTCGAAATAATTTAAAATCCTGACTCCATATGAATTTTTAAGTTCTTTAATTATATTGTTTCCTCTTATCTGTTCAAGCATTTCTATAAAGGTATGTAAAACTAACTTTTATAATTAATAATTTTTTTGTTTAGCATATTCATTAAAGAACTCTGTCTTTAGCTAAAGGCAAAATTTCTCTGTAGTTTATTATATAGTATTTTATTTAGTATCCTTGACTATTTAACTCAATAATATATAATTATTATAGTGGAGGCCAAATAATGAAATTAAAGAATGAAAATAACAGAAAGTACTATAATCTTATTACAGATAAAGAGTTAGGATATTATGTTCCTATAATATTTATTATTTCAGTATTACCACTAATATTTCACGGAAAAGTTATTAATCTACCCATTGAAGAAGCGAATTTTTGGAAAGGTGGTATAATCGATATTGATTTTTTTTGTTATTATAAATCACTTTTTTTGATTATAGCTACTTTAGCTTCATTGATAGCTTATGGAGGATTGTATTTAAACAATAGATTACCGTTACAGAATGAAAAAAAATACTATGTACTAATGTTGATTTATTTAGTAATGGTATTATTATCAACATTAATGTCGCAATATAAACATGTATCGGTCGTAGGTTTTATTAATATGTATCAAGGTATTTTTGTACTATACTCTTATATCGTATTAATGTTTATATTAATAAATTACATAAGAGGAGAAAGAGATATTAAAATTGTAATGAATTCTTTTATAGTTTTAGTAATTGTTGAAGGCATAATAGGATTAAGTCAGTATTTTGGATATGACTTTTTTAAAACTACATTGGGCCAATGGTTAATAAGTCCGAATGTTCTCAAAGGAGAAAACTTAGGTTTTACTTTCGGTAAGTATACAATATATGGTACTATGTACAACACCAACTTTGTTGGAAGCTTTGGTGCATTGGTACTACCTTTAACAACTATTTTATACATAAATGAAAAGGATAAAAGAAAATCGATCGCATTCGGATTTGTATCACTTTTAGCTTTTGCAACCTGGCTTGGTTGTAATTCAAGAGCGGGCTATCTTGGTATAACTGTAGCGTTTATTATTGGAATAATTGTATTTAGAAAAATAATTAAAAGACAATATAAAAAGGTTTTAATAATATCTACATGTTTTATATTAATAACAATAATTTTTAATACTGTGTCTGGTGGAAGGGTATTAAGGCAGTTTACAAGGTTAAACCCTGTTACAGAGGCAGAAAGAATAGAAAATATTAATAAACAGCAAGAAATTAGATTTGAGGAAGTATCAATTAAGGATAATACATTTACTGTTAGGACCAACAAAGAAACTTTAATAGGTTATATGGAAGAGTCACATTTGAAATTCAAAGATGAAAATGGGAAAATATTAGGTGTAACAACCGATAAAGAAGGTAAAATAACTTTTATAGACGAAAAATATTCAGGTTATAGTTTCACTTTGTATGAAGATATGCCTTCTTATATAAATGCAGATATATACGGTAGGAATTGGGATTTGTATGTTACAGAAGACCAGAGCTTCAACGTAATTTCATTTAACAACAAGCTCGCTCAGCCAGTAGAAGCACCTCGTTGTAAATTGTTTGACGGTAGAGAAACATTCGCTTCAAATAGGGGTTATATTTGGTCAAGAACTATTCCTATGTTAAAAGATACACTAATAATAGGTTATGGTCCAGATAATTATCCATTGGCATTTCCACAAGAGGATTATGTGGGAAGATTTAATGTGGGAAATAAAGGAATGACTGACATAGTTATAGATAAGCCTCATAATATGTATTTACAAACAGCAATAAATACTGGGGTTATTTCTCTATTGGCATTAATGGCCATTTGGATAATATATTTATTTGATAGCTTTATAATTTACAAAGATGGCAATATGGAATCATTTACTGAATATATGGGTGCAGCTACCTTTTTAAGTATTATAGCTTATTTAGTTGCAGGATTATTCAATGACAATGTCGTATCTGTTGCTCCATTATTTTGGATATTATTAGGCATGGGAATAGGTATTAATGGAATGATAAAAACCGCAAAATTATAAAAGGAGATTATATGAAGAGAATATTTTGTCTTGTAATTGCATTATCAATGATCATATCAATGTTAACCACGCCTATAGTTTATGCAGAAGGCGTAGATGGTGAGAATCAAGAAGGAAATCAGGTGTCAAAGGATAGCGCTGATAAATATCTAAAGAATTATAAAAATCATTCGTTATATCTAGATAATAATGGTGATCTACACACATGGGGTTTCAATTATTATGGTCAATTAGGCGATGGATCGTACAATAACAGTACTACTCCTAAGAAGATTATGGAAGATGTAAAAGCATTCAGTATTGGAGGAAATCATTCATTAGCAATAAAGAATGATGGTAGTTTGTGGTCCTGGGGCTATAATTCTTTTGCCCAGCTAGGCGATGGTACATATAAGAACACTGCAACTCCTAAAAAGATTATGGATGGTGTTATAGCTATAAGTGCCGGTGGGAATCATTCTTTGGCTTTGAAAAGCGATGGAACACTTTGGGCCTGGGGTTATAATGCCTTTGCTCAATTAGGCGATGGTACATATAACAACAGCACAACTCCTAAAAAAATAATGGATAATGTTACAGCTATAAGTGCTGGCGATAATCATTCGTTAGCAATAAGAACTGATGGCAGTCTTTGGTCTTGGGGTTATAATGCCTTTGCCCAGTTAGGCGATGGTTCATACAGTAACAGCACGACTCCTAAAAAAATAATGGATAATGTTACAGCCATAAGTGCTGGCGGAAATCATTCATTGGCAATAAAGACTGATGGCAGTTTGTGGGCTTGGGGTTTAAATTCATTTGCTCAATTAGGTGATGGTTCATATAATAACAGTACAACACCAAAAAAGATAATGGATAATGTTACAGCCGTTAGTGCAGGTGGGAACCATTCATTAGCAATAAAAACAGATGGAAGTCTATGGTCTTGGGGCTCAAATGCCTTCGCTCAGTTAGGTGATGGTACATACAGAAATAGTATTGCTCCTAAAAAAATAATGGATAATGTTAAATCTGTTATAGCAGGCGGAAATCATTCTATAGCAGTTAAAGATGATGGATGTGTATTGACATGGGGTTATAATGTATTTGGACAGATAGGTGATGGCACCTATGCAAACAAGACTGTTCCTACTATTATAATAAGTGCTAAAATTGCTGAGGAAACAGAAATAAAAGAAGAAGCAGAAACATATGTCGATGCTAAACCTAATAGGTCAACTGTTTTGATAAATGGAAAGAAAATAAATTTTGAATCCTATAATATTGATGATTATAATTATTTTAAATTACGAGACATTGCTATGGCGCTAGATGGGACTGAGAAGAGATTCCAGGTAGAATGGGATGAAAGTATAAAAGCAATAAAATTGACGGCAAACTCAAGTTACACACAGGTTGGAGGAGAGCTTTCAATTTCAGAGGATTCTACTAATAGAAAAGCCTTGGTAAGTAAGAATACTATTTATTTAAATCAACATAAAATAGAGCTTGAGAGTTACAATATAGATGGCAACAATTATTTCAAATTAAGAGATATTGCTGAACTTTTCGATTTTAATGTTGGTTGGAATCAAGAAACTCAGACAATAAGCATAGATACTGTAAATGAATATATTCCTGAATAAATATATGTCCAGAAGGAATCCAGAGGGGAGGATTCTTTCTGGATTATTATTATACTTCATTGCATAATCCCTTTAAATATGCAAAAAATAACCTTATTACGTATTAAGAGGTTATTATGAGTACTTTAGAAAGAACTTATTCCTTTGTATATAAGAATATTTTAAAAGCTGTAAATCCCTTAAAGAAAAGAATAATTAAAACTGAGTGTATTGTTCATAAGGCTATTAACAATCAGTCTCTTCATATTTTGAGAAATGATGGGTATATTGAGGTATACGAACTTATGGCTGATTATATTGATAGTATTAATGAGGGGGCTGTGTGGGCAGACCAGGATTTAAAGAGCAGCAATCATTTTTACAGTCCTAAGACTAAAAGGGGATTGTATGGTAACAGCAATGCTAAAAATGAATGTGAGTCTTATTACAACAGGGCTATAAATGAATTTCTTTTGGGTAATAAAAAAGAGGGAATGTTTTACTTAGGGGCAGCCTGTCACCTTGTACAGGATGTAACAATTCCACAGCATGCCAATGTAAGGTTACTGGATAATCATCGAAGTTTTGAAAACTGGATTATAAGGATGCACCGACGT
>DURT01000019.1 GCA_012843025.1 Tissierellia bacterium | reverse complement strand
TCCTATGCCTTCTTACACCCATAATAATAGTTACGGTATACTATTCAATTATTATAAATTATATGAACAACATTTTAGGGTAAAAATATGAAGATTGTAATAGTTAATATATTGGTTTTAATACTTATTTTCAACTTAATTATGATAATTTTTCCTGAAGGAAAAACTCAGAAGTTTTGCAGAATTTCAATCAAAATTTTAATCATGATTTATATTATTGATAATATATTTTTTAGTGGAAGCCTAAATTTTAACAGTTTCAACAGTAAAGAAACAGCTGTATACCAGAGAGAAATAAGCCTAAAAAGCATAAGTCCTGAGATTATAAACTCAATTAATGAAGAGAATTTTAAGAGTGAGGAAGTTGTTTCAAATATTACCTTTAAATTTACTGATAAGATGGATGTGCATCTTTACGTTGTTTTGAACAGGATAGTGGGAAATGAGGAATTAAAGGCTTTAAAAGAAAATATATCTGAAATTTTTCAACAGACGGATAATATAGATTTTATATACGCTAGTACAGGAGGAATATATGAATGAATTTTTCAAGATGCTTAAAGATAACAAAAAATTAAGTTATGCAATTAATGTTTTCATCTTGTTGGTTATTATATCCTTGATACTTAAATTTGATTTTTCGCAATTCTCACAAGATAGGGATATTAATCCTAGTTCTCAGGAAGATAATTTTTCAGTAGATAGTTATGTATATAATTTGGAAAGAAGAATGGAAAAAATACTAAGTAAAATTGATGATATAAAAAGTGTAGATGTAATGATCTATACAAAACAAACTCCAGTTTTAGAGCCTGTTTATGATGAAAATGTTAGTAATGAAACTAATGTGGAGGTTTTAAGCGACGGAACAAAACGAGAAATTAACAGAGAATCGAAACAGAACAAAGTAATATTGGGAAGAGATAATTCTGTTGTGGAGAAGTATTACCAGTATCCCGAAATAACGGGAGTGCTGGTAGTAGCAAAATATAGTGGTAATAAAGATATTTACGGCATTCTTACGAATTCCGTGAAAACTTTATTAGATATTAAATTAAATGATATTGAAGTAGTAGTTATTAACTAAGGGGGTAATTATGATAATGAGAAAGGAAACATTAGTATTTTTAGCATCATTGGCAGTAATTTTTATTATAGGTTATGTAAACATGGCAATGACATCAGACAAAGTGTTTAATGAGGAAGATGCACCAGAATTTGAAGCAGACAATATTACGGAAATAGTAGAAGGCGGATTAAATGAACTAGAAGTGGCGGAAATAATTACAAGTGAAGATGATTATGAAATAATTGGAGATATTACAGATCTGTCCAATGCACAAGAAGCTTCTTCCGAAGGAGTGTTGGGGGTTTTAAACACTAGTTTTGCTAATTTTAAAATGAATAAAGAAAAAGGAAATATGGATGTATTGGATTATCTTGAAGAGAGCTTAAGTTCCTCTTCTATTTCAGAAGAAACAAAAGCTCAGTTTGAGCAGCTTTTATTGAAGAAAAATTCATTTATTTCCTTGGAGCAGGATATTGAGCTTATGCTTCAGTCGAAGGGCTACAATGAAACCGTGGTAATAGTTGATGAAAGTATGGTGAAAGTGGTAAGCAATGATACCATAGAGCAGGCAGATGCTACTAAAATATTGGATATAGTTGTTTCTGAAACTAATTATGAACCTTCTCAAATAAAAATCGTAAAATTTGATAATATTGATTTGTAAATATTACTTACTTCTGCTATAATTACTTAAGGAGGTGTGGCTATGGAGAACGAAACTTTTGAATTTGGCCAAGTGAAAATATCTGACGATGTGGTAATGATAATAGCCGGAATTGCCACTAGCGGAGTTAAGGGAGTAAGTACAACTCGTACCGGTGTAGCAGATGGAATTACTAATTTGTTTTCTAAAAACAATTACTCCAAAGGTATAAAAGTTGAAATAAATGAAAATACTGTAGTATTAGATATTTACATAAATGTTGAGTACGGCTATAAAATTAATGAAGTTGCAAAGGAAGTTCAGTTATCTGTCAAAAAAGAAATAGAAACTATGACAGATCTTCAGGTGGCGGCAGTAAATGTTCACGTACTGAATATAGTACAGGAAAAAGAAAAAGATAAGGACAAAGATAAAGATAAAGAACGTGTAGACTTAATAGAGCAATAAATTCAAATAGATTGACAATTTATAATTGTCAATCTATAATTATGTATGCCTAAATTAACCTGTACTTTCTTCCAAGGAGGAAAGAAATAAGGAGTAATTATGAAACGTAAAGAGACTAGAGAAGAAGCTGTAAAAATAGCTTACTGTATGGATATGAACAAAGATTTCAACGGAGACTATCCAGCGGAGCATATAGAGTATTTTCAGCTAAAAGATATGGATGCGGAATATTTAAATAAAACAATATGTGATTTAGTTGAGCACTTGGATATAATTGATGAATATATCAGACAAAATACAAAGGATTGGAAAATTTCACGAATAGCCAAGGTTGATCTGGCAATACTTCGTGTTGCCATATCTGAGATTTTATACAATAATACCATACCTAAAGGTGTATCCATTAATGAAGCTGTAGAAATAAGTAAAAAATATTCTAATGAAGATTCTCATAAATTTATAAATGGAATTTTGGGTACGGTAGCAAGGTCTATAGAAAAATGACATACATACTTGGAATTGATACAAGTGCTTATACTACTTCCATTGCACTATTAGATGGTGAAAACAATAAAATACTTGCTGATGAAAGAAAAGTACTTGAGGTAAAAAAGGGACAAAAGGGGTTAAGGCAGCAGGATGCTGTTTTTCAGCATTTGAAAAATTTCCCTGAGTTGTTCCAACGGATTAATCATGACCTTTCAAAAGTAAAAATTGTATCTGTAAGCTCGAGGCCTCGTAATGTTGAAGGTTCCTACATGCCAGTGTTTACAGTGGGTCAAAACTTTGGGAGAGTTATTGCTAAGTCTTTAAATTGTAAATACGTGGAATATTCTCACCAGGAAAACCATATTGCAGCTTCTTTAATTGAAGATTATAAAAGGGTTGACAAAGTTATAGGAGTACATTTGTCAGGAGGTACCACGGAGTTTATCTTTGCCAGGAAAAGTATAAAGGGCTTTGAAACCGAAATTTTAGGAGGTACCAAGGATATTACCTTTGGACAACTTATAGACAGAATAGGTACCTTAATGGATTTTCCTTTCCCTTGCGGCATGCATATGGAAAAATACATAGAAGGAAAAACTTTTGAAAGGATGAAAACACCTCCTATAAGGGGAGATTCATTTATTAATTTATCAGGAATGGAAAACTATTACAGTAATTTGTATTTAAATAATAAATATACCAAGGAATCAATTATATATTCCCTTTTTGAATATATTGGAGAATGTATTGTGCATATAATCAACAATTTATCTTCAATTCAACTAAATACTGTAGTTATTTCAGGAGGTATTGCTTCAAACAAAAGTATTAGAAACTATATTAAATCTAATATTTATGATTATGAAATTATATTTCCATCAGTTGAAAATTCTACGGATAACGGGATAGGTGTTGCACTGCTTCCCATAATAGACAGGTGGTACAATGAAATTAAAGCCGATTAAAGTATCAATGTTGAATAAATATATAAAAAAATACCTAATGAGTAATCCCATACTTAATAATTTAAGAGTGGAAGGTGAAATTACCAATATTAGAATAAGCAAGACAGGTTATACCTATTTTTCATTATGTGATGAGAATTCCTGTATAAACTGTGTTGCTTTTTTTGCTGATTCTATTTCGAAAAATGGCGATCAGATAATTGCTGAAGGGGAATTATCCCTTTATGAAGCAAAGGGAACATACCAACTAATTGTAAGAAATATTGAAAGAATAGGCTTAGGTAAAATACTTTTAGATTTGGAACTGTTAAAAGAAAAATTAAAATCCCAGGGTTATTTCGATAAGAAAAGAGAAATACCCATCTTTCCTCAAAACATAGGTATTATTACGTCGAAAACTGGAGCGGCTATAAAAGATATGCTAAAAACAATTGAAGGGGTAAAGGCCAGTATTAATGTAACTATATACAATTCCTTGGTTCAGGGAGAAAAATCCAAGGAATATATTATTGAAGGGCTTAAATATTTTAATGAAAAAGAAACGGATGTAATACTTATAGCAAGGGGAGGGGGCAGCTTTGAGGATCTAAATATTTTTAACGACATGGATATTGCTATGGAAGTTTATAAGTCTGAGGTTCCTGTAGTAACTGGAATTGGACATGAGACGGACAGAACCCTTACAGATTATGTTGCTGATGTTTATTGTCATACTCCTACAGCTGCTGCAGAAAGAATAATAAGGGGTTATAAGGATGTGGAAGAAAGATTATCTAATCTGCTATATACTCTAAGACTAAGAGCAAGCAATATTCTTTCAGAAAAAAAAGCTGATTTAGTGACAAGTAAGTATATATTGAAAAGTTCTCTACCTTTGGAGGAGATTTATAACACTAAAAACCAGTTAAATGTGTATAAAAATACTATTAAAAGTGAAATGGACAAATATATCAATAATTTAAACTATTTTCTTGATATAATGCAGGAAAAATTAAGGGCTTATAATTACCAGGAACAGTTAAAAAGAGGCTTTACATTGGTTTCAGACATGGAGGGAAATATAATTAAAACTATGGATCAGGTCAATATAAAAGAATTGCTCCGAATAAGATTTGCAGATTTTGAAGCAAGGGTAGAAACATTAGAAATAAAAGAGGTGAAATAATGGAATACGAAAATTTTGAAAGTGCCTTAGAAGATCTGAAAAATATTGTGCAAATTTTTGAAGAAAATAAAGACATTACTATGGATGAATTAATAGCTAATTATGAAAAAGGAATGAAAGCATATCATTTTTGTGCAAAAAAATTAGATGAAACTCAGAAAAAAATAAAAATTATTGATGAATCATTTGAATAACACTCAACGACCTTAACCAATGCATGGGTACCCAGGAACCTTGGCAAATAATAATTATACAAATTTATAATTATTAAAAATGTTAATTGATAAATATTAATATTCATGCTATAATTTTTAATAAATTCACTAAGAAAGCAATTTTACAAGGAATATATATGTTTATTACGAAGGGTTAGGAATGAAAAATTATAGACTTGATGTATATTTGCATGAAAAAGGTTATGTGGACAGCCGTGAAAAATCTAAACGCCTTATTCTTAATGGTTCTGTATTAGTGGATGATAAATTAATAACAAAACCTTCTTTTAAAGTTTCAGACAATGTAAAAATTACGATAATGGAAGAATTAAACTATGTAAGCAGGGGATATCTGAAACTAGAAAAAGCAGTTGAAACCTTTGGAATTGAAATAAAAGACAGGATTGCTGTTGATGTAGGCGCGTCTACAGGCGGCTTTACGGATTATATGCTTAAAAAAGGAGCAAAGAAAGTTTATGCCATAGACGTGGGACATGGTCAATTACATGAATCATTGAGAAATAATCCCAAAGTAGTAAATATGGAAAATACTAACTTCAGATACATGGATACTTCTGTTTTTTGTGAAAATATTGGAATAGTAACTGTAGATGTTTCATTTATTTCATTGAAGTATATTTTACCTAAGATTGTCGAAATTAGTCGCGAAAATACGGATATTGTTGTTTTAATAAAACCCCAATTTGAAGCAGGAAAAAATAATATAGGGAAGAAGGGAATTGTTAAGGATAAAAAAGTCCATTTGGAAGTTCTTAATAATTTTAATTCATATTGTAAACAAAATAATTTTAGTATAATAAATATGGATTTTTCACCCATTAAGGGTAACGAAGGCAACATTGAGTATCTTTCTCATTTAAAAATGATGAAAACTAACAATGAATTCATTTTCAAGGACTTAATAGACAAGGCCTTTGAAATACTATAATAATTAAAGAGGTGGCAAATGAAAAAGTATACGAGGCAAACAAAAATTTTAGAGTTAATTTCCAAAAAGGAAATAGAAACCCAGGAGGAGTTGGCAGCCGGTCTTAAAGCTATGGGAATTGAAGTTACTCAAGCTACTATTTCCAGAGACATAAAAGAGCTCAGACTGGTAAAAGTTATGTCTAAGAGCGGGAAGTACAAGTATGCTACAATTAGCCAGAGTCAGGAAGGTATTACGGACAGACTGAATAAAATTTTTGAAAACTCAGTCGTTTCAATTGACAACGCACATAATATTATAGTGATTAAAACAATTCCCGGTGCAGCTCAAATATGTGCATCTGCCATAGATTACATGGGAATTGATGAAATTGTAGGAACCATAGCAGGAGATGATACGGTCTTTGTAGCAATCAGAAAATTAGAACAAGTAGACAGTGTATTGCATGAGTTCAGAAAGAATATAAGATAATGGTGATAATATGCTGCTTAGTTTAAGTATCAGCAATTTTGCAGTATTCGAAAATGTAACAATTAATTTTGATTTAGGCTTCAATGTTTTTACTGGAGAAACGGGTTCGGGAAAATCAATTCTTATAGAAGCGATGGGGCTAATTTTAGGAGAAAGGGCTTCAAAGGACCTAATTAGAAAAGGAAAAAAAAGCGCACTAATAGAAGGAATATTTGATATTGGAGATAATGAAAATATACATTCCCATTTAAACAGTCTTAATATAGAGATAGACAAGGAAGATTATCTAATAATTTCAAGAGAAATATTAGATAATGGCAAGAGTATCAGCAAGATCAACGGCAGGGTTGTTCCCTTGAGCACACTTAAATCAATAGGTGTTTTTCTAATCGATATTTATAGTCAATTTGGACATGAAAGCTTATTTAAAAAGGAAAACCATATAAAAATGTTGGACAGCCTTATAGAAAAAGACTTATCTCCTATATTTAAAGAATACAGCAAATTATTTAATAGATATATCCAAGTATGCAACGAAATAAACAATTTAGAAATTAAATTATTGAATAAGGAAAGTAAAATAGAGCAACTTAATTATGAAATAAATGAAATAGATGAAGCTGAATTAAAAGAAAATGAAGAAGAGAAATTATTAAAAGAGATTAAGAAACTGTCAAATGTGCAGGAGATAAAAAAATCACTTTATGAGGCTTTAAGATTAATAAACAGCGATGACCTTAATAACGTTTACAGTATTTTAAATAAAATACAAGGTTTTGACGAAAAGTTGGAAAGCTTTCTTTCCCGCTTGGACATTCAATTAGAAGAAATAAAATTACTAGGTTATGATTTAAGAGATTACTATGATGAGCTGGACCTAGATGAAAGACAGCTCAGTAATATTGAAAACAGAATGTCATTAATTAACCGCTTAAAGAGAAAATACGGTTTTTCTATTGAAAAAATAAAAGAATACAGGGAATCAGCCTCAGAAGAGCTGAGCTTGCTCCTAGAGGCAGATAATAAACTTAACTCATTACTTAAGGAAAAAGCTAGTTTATATAATACTTTAAAGGAAAAAGCTGCTCTTATATCCAAAAAGCGAAAGGATGCATCAGAATATTTAGAAAAACAACTATTAGTAGAATTAAATGATTTGAATATGAAAAATATTAAGTTTAAGGTTAATATAGAAAAAAAAGATCTAGGTGCAGATGGCTGGGATAATGTTGAATTTTTAATTTCAACCAATGTTGGAAGCGATTTATATTCTGTTCAAAAAATTGTTTCTGGCGGTGAAGCATCGAGGATTATGTTAGCTTTCAAAAAAATTAAAAGCGATATAGGGCAGACAATGGTTTTTGATGAAATTGATACGGGAATAAGTGGAAAGACTGCACAAATGGCGGGAATTAAGATGAAGTATATAGCAATGAACAATCAAGTTATTTGTGTTACTCATTCGCCACAAATTGCTTCAATCCCAAAAACTCATTTTCTCATAGAAAAAAATACGGTCGATAATAATACTTACAGCACAGTGAAAAAATTAGATTATGAAAAAAGAGTTTTAGAAATTGCCAGATTGTTAAGTGGAATGAAAATTACTGACAAATCTTTAAATAATGCCAAAGAGCTGATAGAATTTAACAAAAATACAGTTGAATAATATAAGTTACATGTGGAAAAGTTAAGGATAAAACTTTAAGGAGAGAATAATGAAAAGATTCGCTAAAAGAGTTTTATTCTTTACTTTTTTTATTGCATTATTACTCACATCGGTATTCTTTGGTTTTAATTTAAAAACTAATCCATATAAATTTGCAGCAGATGATCCCGTTATAGATACTGAAGGGAAATACATTATACCTGGCGGCCAGACTGTAGGAGTGGAATTGAAAACTGAAGGAGTTTTGGTTGTTGGGTTGGCAGATATTTTAGATAAAGATAAAACTTCCATATCTCCAGCCAAAATGGCAGGAATCCAAATAGGGGATAAAATAATGGAGATTGATTCCCATACTATGAGAAGTACCGATGATATAATAAGTTATACTGAAGAAAACGGAATTAAAACATATAATTTTAAAATAGACAGACAGGGAAGAATTCTTAACTTAAAGGTTACCCCAGTGGAGAGATATGAAAGTGATGAAATTAAATTTGGCTTTTGGGCAAGGGATGATATTGCAGGTATAGGAACTATTACTTTTGTAGATCCTGAGAGTGGATATTATAGTGCCATTGGTCATGGCATATCTGATTCAGAAACGGGAGCCTTAATAGATATTGAATTCGGCACTATTTCCAAAGCAAATATAACCAGCATCAAATTAGGGAAAAAGGGAGAACCTGGAGAAATAATAGGATATATACTTAAAGATAAGGAAGACAGCTTAGGGACAGTATTAAATAATACGAATTTTGGTATTTACGGTAAAATTGATGAAAAAAATATTGGCTATTTTAGCAACGACTTAATTGAGGTGGGAAAAAAGGAAGAAATTAAAATAGGGCCTGCTCAAATCATTTCATGTGTAAATAATGAATTAAAAAGATACGATATAGAAATAACAAAACTCTTTTATCAAAGTAAACCTGACGAAAAAAGTTTTGTTGTTAAAATAACTGATGAAGAGCTTTTAAGCCTGACAAACGGAATAATTCAAGGTATGAGTGGCTGTCCTGTAATACAAAATAACAAGATAGTAGGGGCCATTACTCATGTATTTATGAATGATCCTTCAAAAGGGTATGGAATCTATATTGAGTGGATTTTCGATGAAATTTATAATAATTACAGATAATTAACTTTTTTAAACAAAAAATTATATTTATTTTTTATCTAAATCGACAAAAATTTGGTATAAATTTGGTAATATGTAATATAATAGATAATAAAGGTATATATAGTACGCAAAAAAAGGATTAAAAAAAATTTTTATAGAAAAAAAAGGGTTTTTTAATTCTTTTGCGTATTATATATATAGAAAGTAAAAATGTTAGGGGGAATAAGATGCAAAAGAATGTAAGGGTTGTTATAGCTGATGATAATAAGGAATTCAGGATGATTTTAAAGGATTTCCTACTCAGCAAGAAAGTGATTGATGTTGTAGATATGGTGGATGATGGGATAAAAGCAGTGGAATCCGTAGAAAAACATGAGCCTGATATCCTGATTTTAGACATTATTATGCCGCAGCTTGACGGTTTGGGAGTATTAGAAAGGCTTCATAAAAAGAATTTAACTAAGTTTCCGAAAGTTATTATTTTGTCAGCTGTTGGCCATGACAAGGTTACCCAAAGAGCAATAAATATGGGGGTAGATTATTATATAGTGAAGCCTTTTAATTTTGAATCTTTTGCCGAAAGACTTTTACAAATTTCTGAATTAGAAACTTCAAAAGTTCAAAATAGAAACAAGGAAATCATTTACAAGGAAAATGTTAACAAAGAACTAAGCTTGGAAGTAAAAATAACAGAAATACTTCATGAAGTTGGCGTGCCTGCGCATATTAAAGGTTACCAATATTTAAGAACATCCATAATTGATGTGGTTAACAATATAGAATTATTAGGAGCCATAACGAAGGAATTATATCCCATGATAGCAGAAAAATATTCAACTACTCCTAGCAGAGTGGAAAGGGCTATTCGCCATGCTATTGAAGTAGCCTGGACAAGGGGAAAAATAGAAACAATAAACAATATCTTTGGATATACTATACATAATAACAAGGGTAAGCCTACCAATTCAGAATTTATTGCTATGATAGCCGATAAGCTGCGATTGGAACAAAAAGTATCATAATATACATTATGTAAACTAAGCTCTCCTTGTAAATTGTCTTGACAAAAACTTATATTATGATTAAAATAAGTCAAACAATTAAAATTTGCAAATTTTTTGCAAAAGTTAATTATAGGAGGCAATTTTGACTACCGAAATTACAGTAAAAAGTGAAAAAATTTTTGAAGGAAAGATAATAAACTTAAGAGTAGATACAGTAGAGTTAGATAATAAAAAATATGCTAAAAGAGAAATAGTGGAACATAAAAGTGCAGCTGCTGTCTTGGCAATTAATGAAGAAGGCCAAGTATTGTTGGTTAGACAGTATAGAAAGGCTATTGAAAGTTATCTGTGTGAAATTCCGGCGGGAATCCTTAACATTGCAGAAGATCCTAAGGATGCAGCATTAAGAGAGTTAAAAGAGGAAACTGGATTTGTGGCCGGTAAAATAGATTTAATTTATGAGTTTTATACATCCCCAGGGTTTTCCAATGAAAAAGTATATTTGTTTAAAGCTGAGGATTTAACTTTTACATCGACAGATTTTGATGAAGATGAATCAATTGAAACAATAGTTGTAACAAAGGATGAAGCTAAAAAAATGATCGAGACAGGGAGAATAACCGACAGTAAAACACTAATTGCATTATTACATTGGCTGCATAATTAATGTATTATTTTAGAATTAAACTTCTTGTACAAGCATATATTGTATAAAGCTTACAGGAGGTTTTTTTTATGAACAACACTCTAAGAAAGCTGATAAAATCAGAGAGGAGAAAATTATTATTATTGATTGGAATATTAATAATTGCTTTAATCATATCAGCATTTATTTATGCTCTCTTGGGAAAAGGAAAAATGTCAGGTATTAATTATGAAAGTATCAGTGAAATGACATTTGGGGAAATTTTTCTAAAATCCATAAAAAGAAATCTTATTTATTTCTTGGCGGTTATTATCTTAACTTGCCTAGGACAAGGTACTATATCTACCATTTTGTTTGGAATTATATCAATTTATTATGGATTATCCATAATCTATATTATTAGGACTATTGGGGTAGACTACAAGTATTTTATGCTTACATTTACTGATTATTTAATATTTTTTCCAATTCTACTTTATTTTACATTTATTTCAAGTTCTATTTCAAAGTATACAAAAAAAACTAAAAATATAGAGACTATTTCACGAAAATTTGATATAATCATATCCGGATACATAAAAATATCCTTGGTTTACCTTTTAATCGTGACTATATACACTGTTATTTACAGCCTTTACGTTTTAATATTAAGTAGATTGATGGTGGGATAATGAGTATTGATATCTATGAAAAATACCTTAGTAAAAGAAACTTAAGTGAAAATACTATAAGCTCTTATATTTACGATATAAGAAGCTTTAAAGAATATCTCTGGGAAGAATACGATCTTGATTTAAACGAAACAAAGAAGTCCCATATTTTGACTTACCTTGTAAACCTTCAAAAGAAAGGAAAAAGTTCTTCTACCATATCGAGAACAATTTCTTCTTTAAAGAACTTTTTTAATTTTTTGAAAAATGAGAAGATTATCAGTGACAACCCAGCATCTAGTATTCATAGTCCTAAACCTATTAAGAAAAAACCTTCAATACTGACAGAGAATGAAATAAATCTACTTATGACTCTTCCCGACAAAAATACTTTCAAAGGCTCCAGAGATTTAGCAATTCTTGAGCTTCTCTATTCTTCAGGAATAAAAGTTTCAGAGCTTATAAATATTAAAATAAGTGAAATCAATTTAAATGCCGGAATAATACATATAGCAGGACCGAAGGAAAGACTGGTGCCTCTTAGTCAATATGCCAAGGGTGCAATTGAAAATTACATGAATAATTTCAGAAACAAAAAAATCGAGGATAATCTATTTCTTTTTATTAATACTTCTGGTAAACCTATATCCAGACAAGGAATATGGAAGATTATTAAATCCTATGAGAAAAAGATGAATATAAATAAAGAAATTTCCCCTCAGGTATTAAGAAATTCCTTTGCTGTCCATCTCTTATCCAATGGTGCAGATTTAGGTACGGTACAGGAATTAATGGGGCTTAGCAGTATTAGTGCAATACAAAATTATGTAAACAATGTTGAGTTTAAATCCCTGGAAGTGTTTAAAAAGTCCTTCCCCAGGGTATAGATGACCTAAAACTGAAAGGAGATACTTATGATAAAAAGAGCTGTGTTAATCGTATTAGACAGTGTGGGAGTGGGTGAACTTCCAGATGCAAGAGATTATGGTGATGAGGGAAGCAATACTTTAAAAAATATTTATAAAAATATAGAAAATTTTTCCTTGCCTAATTTGGAGGAATTAGGAATTTTAAATATAGATGGATTTGAAGACATAAAAAAGTCAGAGAGCTTTAAAGGTTCTATTGCCAAGTGTAATGAAAAGTCAAAGGGAAAAGATACAACTACTGGCCATTGGGAAATAAGCGGTCTCATACTTAATGAACCATTCCCTACATACCCTGATGGATTTCCTGATGAAATAATTAAAGAATTTGAAAGACAAACCGGCAGAAAAACCATAGGAAACTGTGTGGCTTCTGGTACTGAAATAATAAAAGAGCTGGGAAGGGAACATATTGAAACTGGAAAATTAATAGTATATACTTCTGCTGACAGTGTATTTCAAGTTGCAGCCCATGAAGAAGTTGTTCCCTTAAATGAGTTATATTCAATTTGTGAAAAGGCAAGGGAAATTCTTAGAGGTAAACATGGAGTAGGAAGAGTTATTGCTAGACCCTTTATAGGTGAAGTAGGTAGTTTTGTAAGAACTGCTAATCGCAGGGATTTTTCCCTAGAACCTCCAAAGGATACAATCTTAGATTATGTTAAAAACAGCGGCAAAGAAGTGTATGCTGTAGGAAAGATAAAAGATATTTTTGCAAATAAGGGTATTACTAGATCTGTTCCTACAAAAGATAATGCTGATGGAATAGAGGCTACCGTCAAGGCTATAAAGGAAGATTTCGAAGGATTACTCTTTACGAACTTGGTTGATTTTGACATGATTTACGGTCACAGAAACAATGTAAAGGGATATGCAGATGCACTTAAATACTTTGATGATAAACTACCTACTATAATTAATAACTTAAAAGATACTGACCTACTTATTATTACGGCGGATCACGGCTGCGACCCTACTACGGAAAGTACAGACCATTCAAGAGAATATATACCTTTAATATTTTACGGAAAACATATAAAAGAAAACAACAATTTAGGAGTTCTTGATAGTTTTGCTTGTATAGGAAAGACTATTGCAGATATATTAAATATAGAAAATGACTTGGAAGGAACCAGCCTAAAGGGGGAAATAATTCATTAATTTGCCGGGAAATAGACTTAATTACAATAAATTCGACAAAATGTAACTGAGTATAAAATATGTATGATTCGATAAAATATGGTTATTCTACATAAAAAGGAGGGTATTTTTATGAAGAAATATACAACCATATTTTTTTTGATAATATTTATAGTTAATTTAATTGTTCCTGCCTATGGAATTGAAGCAGAAGACCTGCAATCAAGAGCTGCAATTTTAGTAAATGCTGATGATGGGAGAATTCTATTTGAGAAAAATGCCAATGATAAAATGCAACCGGCTAGCATTACTAAAATTATGCTCTTAGTTTTAATATCGGAAAAGATGGCAGAAGGGGAAATAACCTTGGACCAGGAACTTACTATATCGGAAAATGCTGCTGGAATGGGGGGAAGCCAGGTATATCTTGAAGCATATGAAACCCAGACTGTTGAAAACATGGTTAAAGCCATAGCCATGCGTTCAGCAAATGATGCCTCGGTGGCAATGGCGGAATTTATGTACGGCTCTGAAGAAAACTGTGTGAAAAAGATGAATGAAAAAGCCAAGGAATTGGGAATGAATGACACGGTGTTTACAAATGTTACAGGACTTCCTGATCCGGAACATCTTACAACGGCTAAAGATATTTCCATAATGACCAGGGAACTGCTAAAGTACAACTATGTGGATGAATACATGCTTACCTGGATGGATTCCATATACGTAGGAAAGGATAAAGATATAGAACAAGTATTGGTAAATACTAATAGGCTTATAAATAATTTTGATGGCCTTATAAGTGGAAAGACTGGCTATACTACGGAAGCAAAATATTGTTTATCTGCCGCAGCAAGAAGAAATGATACAACATTGGTGGCCGTTGTTTTAGGGTGTGATAACACTAAGGTACGCTTCAACGAAACTCAGAAATTATTAAATGAAGGTTTTGCTAATTATAAAAATATTGTATTCCACAAAAAAGGTGAAGTTATTACAACAAGTCCTGTTTATTGCGGCAAAGAAGATACCATAAACATAGTTTCAAAGGAAAATATTAACTATTTCACAGAAAGTAATTGCAAGGAAGAAGATTTTAATCTACAATATGTATTGGATGAAAATCTAAAAGCTCCCATAAATGAAGACACTGTTGTAGGGGTTGCAAAACTTTACAAGGATGATCAGTTTTTAGGAGAGTTTAAACTATATCCCGAAAAGAAGATGGAAAAAGAAAACTTATTTAAATTCTATATAAAAAATGTTCTAAAAAGCACCATAAGATAGAAAAGAGGTAAAAAATGTATTCCGTAAATATTAATGTGTTTCAAGGTCCTTTTGATTTGTTATTTCATTTAATTGAAAAAGGGGAAATAGATATTTATGACATCCCCATAGCTGAAATAACGGATCAATACTTGGAATATCTGGAACAAATGATGCAATTTAATATGAATGTTGCAAGTGAATTTATATTGATGGCATCCACCCTTATGGAAATAAAATCGGAAATGCTCTTACCTCAGAAAGAAAAGGAAGACCCCAGACAGGAGTTGGTAACTAAGTTATTAGAATACAAGTTGTTCAAGGATATATCGGAAAAGCTAAGGGAATATGAAGATGAAAGTAGTTACTATTTCTCAAAACCAAAGGAAGAAATAGCCTTAACCAGCGATGTTCAGACTGAACAGCTTTCCCTGGGAGAAATAAATGTATATGAACTATACAATATTTACTTATCATTGCTTAAAAAGCAGAATTTCAAAATAGAAAAAGAAGAAAAATTCAAAGTTTACCGAGAAACTTACCGGGTTAAAGACTGTATGGATGAAATAATTAAAAGAATAAGAAAGTTAGGGAAGGTATCCTTGTTTAATACTTTTAAAGAAAAAGGAAAAATAAGCAAAGAATATGCGATAACTTTCTTTTTAGCTTTATTGGAACTTGCCAATAAGCAAGAAATGAAAATTTACCAGTATCATGCCTACAGCGATATAATTATTACTGGTTAACAGGAGAGAAGATGAACATAAAAAGTGTATTGGAAAGTTTGATGTTTGCATGGGGAGAGCCTCTTAATATTGGCGAAATGTCAAAGCTGTTAAATATGCCTGCAAAGTATATTGCAGGTATTTTGGATGAAATGATAAGGGAGTTTAGCGAAAACGAAGATAGGGGGCTGATTATTCGTAAGTTCGGTAATTCATATCAAATTACCACAAAGAAAGATAATTACGAATATATACAAAGTCTTCTTCAAAATACCGTTACTAAGAGTTTATCCACCGCAGCCTTGGAAACTTTGTCCATTATAGCATATAAACAGCCGGTAACAAAAGTAGAAATAGAGCAAATAAGAGGAGTTAAGTGTTCCCAAGTTGTTAAAGGTCTCTTGGACAAGGGACTTGTTAAAGAAGTGGGGAAATTGGATAAACCGGGAAGACCCACTCTATATGCAACTACAGATGAGTTTTTAAGACATTTCGGGTTAACATCAATAGACCAGCTACCTTCGATAGATATTGAAAAGGAGGAGAAAAAAGCAACCTAGGTTGCTTTTATATTATGGGAATATTAGTTTTCATAGGTGGGGGACTATTATTTCTGTATTTCAACATAAAGTTTTGGTTTAAAATAAATATTTCATATTCATTTATACATATGAATTGTTATATTATTTTTTTAAAGAAAAAGCATATGTATGAAAAAACAGTTAACTATTCTGTAACGGAAAGATTTCTTAGCAGGTATAAACATGGTGCAAGGAAACTATATAAGAAACAAAGAAAATATATTAAATACTTGAAGAAAGCTTTCCCCTTATTTTTTATAAAAAATATATATTTCTATCCAGATTGTATATTTGAGAAAAAAAGTTTTTCCATAGAGTTTGTAATTGTTAACAGAGTGCTTAAAAGATCAATTTTAAATCCCTAAGTAACACTAAGAATCATCCCAATAGTTTGTTATAATTCTCCTTTTTTAGGGTATACTGAATATTGATTTACAGAGAAAGGGGAAAGTATGAGCAGGGATATAGAAAGTATAATTAAAACAACTTTGGAGAATATAAATAATCTTACTGAAAACGAAAAGTTAATCAGCAGTAAGATTAGTTACGACGGTACCAACTATTTGGCTATTTCAAAGCTTAATATGAACTTTGTAATAGGAGGCAGCGATGTTGATAAAAAATTTCGCTATGCCGATTTGAAACCTTTTGCCGGGGCTGCTTACGTAAATTTACAGCTGAACCCGCAGATTCTTATTTACGAAACCTCCGACAAGGATGTAAGAACTATTAATATTAACAATGAAACTACAACTAGTGATTTAACCTCTTCTGTGATGAATATACTATCATTTATAAGAGAAGTGAGGGAGAAAAGAGATTGTGATATATAAAAGAATAATTACTTTTATACTAGTTATTTTATTTTTTGCATGTCAGTTTACGCAAATTTTTGCAATGCCTTCTGTTTCAGCCCATGCCTACATAGTTATTGACCAAGATTCCGGGAGAGTTATAAGTTCACACAATGCAGATAGGAAACTCCCAATTGCAAGTACAACGAAAATAATGACTTCAATTTTAGCTATTGAAACTATAAGGGACCTAAATACAAAAATAGAAGTTCCTCCAGAATGTACAGGTATAGAAGGTTCCAGCATCTATTTAAAGCCAAAGCAAAAAGTTTCAGTAATTGATTTAATATATGGTACCATGCTTCGTTCTGGTAATGATGCAGCAGCAACCTTGGCAAAATTTGCAGGCAGAAATCATCCGGAAGGTTTTATAGCCATGATGAACAAAAAAGCTAAAGAATTAGGAGCATTTAATACAAATTTTGTTAATGCCAGCGGACTTCATGATGAAAATCATTATTCAACTGCCTATGACCTTGCATTAATCAGTGCTTATGCAATGAAAAATGATTTGTTCAGGGAAATTTCCTCTGCGGTAAAGTACAAGGCAGAAAGTATGAACAATATTTTCTACAATAAGAATAAAGTTGTACATCAATATAAGTATGGAACTGGAATTAAAATAGGTTACACTAAGGCTGCTGGAAGATGTTTGGTGGCTTCGGCAGAAAAAGACAATATGAAAATAATTGCAGTTCTTCTAAACGATAATAATTGGTTTAATGACAGTTATAAGATTTTTGACTGGGCTTTTGATAATTATATAAGTTATAGTATAGTTGAAAAAGGACAGTTTGTAACATATGCAGATGATGGGGTTCCAGTTTTTATAGATGAAAGCTTTAGATGTATTTTAAGGGAAGAAGAAAAATCTCAAATAAAATTTGAAGTATTGCTGGAGCCTGAGGATGAAACCAAGAATATATACGGAGTTTACAATATATATTTAGGGGATGAAATTATTCATACAGGCAAACTTATAAGCAAGAATCCACAGGGACGATTTAACTGAATCTGCCAGGTCCCTGTGGCAGACAAATTGAAAGGAAAACATATGGGAGAAGAAAGACTACAAAAATATATAGCCCGATGTGGAATTACTTCTAGGCGGAAGGCGGAAGAATTAATATTGAAGGGCAATGTTAAGGTAAACGGAAAAGTGGTAAGAGAATTAGGAAGCAAGATAGATCCTGATAAAGATATTGTTTATGTTAACGGTAAAAGAATATATGAAAAGGATAAAAATATTTATATAAAGTTGTACAAGCCTGAAGGTTATGTTACCACTGTAAAAGATCAGTTTAACCGCAAAACCGTAATTGATTTAATCAATATAAAAGAAAGAATTTACCCTGTAGGAAGGCTCGATTACAATACTTCAGGACTTTTGCTTCTAACTAATGACGGTGATCTTGCAAATAAACTTATGCATCCCAAGTATAAGATTTATAAAACTTATGAGGCGGATGTTAAAGGATATATTAGTAAAAGTGCATTGGTTAGATTAGAAAAAGGAATTATAATTGACAATTTCAAAACTGCCCCTGCAAAGGTGCGATTGCTGAAATCAGGAAGCGTATCTACAGTGGAAATAAGTATTTACGAAGGTAAAAACAGACAAGTTAGAAAGATGTTTGAAGCAGTGGGGCACAAGGTTATTAAGTTAAAAAGAACAGCCTTTGGCTCAATCAATTTACAAGGTCTTAAGGAAGGTCAGTGGGAATATTTAACTAAGGATGAAATTAAATTTTTAAAGGGATAGATATGGAGAAATACGGTAAAATAGCAAAGATGGTACACTTCCTCATCAAAAACAGTTATGGAGGAAAGGAAAATTTAAATTACCTTGATCTAACCTGCGGTAACGGAAACGATACTTTGTTTCTATGCAATTTGGCAGGTAATAAGGGCTATGTGAAAGCTTTTGATATATTGGAAGAAGCAATAGAACGAACGGAAGAACTTTTAAGGGATAATTGCCAGTATAATAATTATGAATTAATTCATTCCGGACACGAAGATGTTGAAAAATATTTAAATGAAAAAATTGATGTAGCTGTTTTTAACTTAGGTTATTTACCTAAGTATAATAAAGAACATTATACAAAGCCAGAGACCACCATTAAGGCAATAACTTCTTTGTTGCCCTATTTAAAGGATGAAGGAAGGATATATATAACTGCATACATTGGACATGATGAAGGATATGAAATCAGTAAAATCTTTGATTTTTTGAAGGATTTAGATAAAAGAAAATATAATGTCATTCAAATTAAGTTAATTAACAAGAACAATTTACCGCCGGAACTGTTTATAGTGGAGAAAAATGCATGACCAACTATAAGTATCATGCATTTTTTCCTTTTAATAATGTATTTATCAACATTAACAGCAATATAGAAAGAGGAATATGCACCTCGTGAATAGAAACTTGCAAAATGGCGTGAATTGAAGTATTTCTTGCAAAATTTCTGTTTTATGGTATAATAAATGTAACAGAAATTATTATGGAGGATTGAAATGGCTGACAAAGCTCTTCATCTAAACAAAAAGTGGTGTAAAGGATGCGGTGTTTGTGTAGGATTTTGTCCGAAGCAAGTCCTGAAAATAGAAGATAACAAGTGTGTAATAGCTTATCCGGAAAAATGTATACATTGTGGTCAATGTGAATTAAGATGTCCTGATAATGCTATATACATAGGAGGTAGAAGTGATGAGCAATAAGAAATATAAGTTGCTACAAGGAAACGAAGCTTGTGTTGAAGGTGCCTTGGCTGCAGGAATGAGATTTTTTGCAGGTTATCCCATAACCCCCTCTACTGAAATTGCAGAAATTTCTTCTCAAAGACTGCCCCTTATAGGAGGTAAGTTTATTCAAATGGAAGATGAGCTGGCCAGTATGGCAGCCATAATAGGAGCTTCATTGACAGGTTTAAAGTCAATGACTGCAACCAGCGGACCAGGATTTTCATTAATGCAGGAAAATATCGGATATGCAGCAATAACGGAAACTCCCTGCGTAATTGTAAATGTTCAAAGAGGCGGTCCAAGTACAGGACTTCCCACTTCACCGGCTCAAGGTGATGTAATGCAGGCAAAATGGGGAACTCACGGAGATCATCCTGTTGTTGCATTGACACCTAATTCTGTTCAGGAAACATATGAATATACTGTTAAGGCATTTAATATAGCTGAAAAATACCGAACACCAGTTATTCTATTAATGGACGAAACGGTTGGGCATATGAGGGAAAAAATGATAATAAAGGATCCTTCTGAAATAGAAGTTATTAATAGAAAAAAGCCTAACTGTAAACCTATAGAATATATTGCCTTTAAGCCAGATAAGGACATGGTACCTCCTATGGCAGCTTTCGGGGAAGGCTACAGATACCATGTAACGGGATTAGTTCATGATGAAACAGGCTTTCCTACCAATAATAATGAAGTAGCGGAAAACTTAATTAGGCGCTTAGTGGAAAAAATTGAAAAAAATATAGAAGATTTTTCATATTACGAAGAATATAGATTAGAAGATGCAGAAGTTGTTATAGTGGCCTACGGGGGAGTTTCTCGTTCTGCTAAATATGCAGTAGATGAATTGAGAAAGAAGAATATAAAGGCAGGTATGTTCAGACCTATTACAATATGGCCTTTTTTAGAAAAACAAATAAGAGAAGTTGGATTAAGGGCAAAAGAAATTTATGTAGCAGAAATGAACTTAGGTCAATACTTCTTGGAAGTGGAAAGGGTTGCGGGAAAATATTGCAGTGTCAAAAAAATCAATAAGGTAAATGGCGAGTTGATGACTCCGGATGAAATAATTAATTCCATAGGAGGCAACATATGAATTGCAATTCAACAACAAAAAATTATTATAGAACAGAAAAATTACCTCACATATGGTGTCCCGGCTGTGGTCACGGAACACTGTTGAATGCCGTGGTACGAGCTATAGAAAAACTTGGGTTAAATAAAGATGAGGTTGTAGTAGTTTCTGGTATAGGTTGTTCATCAAGAGCTCCTGGTTACTTGGATTTCAATACACTTCATACAACCCATGGAAGAGCATTAGCTTTTGCAACAGGTATTAAATTTGCAAATCCTAAACTTCACGTAATAGTAATAATGGGAGATGGAGACAGTTCAGCCATAGGTGGCAATCACCTTATCCATGCTGCAAGAAGAAATATTGATCTAACCACCATTGTTTTTAATAATAATATATACGGAATGACAGGTGGTCAGTATTCTCCAACAACTCCCTACGGAGATTTTGCAACAACTTCCGCCTATGGAAATATAGAAAAACCCTTCGACTTATGCAGTCTTGCCCAGGGTGCTGGTTCTACCTACGTAGGCAGAGGAACGGCTTATCATACCCGTCTGATGCAAAATTTAGTTGAAAAGGCAATTCAAAATAAAGGATTTTCCTTTGTAGAAGGTTTAAGCATATGTCCTACCTACTATGGAAGAAAGAATAAAAAAGGCGATGCTTTTGAAATGCATACCTTTTATAAAGAAAATTGTGTAGATATAAAAGTAGCAGAAAAGGACCCGGAAAAAGGTAAGAACAAAATTTTAATCGGAGAATTTCACAGCTGTCCTAAACCTGAATACACGGAAAGCTACCAGGTTATAATTGATAGATTTCAAGGGATGGGGGTATAGAATGAAGAAGAATTTTGAATTACAGCTCAGTGGCTCTGGAGGACAAGGAGTTATATTAGCAGCCATTATCTTAGCCGATGCTGCGATTGCCCAGGGTCTTAATGCGGTACAAACTCAGTCATATGGTCCAGAAGCAAGAGGTGGTGCCAGTAAGTCAGAGGTAATAATTAGTTCTGAAGAAATTTATTTCCCCAAAGTTAGAAAAGCAGATATTCTTTTGGCACTTACACAGAATTCATATGACAAGTATGTTGATTTTTTAGATGAAAATGGTATACTAATTGTGGATGACCACGTAAAAGTAGATGAAGATTTACCCAATAAAGTTTATAATTTGCCTATTTTAAATAGTGCTTTTGATAAATTTGGTACGCGTATGGTAGCAAATATTATTTCAGTTGGTGCAATTTATGCACTTTTGGGAGAGAATGTAATAGATAAAAATATTATGCTTCGTTCAATAACAGAGAGAGTACCTCCTGTAACTGTCGAGAAAAATATTGCTGCTTTTAACGAAGGTATTAAGCTAATTAGAGGGTGATTATGGATATTGATTTAATTAGTATTTTAAAAGGTAATTTCCACAAATTCAGCAAGGGTCAAAAACGTATAGCACAATTCATTATTGACCACTATGACAAAGCAGCATTTATGACTGCTGCAAAAATAGGAGAAACAGTAGATGTAAGTGAATCAACAGTTGTAAGATTTGCAACTACTTTGGGATATTCGGGATATCCGGAGCTTCAAAAAGCTTTGCAGGTATTAATTAAAAATAAGCTTACCACGGTTCAAAGAATAGGACTTAACGAAGGTGTTGATAAAGACAAAGTTAAACTCCATAAAAAAATTCTTAAAAATGAATTGAACAATATGCGATATCTGTACGAACACTTCGATATTGAAGCATTAGATAAGGCTACGGAACTTATATTAAATGCCAAAAGAGTATTTGTATTAGGGCTTCGAACTTCTTCTACCCTGGCAAACTATTTGGGATTTTACTTAGACATAATTATTGATGATGTAAAAGTTTTAAATAACAGCGGTGTTAATTCTCTTTATGAAGAAATAATAAGAATTAAAGAAGATGATTTGCTGATTGCTATAAGTTATCCCAGATATTCAAAAACTACCATTGAAGCCACTAAGTTCGTAAAGGAACGGAAGGCAAATATTGTTGCAATAACTGATACAGAGTCATCTCCCATCCACAAGCTGGCAGATGCCACATTGTTTGCAAAAAGTAATATAGTGTCTTTTGTAGATTCATTGGTGGTACCTCTTTCTATAATTAATAATTTAATAATTAATATTAGCTTGCGTGAAAAAGATGTAATAATTGAATATTATAATACCCTTGAAAAATTGTGGGATAGCCATAGTATTTATCAAAATTAACAAAGGGACGATAAGTCCTTTTTATTTTGGGAACATAAATAGCAGGTATTTCAATACTTAGGGAAAATTTATGTTGTTATATTTTACTTTCTGTAATATAATAATGAATATTGAAATGCATGGGCCATTTCTAAGAAATAGAAGGTATACGAAAGGATAACAAAATGATAATAGCAATAGACGGACCATCCGGAGCCGGAAAAAGCACTGTTGCAAAGCTGTTAAGTAAAGAACTTGGATTTGAATATATAGATACAGGGGCTATGTACAGAGCTCTTGCATATAAGGCTTATAAAAATAATATTGACATAAACAAAGAAGAAGAAATTTCTAAAATGCTTGAAACAACAGAAGTGGACTACTATGACAACAAAATATTCCTTGACGGTGAAAATGTAGAGGAATTAATAAGATCCGAAATTATTTCAAAGGCTTCTTCGAAAATATCCGCAATAAGAATCGTCCGGGAAAAAATGGTTGAACTTCAGCGAAAAATAGCAGCCAACAAAAATGTTGTTATGGATGGAAGAGATATAGGGACAAAGGTTTTTCCAAATGCTGATTATAAGTTCTTCATTACTGCTTCCTTAGAAGAAAGAGCTAAAAGGCGTTATGAACAATTAAAAAGTAAAGGGGAAGCAAAGTACGAAAATATTTTACAGGATTTAAAAAAACGGGATGAAAATGATTCAACCAGAAAGTTTTCTCCACTAATAAAAGCTGAGGATGCCATATTAATAGACACAACTGATATGAGTATTGAGGATGTGGTAAAGTCCCTGGTAAATATTATAGGAGGAAACAATGTTTTATAAAATAGTAGTAGGAATATTAAGAATCCTTGTTTTCCTTATTTTCGATTTAAAAGTTCATAATAAAGAGAACTTGGATAATATTGAAGGTGGAGCTATAATTTGTGGTAATCATATTTCACTAATTGATCCAGTAATATTAGCAGTTTCTTGTAAACGTCAGGTTCACTTCATGGGAAAGAAGGAACTGTTTGAAAATAAACTATTTTCATTCATATTCAGAAATTTAGGGGCATTTCCCGTGGACAGGCAAGGTGTTTCCTTATCCTCTGTAAAAAACGCCCTGAAGGTATTAAATAATGGGGGTATTTTAGGTATATATCCAGAAGGTACAAGAGTTAAAACTGGATTTAATGAAGATAATGCAAAACCGGGAATAGCATTAATCGCCAACAAGGCCAAGGTAAAAATTATCCCTGTATATGTAAAAGGACCTTATAAGTTCAGGGGAAAAATAGAACTTTTCATAGGTGAAGAAAAAGATTACTTTGAAAATATTTCGGGTAAAATAAATACGGAAACTTATACGGAAATAGGAAAAGAAATTTTAAAAGATATATATAGTTTAAACAGGGAAGGTAAATAAGAAACACAATGAAAATTCTAGTATCACAACATATGGGCTTTTGCGGAGGTGTAAAAGCCGCTGTAATAAAAGCAGAAAAAATACTTGATGATGAAAAGAAGCTATATAGCTATGGTGAAATTATCCATAACAAGGATGTTGTGGATAAATTAAAAAACAAAGGAATGAGGGTAGTAGATAGCCTGCCTGAAAGTAATGATGCAAAACTACTAATAAGAAGTCACGGTGTGGGGAAAGATGTTTTTGACAGACTAAAAGAAAAAAATATTGATGTAGTTGATGCTACATGTGTAAAAGTTAAAAAAATACATAAAATAGTTGAAGAATTTAAAAATAACAATTACAATATAATAGTCGTCGGGGATGAAAATCATCCGGAAGTACAAGGAATTGTAGGATGGAGTAATAATGAAGCCTTGGTAATAAAAAGTCCCCAAGAGCTTAGAAGCATAATCAATCCACAGGAAAAGTATTGCTTAGTTTGTCAAACTACTTTTAATACTGAAATTTTTGAAAAAATATTGGAAATTATTGAAATAAACAATTATAATAATATTGTTGTTCACAATACAATTTGTGATGCAACCAGGAAAAGACAGGAAGCCTGTGTAGAATTGGCATCCAAGTGTACGGTGATGTTGATTATAGGGGGCAAAAACAGCTCAAACACTAAAAAGTTGTATGAATTAAGCAAGAAACATTGCCCTAATACATTTTTAATTGAAAATTATAAGGAAATACCTTATAACTATATTGAAAAAAATTCTATTGTGGGAGTATCCGCAGGAGCATCCACTCCTGACTGGATAATTGAGGAGGTTATTTGTATGTTGGAAAACTTGAACAACATGAATGAAAATGTTAATGAAATCAATGAGGTTGGTGGGGAAGTTAATGAAGCTATGGAAACAAATAACGTTAACGAAACTAATGACCAAGCAGGAACTATGCATGAATTGTTGGAAAATTACGGCGGCTTTGCATCAATCAGTACCGGCGATAAAGTAAAGGGTACCGTAATACACGTAAGCCCTGATGCCGTTACTGTTAACATCAATTATAAATCTGACGGAATAATAACAAAAGATGAATATTCTTTGACAGAAATTTCTGACTTAAGAGAAGTTGTCAAGGAAGGAGAAGAAATAGAAGCATTAGTACAAAGAATATCAGACCAAGACGGTAATGTAGTACTAACAAGAAAACCCTTAGAAGAACAAAAAGTATGGGATGAATTAGAAAAACTCAGAACTGAAAAAGCAATAATTGAAACAACCATCATTGAAGCATCACAATACGGTATTTATGGAAAAGTAAAAGGCATTAAAGGATTTATCCCAAGAAATCAAATTTCTATTAGAAGAAATATTGACCCTTCTGAATACGTGGGTAAAGATTTAAAAGTACAAGTATTAGAAACAAGAAATAAAAGAGGAAGAAGACAATTAGTTTTAACTGCAAGGGCAGTTGAAAAAGTGGAAAAAGAAGCCCATGAGAAAGAAACATGGGAAAAGATACAGGAAGGAGAAATTTACGAAGGTACAGTTAAAAATCTCCAAGACTACGGTGCATTTGTAGAAATAGACGGAGTAGATGGACTTCTACATATAAATGAAATTGCCTGGACAAGAATAAAACATCCTTCAGAAGTATTAAAGCCAGGGGATGTAATTAAAGTAAAGGTAAAAAGCGTAGACAAAGAAAACAAGAAACTTTCCTTAAGTTACAAAGCTACAGTAAAAAGCCCTTGGGCAATGTTTTTGGAAAAATATAAAAAAGGCGATGTAGTCACGGGAGTAGTAACAAGAATAGTAGATTTCGGTGCATTTGTTAAAATTGACGATATCGAAGGACTCTTACACATAAAGGACATAGATTGGGCAAGGACAGAAAAAGTTACAGATGTTCTTTCAGAAGGACAGGAAGTAACAGTAAAAATCTTAAATATTACCAAGAAAGACAGAAGAGTAAGCTTGGGAATGAAACAATTGAAAGAGCATCCCTTTGATACCTATGCAAAGACACTAAAGAAGGATGACATTATTCAGGTAGAAGTAACACGTATACTCTTGGATGGTGTATATGTAAAAGCAAATGGTAATATAGACTGTTTCATACCCATAGCAAAAGTATCCGCAGAAAAATTAAGAACTCCTGCTCAAGTTGTTAAAGTTGGCGAAGTAAGAGAAGCCAAAGTACAAGGTATTGATATGAAGGCTAAGAACCTTACCCTTACATTTATATTAGATGATAAAAATGAAGATAATACAGAATTAGATTATACACCTGAGGAAGCAAATTTCACCATAGGTGAATCTATAGGAAATGCACTGGAAGATTTATTGAAATAACAGTAGATAGGAGCAATTGATTAGCGATTTTGATAATCGTCCTCAATTGCTTTTATATTATATTAATAGGAGGAAACATGCTTAAAGATTTTTTGTTTGATATATGCTCCAGCCAGTTTGTATCCGGTTTCGAGCATGTAAATAGCCATATATTACCTAAGTACTTCAAACCTTACACTGATTCCTTTGAAAAAGATAAGTTAGGCAGTTATATATTTAAGGCTTCTGGAACCAGTGAAACCAATATAATGCTTGCAGCTCACATTGATGAAATAGGACTGATGGTTACTGAAATATTAGAGGGAGGTTTTTTAAGTTTTACTTCCGTAGGAGGAATTAACCCTGCTTCCTTAGTAGCTCAGGAAGTAACTGTGTTCGGGAAAGAAAAGATTTTTGGAGTAATTGGAATTAAACCTCCTCATATAACAGATGCAGAAGAAAGAAAAAAGCCCCTAAAATTAAAGGATTTATATATTGATACGGGATATCCTAGGGAAGATTTGGTTAAAATGGTGAAGGTGGGGGATATTGCCACTATTAAAAGAGAACCCTTGTCACTTCAGGGAAGTAGAATAAGTGCAAAAGCGTTGGATGACAGGGCAGGTGTTGCAGTAATGCTTGAAACAGCAAAAGAATTAAAGAAAATATCTCATAAAAGCAATGTTTTTTTTACAGCAACTGCCCAGGAAGAAACGGGAACAAGGGGAGCAAAGACTTCTAGCTATAAAATAAATCCCCATATAGGAATAGTCTTGGAAGTTGGATTTGGTATGACTCCGGATATGACAGACCTGCCTCAGTTGGGAAAAGGTCCCATAGTAGCATTTGGAGGAAGGTTAAATGCAAAGCTTACGAAGAAATTTGTTGAGGTATGCAAAAAATATAATTATCCTCTACAGTACGAAGCAGTGCCTGGAAGAACTGGTACCGATGCAGAAGCACTTCAAATAACTAGGGAAGGAATCCCCTGTATTTTACTTTCCATTCCTCTTCGCTACATGCATACTTCAGTGGAAACAATCGACTTAAAGGATGTGGAAAATGCAGGAAAAGCAATAGCTCGATTTATTAATGAGTTGGATAATTCTGATTTGGAGGAAATACTATGTTTTTAAAAGAATTAACTGAACTTTCCGGTGTCTCAGGTTATGAATATGAAGTTCGTAATTATATTAAAAATAAATTAAAAGAAATTGACTGTGAATACTATATAGATAAGTTAGGGAATGTTATTGCTCATAATAAGGGGCGAAAAAATAAAACTATTATGGTTGCCGCCCATATGGATGAGGTGGGACTTATAGTAAGGCAGATTGATTCCAAGGGATTAATTAAGTTTGAGGCTGTGGGAGGAATTGACCAAAGAGTGTTGAATTCAAAAGTTGTACTGGTTGGGGATAACAAAATTCCCGGTGTAATAGGTTCCAAAGCAGTACATCTTATGAGCAAAGAGGAACGGGGTAAATCTCTTCCCATTGACAAATTATATATAGATATTGGCACTGACTCCAAGGAAGAAACGGAAAAATTAGTAAGCATAGGTGACTATGTATCATTTAAAAGTGATTATGTTGAATTTGGCGATAATATGATTAAAGGAAAGGCTTTGGATGACAGAGTAGGCTGCAGCATATTGTTGGAGCTTTTAAGTATGAAATTAGATGCTGATTTTTACGGTGTATTTACGGTGATGGAGGAAGTAGGCCTTAGAGGGGCAGAAACGGCTGCCTACCAGTTAGAACCGGACTTAGGTATAGTTTTGGAAGGAACAGTTTCTGCAGATATGCCAGAAGTGGAGGATTATTATAAAACAACCATAATAGGTAAGGGAGCAGCCTTGTCAATAATGGATAATGCCACTGTTTATGATATTGATGTGGTGAGAGAAGTTGCTAAAATTGCCGAGGATAATAATATACAGTACCAGTACAGAACCTCCGGAGCAGGAGGAAATGATGCAGGAGCAATTCATAAAACGAAAAAAGGTGCCAAGGTAGTTTCAATTTCAATCCCTTGCAGATACATTCATTCATCAGTAAGTGTAGCTAGCAAAAATGATTACGAAAATGTACTGAGGCTTACGAAAGAAGTAATCCTAGAAAATCAGAAAGGAGATTAATATGTTTAACAGTGAATTAATGAAAAAATTATCTGATTGTTTCGGACCATCAGGCAGGGAAAAATATATAAGAGAATTAATTATAGATGAAATAAAAGATTATGTAGACGAAATATCTACAGACCCATTGGGAAACTTAATTGCAAGGAAAAAGGGTAGTGGTAAAAAAATAATGTTTTCTGCCCACATGGACCAGATAGGCCTTATTGTTACCCATGTAGATGAAAAAGGATTCCTCCGTTTTACAAATGTGGGAGGATTAAAAGCAAAAAATCTATTAGGATTGCACATGGTATTTGCTAATGGTCTTGAAGGAGTAATTTGTCAGGAAGAATTGAAAGACAAAGAAAAACTCACAATGGGAAAATTATTCTTGGATGTTGGTGTAACAGACAAAGAATTTGTAAAGCAAAATTTCCGTGTTGGAGATATGTGTGTTTTTAAATCCCAATATTATGAAACAGAAGATTGCGTAATATGTAAAGCTGCCGATGACAGAGTAGGTTGCTACATACTGATTGAAGCTCTTAAAAATCACCCTAACACAGATAATGATGTATACTATGTATTTTCCGTACAGGAAGAGGTGGGCTGCAGAGGAGCGAAAACAGCAGGTTACAGCATTAATCCTGATTTGGCTATTGCTGTTGATGTTACTGCAACTGGCGACACTCCCGACGAAATTATAATGGAAGTTAAATTGGACGGGGGAGCAGCAATCAAAATCAAGGATAATTCACTTATTGTACACCCGGAAGTTAAAGACATGCTGACTTATTTATCAGAAAAGAACAATATTAAATATCAATACGAAATATTGGAATTTGGAGGAACAGATGCCGGTCCAATCCATCTTTCAAGAGAAGGGGTTCCCAGCGGCGTAATATCCATACCTACAAGGAATCTTCACACATCAGGAGAAATATTCAGTAAAAAAGATGTAGAGGAATGTATTAAACTAGTAAGGGCAGCAGCAGGCCATTAATATATTGATAAGGGGACTATACTGTCCCCTTATGGTTTCACAAATTGACTTTAATAAAAACCTATGGTAAAATTTTTATGCAAAGTCATAAGATTAAGGGGTACTATTGGGAACTTTAGAAAGATTAGGTCATTTAGAAGAAGTTATTAAAGATTTATATTAAGAAGCAGAAGAAACTGTATAGGCTTTAAGTGGCGGACAGAAGGAGAACCTAGGGTTTCTTAGATTCATGAAGAAAATTGAATAATATAGGATAATATCACAAATTATAGGAGATAATATAATTTGTGATATTTTTTATTGTTCAATTTTCCCGGAACCCAACAGCTAATGGCGTTGGAGTGGATTTATTAAAAGGAGGAATTATGAAAATTGGAATACCCAAAGGCTTGTTATATTGTAAATACCATCCTTTTTTGACTACATTTTTTACTAAATTAGGTTGTGATGTAGTTATTTCTGAAGATACAAATAAGAATATATTGGATGCAGGAGTGAAATATTGTGTAGATGAAGCCTGTATGCCTGTAAAAATATTTCACGGTCACGTTGCTTCCATAAAGGATAGATGTGATATTCTTGTTATTCCTCGTATAATGCAGCTTTGGAAAAATGAATATATATGCCCTAAGTTTTGTGGTTTGCCAGAAATGGTAATAAACAGTATTGATAATTTACCCCCAACTATTAGTGAACCTATTTATGCCACATCTCAAAAAAAATTATATAACTGGGCGAAAGCTGCAGGTAAGTATTTAGGAAAGAGTAATAATAAAGTAAGATTAGCTTTTCATAGTGCTTTAAATGCCCAAAGAGATTATGAGGAAGGTATTTTTGATAAGGGTTATGAAGTAAATGTTGCTTTAATAGGTCATCCCTACAATATATATGATAGTTTTTCCAACATGAATTTGGTAAAAAAGCTTAATAAATTAGGAGTAGGAATAGTTACAGGGGAATTTACACATGAAGATACATTAAGGGATGTAGCAAAAAAGTTGTATAAAAAACCCTTTTGGACTTTTACAAGAGAAAATTACGGTTTTGCAATTAATGTGGCAAAGGAGAAAATTGTTGACGGAATTATTTATGTATCTTCCTTTAACTGTGGTCCCGATTCAATAATAATCGAGCTTATAAAAAATTCTCTTCCTCATTTTCCCTTTTTAATATTAAAGATTGATGAACATACAGGGGAGGCAGGTATAGATACAAGAATAGAAGCATTTGCTGACATGCTTGAAAGGAGGACCCGAATTGAAAGTAACTTTTCCACACATGGGTAATATTTATATTGCCGTTAAGGCCCTTTTTGATGGATTAGGCATGGATTATGTAATTCCTCCTATGAATAGTCAGGAGGCACTTACTGTAGGCTCCAGATATTCTCCTGAAGAAATTTGTCTTCCATTTAAAATTATGGTGGGTAACTATATTAAAGCTATTGAACAGGGCGCTGACACAGTAATACTTACAGGAAGTTGCGGTCCTTGTCGTTTTGGAGAATACTGTGAACTTCAGATGAATTTAATGAAAGATTTAGGCTACCACCTTGACTTTATTGTCTTGGATATGCCAAAGGACATAGGAATAAAAGAATTATTTAAAAGAATATGTAAAATATCTTCCCCTAGCAGCAAAAGTACATATGAAAAAGTAATGGCCTTAAAAAATGCTATAAAGGTTATGGATTTAATAGATGAAATAGAGGCAAGTGCACACTATTTAGCTGGTTTCGAAAGAAATAAGGGACAGTGTAAAGAAATTTTAGAGGAATGTAAAAGAGAAGTTATGAACTTTTCTAACCCCAAAGTAATGATAGAAACACTAAAAGACTACAGAGAAAAATTAAAATATATTTCTGTTGATATAAATAAAAATCCTCTGAAAGTAGCCATAATTGGTGAAATTTATACTGTAATAGAGCCTTTTTCCAATTTTAATATTGAAGATAAGCTAATGGATTATGGAGTTTCCACCAAGAGAGGTCTTACACTTAGCTGGTGGGTGAAAAATATGGTCATGAGCCCTTTCAAGTTAAATTCTATAAAAATTAAACAATCTTCCAAGAAATATTTATCTATGGCTATTGGAGGCCATGCCAGGGAATGTGTAGGTGAAGCTGTTTTAGCTAAGAAAGAAGGTTTCGACGGAGCAATTCAAATTTTCCCCATGGGATGTATGCCGGAAATAGTTTCAAAGTCCATACTTCCTACCATATCGAAGGATGAGAATTTCCCCATAATGTCCCTAGTAGTGGACGATATGACAGGAGAAGCAGGATATATTACCAGAGTTGAAGCATTTATTGATTTGTTAGAGAGGAGACGTAGTAATGTATTATTTGGGAGTTGATGTAGGTTCAGTAAGTACTGATTTGGTGCTTATTAATGAAAATTCAAATTTAGTTGAAAAAATATATTTAAGAACTAAGGGTAATCCTATAAAGGCTGTCCAGGAAGGCTTTAAGATGTTAAGAAAAAATTATAAAGATAGCGAAATAGCTGCGGCAGGTACTACCGGAAGCGGAAGATTGATAGCTGCTACCATTATAGGGGCCGATGCTGCTAAAAATGAAATAACTGCCCATGCCACAGCTGCCCTTGAAATAGAAAAGGATGTAAGAACCATCATTGAAATAGGAGGTCAGGATTCAAAGATAATTATTATAAACAACGGTATCGTGGTTGATTTTGCCATGAACACTGTATGCGCAGCAGGCACTGGCTCATTTTTGGATAGGCAGGCTGAAAGGCTTGACATACCTATTGAAGAATTCGGTGATTATGCATTGAAGGCTACAAATTCTGTTAGAATATCCGGAAGGTGTGCCGTATTTGCAGAATCGGACATGATACATAAGCAACAGATGGGATATAACCACAGCGAGATAATAAGGGGGCTATGTGATGCCTTGGTGAGAAATTATTTAAACAACGTAGGAAAGGGGAAGACAATACTCCCCAAGGTTTTGTTTCAAGGTGGAGTTGCAGCCAACAAGGGAATGAAAATGGCTTTTGAAAACCAATTAGGATTTGAAGTATTTGTTCCTGAAAACCACAGTATGATGGGAGCAATTGGTGCTGCAATCATTGCAAAGGAAAAGGTGAAAAAAACAGGAATAACAAATTTCAGAGGCTTAACCCTTGCAGAAAGTAACATAGTTACAAGGAGTTTTGAATGCGAGGGATGTGCCAACAAGTGTGAAGTGGTAAAAATCTATGAAAATAACAATGTTATGGGATACTTTGGCGACAGGTGTACCAAGTGGAGCAACAGATTAAGAGAAAATACAAAATTAGCCTAGCAGTACCCTCTGTAAGACAGGGGGTATTTTTTTACCATTTAGTTTGAATTTCTCTATTATTTGAACTATAATAATATAAGATACTGAAAAACCATTGAAGAAGAATAGGAGAGTAATATGTATTTATACAATCTTGTATTAGAAAATTTAAATGGTGGATTTGGTACCAGAATATTGTATTACATAATTCTTACCTTGATAGTATTGTTTATTTGCTCCCTAGCAAACTTAATAACAAGAAAAATATTATTGAGTATTATTACGAAGGTTATTAAAAACAATAATTTCAAGTGGGATGACATTATGTTGGAAAACAAAGTATTCCACAGGGCACCCCTTATTATTCCAGGCATTATAATTTATGTATTTGCACCTTTTTATTATGATTTTCAGGGAATTGTTCAAAAAATAGCTATAATGTATATATTGATTGTAATATCAAGGCTTGTTAAATCCTTACTAGATTCCCTAGACAATATTTACAGGCAACACCCCGTATCAAAGGAAAGACCCATAAAAGGCCTTCTTCAAATAATTGAAATTGCAATTTATGCAATAATTGGAATAACAATAATTTCAATTCTAATAGACAAAAATCCGGTATATCTATTAAGTGGTATTGGAGCTGTTACTGCTGTAGTATCCCTTATATTTAAAGATACTATAATCGGCTTTATTTCAGGTATACAGCTTACCTGGAACGATATGCTGCGAATAGGGGACTGGGTGGAAATTCCTAAATATGGTGCAGATGGGGATGTAATAGACATTACCCTATATTCAGTTAAAATTCAAAACTGGGACAAGAGTATATCCACAATTCCTACAACTGCTTTTATAACTGATTCCTTCAAAAATTGGAGAGGAATGCAGGATTACGGTGGTAGAAGAGTAAAAAGATCAATCTTAATAGATATAAACAGTGTAAAAATTTGTACTGAAGAAATGATTGAAAAATTCAAGAAAATTGAATTAATAGCAAATTATGTGGAGGAAAAATCCAAAGAAATAGAAAAATTCAACAAAGAAAACAATATTAATACTGAGGTGCCCATAAACGGCAGACAATTAACTAACTTAGGAATTTTCAGAATATACATTCTAAATTATTTGAAAAAAAGAATTAATATCCATAAGGGAAGAGACCCCATGGTAAGACAGTTAGCACCTAATGAAAATGGAATTCCCCTAGAAATATACGTCTTTATTGCAGATACTGTATGGGCTAACTACGAAGGAATACAGGCAGATATTTTCGATCATATTTTGGCTGTAACAGAATTTTTTGAACTGAAAATATTCCAGCGACCTTCCGGTAATGATATTAAACAATTACCAGGGGTAAAGTAATAAAGGTCATATTAAAGCTCCGGCAGTACCGGAGCTTCATAGCTAAGAAAAATAGGGTTCTTGTAATACATCTACCACATCTAAGGCTTCAATTAGCTCAATATCTTCATATCTGTCCTGGAAAGTTTTAAGGGCATATTGATTGGTGAACAAGAGTACTGGTCTTTCGTAGTGGTCAAATACCAGCATACACCTGGAATTTTGATATCTTTTCAAACTTTCTGCATTATCTGTCTTAACCCACCTTGCCACGGAAAAATCAAGATTTTCCATTCGTATTTCCACATTGTATTCATGCATAATCCTGTATTGGAAAACTTCAAACTGCAATACTCCAACGGCACCTAAAATAACTTCATTGTACTCATTTCTATAAACCTGTATAGCACCTTCCTGAGCAAGTTGTTCCACACCTTTTTGAAAATTCTTACCCTTAAGGGAGTTCTTAGGGCTTACCCTGCAGAAGAGTTCAGGTGGAAATGTTGGAAGAGGCTCAAAGAAAATTCTTTCTTTTCCATTTGTAAGAGTATCTCCAATTTGAAAATTCCCTGAATCATAAATACCTATAACATCTCCAGCATATGCTGTATCCACTGTTTCGCGCTCGTTTGCCATTAGGTGAGTTGACTGACTTAGTTTCATTTTCTTTCCCGTTCTTGTCAGTGTAACATTCATTCCTCTTAGGAATGTACCTGAACATACTCTTAAGAAAGCCAACCTGTCTCTGTGGTTAGGGTCCATGTTAGCCTGAATTTTAAAAATAAAGCCTGTAAAAACTTCATCCGTAGGCTCTACAATTCCACTTGTAGTTTTACGGGCTGAAGGTGGAGGGGACATTAGAAGAAAGTGCTTTAAAAACTGAATTACACCAAAGTCTGCCAGTGCAGAGCCGAAGAAAACAGGTGAAAGTTTACCTTGTCTGATTAAATTCAAGTTAAATTCGTTGCCGGCTCCATCAAGGAGTTCTATAGCCGATCTTAATTTTTCTAAATTGGCAGGACTTATTATTCCGTTAAGTTTATCAGAATTTACACCTTCATCATGAAGATGGATTTTTTCATTTTTCCTATATAAATGAATAATGTTATTCAGTCTGTCGTAAATTCCTTCAAATTCCTTACCACATCCTATAGGCCATGTTACGGCTACAGAAGGAAGTCCTAAAACATCCTCTAATTCCTGCATTAAGTATAGAGGATCTCTTGCTTCTCTGTCCAACTTATTAATAAAGGTAAATATGGGAATACCCCTCATACTGCAGACCTGAAACAGTTTCTTTGTTTGAACTTCGATACCCTTAGCAGCGTCAATTACCATTACAGCACTGTCCACGGAAGTTAATATACGGTATGTATCTTCACCGAAATCATTGTGTCCCGGGGTATCCATAATGGAAATTACTTTATCATCATATTCAAACTGCATTACGGAAGATGTTACAGAAATGCCTCTTTGTTTTTCAATTTCCATCCAGTCGGATTTTGCATACTTAGAATTTTTCCTTGCCCTTACGGTACCTGCTTCCCGGATAGCTCCTCCGTGTAGGAGTAACTTTTCCGTTAAAGTAGTCTTGCCAGCATCTGGGTGAGAAATTATACCAAATATTCTTCTTTTGTTAATTATATCTATATTATTCATAGCTTTCCTTTCTAACTTTATTCAACTCAACTATTTTACAACATGTAATCAAAAATTTAAAGAAAAATTTTCAATATTATATGTCCTTAATTACATTTGTCACCCATTTTTTAGACTGTACTCTTAATATTCCAATGATGGCTTTTACAATTTCTTCTAAATTAACCAGTAGGAAAACATAGTATACTGGAAACTTTAGCACCAAGGCACCTATAAAAGCCATGGGAACCCCTACCAGCCATACAGATCCCATTTCAAGCAACATGGAAAACTTAGTATCACCACCGCCTCTTAAAACTCCCACTATTAATGTTCCATTAAAGGATTTAATTAAGAAGAACATAGCTAAAACTATGAGTAGTTTTTTTGAAGTTTCATATAGATCTGGCGTAAGATTTCTGAAAAACATCAATATTCCGTCTGTAGTAACAAATAATACCAGACCCATTATTAAACCTAGGGTTGCAGAAATTACCATAAAACTGTTGGCATATTTTACAGCATCCCCTTCTTCCTCGGCTCCTATTTTATTACCTACCATAACAGTACATGCATTGGCCAAACCTCTGGACATAACCATGAATATATTTTGGACAACATTTAGAATCTGGACAGCAGCAGCTGCTTCCGTACCAATTTTTGCATAAGCAATGGAATAAAGTACAGTACCTAAAGACCAAAAAGTTTCGTTTAAAATAACAGGAGAAGCTGTTTTAAAATACTTCATGACGAAATCTTTGGTCAAGGCTGCCATGCTACTTAGATTATGAGCAAGGGGATTGTTTCTTTTTTTGGAATATACGAAGTAAAGTATCAAGCAAATTTCCACAAGCCTAGCAATTAATGTGCCGTAGGCGGCACCTTTGATTTCTAAGCGAGGAAAACCAAATTTACCAAAAATTAAAAGATAGTTAAAAAGTGCATTGGTTCCAAAAGAAATAAAACTTACTACCATGGGAATATTAGCCTGACCTATACTTCTTAAGGAAACGGCATAGGTGAAGCTTATCCCTGTAATAATATAACTTAAGGAAATTATTCTTAAATAATCAATTCCTAGCCTTATAACTTCTTCATCTTCGCTGAATATTTTCATAATAGATTCCGGTACTACTAATGCTGCCAAAGTAAACAAGGTACCTAATAGAAAAACAATAATTAGGGAAATTCCTAAGACTCTTGCTATATTTTTTGTATCCCTTTTTCCCCAAAATTGTGCCACAAATATTGAAGATCCAGTACACACACCAAATATTATAACTGCATAAAAAAAGAAAAGTTGATTAGCAAGTCCCACAGCAGCAAGGCTTTCCTTACCAAGACTTGTGATCATTAACGTATCCAACATATTAACTGAAGAAGCCACCAAATTCTGCAAGGTAATAGGTATGGCTATGGATATCATTGCTTTTAGAAATTTTTTATCTTTTAAGCTGTTTTGCATTTAAACCTCCGATATAAGCATTGTCAGTCAAGGGCATGACATGCTCATATATAATACCATGAAAAATATTTTATTTGAACAAATTTTTTTATAAGTAAAAGAATATGAGCCTTATCCATGTGAGGGAATTTTTTGTTGAATAAGAGTGGGTAAAATGATATAATGTTCGATGTTAATATGTAAATTAGAAAGTTGGAGGAACATGAGCAGAATAAAAAACCACCTAGTAGCAGATGCAAAATTGGACAGTGAAAAGATTATAGAATTAAAAAACAGAAACGAACAATTTCTTATAAATAACGGCAGAAGAAAGACATACCACATACTGACTTATGGCTGTCAAATGAATGAGCATGACTCAGAAAAAATATCAGGTATGCTTACTTCCATAGGATATGTGGAAACAGATGATGAAAAAAATGCAGACCTTGTAATTTTCAATACATGTTTAATAAGAGAAAATGCAGAACTACGAGTATTCGGCAAATTAGGAGAAGTGAAGGGGCTTAAAAAGAATAAGCCAGATATGATAGTGGCAGTTTGTGGCTGCATGATGCAGAAACAGGAAATTAGAGATAAAGTTCTGGAAAAATTCTCTTTTGTGGATATAATTTTTGGAACAAATACCATACATGAATTGCCTGTACTAATTTACAATGTTGAAATCAAAAAAGAAAAGAGTGTAGACATTGTAGACAATACGGATTTAATTTATGAAGATATGCCGAAGTTGCGTAAATTTAAATATAAAGCCCTAGTTAATATAACTTACGGCTGTGATAATTTCTGTACCTACTGTGTAGTTCCCTATGTAAGGGGCAGGGAAAAGTCCAGAGAACCGGAAGATATTATTCAGGAAATTAAAATACTGGCAGAGGACGGATGCAAGGAAGTAACCCTGCTTGGACAGAATGTTAATTCCTATGGTAAAAATTTAAACGTTGAATTTACATTTGCACAGCTTCTTTATGAAATAAACAAAATAGAAGGTATTGAACGAATACGTTTTATGACTTCCCATCCAAAGGATTTAACAGATGATCTTATAAAGGCAATACAGGAATGTGACAAAGTATGCAAACACCTACATTTACCTGTCCAGTCAGGAAGTAATGATGTTCTTAGAAGAATGAACCGAAAATATACTAAGGAACACTATTTAACCTTAGTGGAAAAATTGAAAAAGGCAGTTCCGGACATAGCTATAACTACGGACATAATTGTGGGATTCCCAGGAGAAACTGAGGAAGATTTCTTAGAAACCTTAGATGTAGTAAAAAAGGTAGAATATGATTCAGCATTTACTTTTCTATATTCTATCAGAGAAGGAACTGTAGCTGCAAAGATGGATGATCAAGTGCCTGATGAGGTGAAACATGACCGGTTTAACAGGCTATTGGAAGTTTTATACCCTATAATTTTAGAAAAAAATCAAAAATGCATCGGGAAGGTATTTCCTGTATTGGTAGAAACAGCGGAAGGGGACGAATTAACAGGCAGGACGGAACATTTTAAATTAGTTCACTTTAAAGGAAGTAAGGACCTAGTAGGTGAAATAGTTAATGTTAAAATAACCGATGTTAAAACTTTCCACATGAAAGGTAGTATTGTAATAGCTTAGCTTTCTATGTCTAAGCTATTTTTCTCGAATAGAGGGGGGTTAGAATGGCAAAATATACTCCTATGATGGAGCAATATTTAGGAATAAAGGAACAGTACAAGGATTGTATCCTTTTATACAGACTGGGAGACTTTTATGAAATGTTTTTCGACGATGCAATTATTGCCTCCCGAGTATTGGAAATTGCCCTTACAGGACGGGATTGCGGCCAGGAAGAAAGGGCTCCCATGTGCGGGGTTCCTTATCATTCGGTAGAAGGATATATTGCAAAACTAATAGAAAATGGTTACAAGGTTGCCCTATGCGAGCAGCTTGAAGACCCTTCCACTGCTAAAGGAATTGTAAAGAGGGATGTAGTAAGGATAATTACTCCTGGTACAATAATCGACCAAGGTATGCTGGATGAAAAAAGTAACAACTATTTATCCAGTATCTATATAGATAAAGGTTTCGGTTTAGCCTATGTTGATATTTCCACAGGTGACCTGTATGTTACGGAAAATATATCATTAAATGATTTTGCAGAAAATAACACCAATGATATCTTAATAGAAGAAGTCAATAAAATAGCACCTTCGGAAATTATTGCTAATACCATTACCGGAAATGAAGCAATAGATTCGACTATTAATTTAATAGATATTTTAAGTTACAAGGAATACAAAGATCTCATTCTTAAGCATTTTAAGGTCCTTTCATTGGATTCATTCGGCTTGTCCGAAAACTCCAATGCTGTTATGGCATTGGGAATACTTATAGATTATTTGTATCATACTCAAAAAACATCCTTAGACCATATAAATAAACTTCATTTCTACAAGTTAGGGGAATACCTGCACTTAGATTCCAGCACTAGAAGAAACTTGGAACTAATTGAAACTATAAGGGGCAAAAAAGGTCCAGGTACTCTTTACCATGTAGTGGACAACACCATGACTGCAATGGGTGGGAGACTGTTGAAAAAGTGGATAGAAGAACCCCTTAAAAACATGGAGCGCATTAACTTGAGACTGGATGCTGTTGAAGAATTATATGAAAATATTATGGTATCCAACAATATAAAGGAATATTTGAAAAGTGTCTATGATATAGAAAGACTTTTAAGCAGGATAGTATATGGTAACTGTAATGGTAGGGATTTAATTGCACTTAAACAATCTCTTTCAGTTTTGCCGGATTTAAAAAGGGAAATATCAGGTCTTTCTGCAAAAATGTTTGTTGATATACATAGTAACTTGGATACACTAAGAGATATTCATGATTTAATTGACCGCTCCTTAGTTGAAGAACCTCCCATATCCATTAAAGAAGGAGGAATTATTAAGGAGGGTTTTAATGAAGAATTAGATGAAATTAGGGAAATTTCCACAAAGGGAAAGAACTGGATTTCAGATCTTCAGGCAAAAGAAAGAGAAAAAACAGGAATTAAAAATTTAAAAATAGGATTTAACAAGGTTTTTGGCTACTACTTGGAGGTAACAAAATCATATTTAAAAGAAGTTCCTGACCATTACATACGCAAACAAACCTTAGCCAATGCTGAAAGTTATGTAACTCCAGAGCTGAAAGAAATGGAGGCTAAAATTCTAAATGCTGATGAACAGCTGATGAAAATGGAATATGAGTTGTTTTTGGAAGTAAGACAGTATATTAACGACCAGGTTAAAAGGATTCAGGATACTGCTTTTAATATTGCCTTAGTTGATGTTCTTAATTCTTTGGCTGTTGCTGCTGTGAAAAACAATTATGTGCGACCTGAAATAAATAATAAGGGATATATAAAAATTACCGAGGGAAGACATCCTGTTATTGAAAAGATCATAAAAGATGAAATGTTTGTTCCTAATGATACCTACATGGATAAAAAAGAACACAGAATGTCTATTATAACAGGACCCAATATGGCAGGTAAGTCAACTTATATGAGGCAGGTGGCTTTAATTGCCCTTTTAGCTCATATTGGAAGTTTTGTCCCTGCTAGAAAGGCTGAAATATGTATATTGGATAAAATATTTACCCGAGTAGGTGCTTCTGATGACCTTTCCAGGGGACAAAGTACCTTCATGGTGGAAATGAGTGAAGTTTCAAACATACTAAGTAATGCCACTGAGAACAGCCTTTTGATCCTTGATGAAATTGGAAGGGGTACAAGCACTTATGACGGTTTAAGTATTGCCTGGAGTGTAGTAGAATATATAACGAAGAAAATCAAGGCAAAAACCCTTTTTGCAACTCACTATCACGAGCTTTCAGAGTTAGAAAGCAAGTTGAAAAGTGTTAAAAATTACAAGATATTAATTAAAGAGTCTGAAGATAGTATTATTTTCTTAAGAAAAATAGTAGAAGGAAGTGTCGACAGAAGTTACGGAATACAGGTAGCCAATTTGGCAGGACTACCCGAGGAAGTTATTGAAAGGGCAAAGGAAATTTTGAAACAATTAAGTGAAAGTGATATTAATAATCCCTTTGCCAAAAGGAAAAATCGTATAACAGATACTTTCCAAGTATCTATGTTCCAAGCTGAAGCTACTGAAAATCCAAAAGCAAAGGAATATGAGAAATTAGTTGAAAATATAAAGAATATCGATATAGAAAATATAACTCCGGTAAAGGCTCTGACGCTTTTAAATGATATAATAGAAAGAGCAAAGCATATCTAAAAGGGTGGGGAATATGGCGGAAATACATTTATTAGATAACGAAACCATAAATAAAATAGCTGCCGGTGAAGTAATAGAAAGTCCCAAATCAATAGTAAAGGAATTAGTGGAGAATTCCATTGATGCCGGTGCCGATGAAATAACCGTTGAAATTAAGAATGGTGGAAAAAGCTTTATTCGAGTTACAGACAACGGAAGGGGAATTGAAAAAGACCAGGTGGAAAAGGCATTTCAACGCCACTGTACTAGTAAAATTATCTCTTCTCAGGATCTTAATTCTCTATTTACTTTAGGGTTTCGCGGTGAAGCATTGGCAAGTATTGCGGCTGTTTCCAAGGTTGAAATTATAACCAGGACCAGGGAAAGTATTTACGGAATTAAAATGACTATTGAGGGAGGATTCATTATCTCAAAAGAAGAAATAGGATGTCCTGTAGGTACAACTATAACAGTTACGGAACTCTTTTATAATGTACCTGCAAGAAAGAAGTTCTTAAAAAGCGATACTTCGGAAAGCGGGCAAATAAATGAAATTGTTGTATCCCTGGCTCTCAGCAAGGAGAATATTTCTTTTAAATATATTAATAACAACCATGTGGCTTTCAGAACACCAAAAACGGATAATTTTATAAACACTATATCAAGCCTTTATGAAAAAGATCTTTATAACTCCCTTTTAGAAGTTAAGTATAAAAGTAACATTCTTTCTATTACTGGCTATACCACTAATTTAAATTATTATCGTGGTAACCGAAAGCAACAAATAATATTTGTTAACGGAAGAGTTATAAAGCACAGACGGATGAACTTTTTCATAGAAGCAGCTTACACTAGTTTGCTACCTAAAAACAAATATCCGGCCTGCTTCTTAAAAATAGAATTAGATCCTGCCCTGGTAGATGTAAATGTTCATCCAGCTAAGACTGAGGTTCGTTTTCAAAATGAAGAAATGGTTTTAAATGAAGTAAAGAAAGCAATTTATATAGCTTTAAATTCAAGAAAAATAATGAAAGAAGTAAAAAAGGAAACAATATTAAAAGAGCCATCCAAGAAAAACCTGCCAACTATTTTTGAGAATAATTATGAAAACTATATAGAAAAGGCGGAAACCTTTAATAATGCAGAAGAAATAAATGAAAAGCTACAAAATATAACCTTTACAGAAGTAGACTATTCAGAGGGAAATATATTTGAAGAGGTAATTGAAGAAGAAAAAGAAACACATTTTAATGAATCTTCTGATTATATTAAAACAGAAATAGAACCTATACAGCAGTCCTTTATTGAAAGAGAAGAAGATGAAAAAAAGTTACCGGAACTGTCTGTAGTAGGTATACTTATGGATACATACATAATTTGTGAAAATTACGAAAAAACAGAAATGTTTATGATTGACCAGCATGCAGCTCATGAAAGAATTAACTATGAAAAATTCATAGATCAATATAAGAAAAATGACATTTTGATACAGGAAATAGTTCCAGAAGTAATAAATCTCTCTTATGACGATTATCATAGGGTATTTAATAATTTAGAAATATTTGAAAATTTAGGAATTTCCGTTGAAAACTTTGGAAACAATGCTATACTAATAAATAACATACCTACTATATTCAAAAATTCAAATTTAAGGGATCTGGTATACACCATATTAGATTCCTTAAGAGAAGTGAGCAAGGAAAAATTAGACTTTGTCTTAGATAAAATTATTAAAGCAGCCTGTGTAAAATCAGTAAAATCAGGGGATAGACTCCATATTGAGGAAGTAAGGGCTCTTTTAAAGGAACTGTCCATGACGGATAATCCCTATACCTGTCCTCATGGAAGACCTGTTATTATTAAAATGACAAAGTATGAAATTGAAAAAATGTTTGAAAGAATTCAGAGTTAAAGGGAATTAAATGAACAATAAAATAATCGTAATTGTAGGACCTACAGCAGTAGGCAAGACATATGTATCAGTAGAACTTGCTAAGAAACTAAATACTGAAATAATTTCCGCAGATTCCATGCAAATATACAGGGGCATGGATGTGGGAACGGCAAAAATAACTGAAGAGGAAAAACAGGGTATAAAGCACCACATGATTGACCTAGTAAACCCTGATGAAGATTATTCCGTATCGGATTTTAAAAGAGATGCGGAAGAAATAATTGACCGTTTGTTAATCGAAGGTAAAATTCCCATAGTCGTTGGAGGAAGCGGTCTCTATATAAATTCTTTAATATATGATTTAGACTTTGGTAAGGCTAAATCCGATGAAAAAATTAGAAAGTATTACTATAGTTATTACAAGGAACACGGAGAAGATGCTCTCTATGAAAAACTACTTAAAATCGACCCGGAATCTGCAAAAAAAATACATAAAAACAATGTGAAACGAGTTATAAGAGCATTAGAAGTATTCCATTTAACGGGTAAAAAATTTTCCCAACTCAGTACCAACATAAGAAAGGGAAGCAGCAAGTATAACTGCATAATCATTGGTCTTTCCATGGAGAGGGAGTTACTGTATGAAAGAATCAATGAAAGAGTAGATGAAATGCTGTCCCAAGGCCTTGTGGAAGAAGTAAGTAACCTTTTGGAAAAAGGTTACAGTAAAAATTTAGTTTCTATGAGGGGAATAGGATATAAAGAAATAGTCGAGTATCTTGAAGGAACTATGGATTTTGAGGAGGCTGTAAATATATTAAAAAGAAACACCAGAAGATTTGCCAAAAGGCAGTATACATGGTTTCTAAAAGATAAAAATATAAAGTGGTTCAGTATGGATAACTTAGATGAAATTGATAAAACTTTGAACAGAATATATAAGTATATCTGCTCAACTATACAAGGAGGAAGGGATGAACACTATTAATTTACAAGATACTTTTTTAAACAATGTAAGGAAGGAAAAAATATCGATAACGGTATTTTTAAACAATGGCTTTAAACTTATTGGTACTGTAACTGGGTTTGATAATTATGTTATTTTAATTCAGACTGATAAGGGACAACAATTAGTATATAAGCATGCTATAACATCCATTATGCCTTTTAAATACGTGAAACTACATAGTGCAGAGGAGTAAAAATGTTAACAGAAGAAATATTATGTAAACAGTTTGGCATAAGTAAGACTGTTTATAATTATGTAATAAATATCGAAAAAGAAATAAAAAAAAATTTTGAAAAAATAGATCGAGTAAGAGAGTATAATCAGTACAAGGTAATCAAAGCAATGCAGGAGCATAGGCTTGATTTTACAAACTTTTATTGGAACACTGGATACGGCTACGATGATACTGGAAGGGAGAAGGTTGAAAAAATATTTGCATCAGTATTTAATACAGAAGACGCATTAGTCAGACCTTCCATCGCTTCTGGAACCCATGCCCTGTACTTGACTTTGTCTGGTATACTGCAGCACGGTGATGAAGTAATATCAATTTCTGGCCGCCCCTATGACACCATGCTTACAGTACTTGGAGAACAGGGAAATGAACCGGGCAATTTAAAAGAGGCAGGAATCGTATATAAGGAAGTCCCTCTTTATAATAATGATATAGACTGGGAAAGCGCAATTAAAGAAATTACTTTAAAGACAAAACTTCTTATGATTCAGCGCTCAACTGGCTACAGTTTTCGACCGGCACTAACTATTGAAAAAATTAGAAATGCTATAGAAAAAATTCGTGAAGTATATCCTAATATCTACATAATGGTGGATAATTGTTACGGAGAATTCATCAATGAATATGAGCCTTCAGATGTAGGTGCTGACCTGGTAGTAGGTTCCCTTATTAAAAATCCTGGTGGGGGAATTGCCCTTTCAGGAGGATATGTGGCAGGAAAGAAGGTCCTTATAGACCGAATAGCAAATCGTCTAACTGCACCAGGAGTAGGAAAGGAAGTAGGCCTTACTTTCGGCACAACAAGGAATACTTTGCAAGGTTTGTTTTTTGCACCTCATGTAGTAAGTGAAGCATTAAAGGGAGCCCTCTTATTTGGAGGGGTGTATAATTCTTTAGGATTTGAAATTACTCCTACATTGGATGAAGAAAGAAGCGATACAATTCAGGCTATTAAATTCAATAATGAGGATATGGTAATAAAAATATGTGAAGCAATTCAGGCAGCATCACCTGTAGACAGTCATGTTTCTCCCATACCATGGGAAATGCCTGGGTATACAAATAAGGTAATAATGGCTGCAGGAGCCTTTGTTTCTGGTTCTTCCATTGAGCTCAGTGCAGATGCCCCTATAAGAGAACCCTACACTGTTTATATTCAGGGAGGATTATTTTATGACCATGTTAAATTGGGGGTAATGCTTTCACTGGAAAAAATGATGGACTTTGAAGAAATAAAGAATAAACTATAATATAAGGGACACATCAACTATTGGTGTGTCCCTTAGAATTAATACTTTCTTACAACGGCTTTTACAACTCCAAGTATGTAGGGTTCTTTAATTAAAATAGGCTCCATGGAACTATTTTCAGGCTGCAGGCGTATGTGATCTTTTTCTTTGTAAAAAGTTTTAACGGTGGCTTCCTCATCAATTAATGCTACCACAATATCCCCGTTACTTGCAGTATTCTGGGAATTTACTATTACATAATCTCCATCTAAAATTCCAGCTTCAATCATACTTTCTCCCTTTACTTTCAAAACATAGGATTCTTTATTACCAACAAAGTCTATGGAAATAGGGAGGGTATCTTCTATATTTTCAACTGCCAAAATTGGAGCTCCGGCAGTAACGGTTCCTACAATGGGTACATTAATAATTTCTTTCTTAGGCATATTACAGCAGGGATCATCAACATCTATTAATTCCAAAGCACGTCTTTTATTTTCGCCCCTTCTAATATATCCTTTTTCCTCCAAAGTATTTAAGTGGGCATGTACAGAAGAAGTAGAGCTTAAACCAACAGCTTTGCAAATTTCACGAATGGATGGGGGATAACCTTTCAAAGTTATTTCATCCTTTATATACTGCAATATTTTAACTTGCTTATCGCTTAAGTTATCAATACTCATATCTCCACCTCGTTTGTTTTTCTATATTTTAGCATAGTTTAAAGAATAAATCAAACATTTGTTTGAAAAAAGTATTGACATCGAACTAATGTTCTGCTAAAATGTGATTAGAAAATATGTTCGAGGTGGACTATGGTAATATTAAATAAATACAGGGTAACCAATGTAAAAAGGTTTAGAAGATTTATTTTCTTTACGGTTTTATTACTTAGCATTATTATACTTACCTCAATTTTAACCATAAATGCATATTCAAAAGATATGCCTCAGTTCGATTATATAACAGTTAATAAGGGTGATACCCTTTGGACTATAGCAAAAAATTATACTGGCAGCAAAGATATTCGGGAAACCATATATATAATTTCAAAACTGAACAATATACATAATGCAACTATACAACCTGGAGACATAATAAAAATCCCTCTGAATTAAGCCCTATCTAGGGCTTTTCCTTTATAACGTTTAAAGGATTTTGCTTTACTGCATCCCTGAGCAGTTCCTTGTTTAAATGGGTATAAATCTGGGTTGTTGAAACACTCTCGTGTCCAAGGATCTCCTGTAAGGCCCTAATATCCACATTGCCGTATTGGTACATAAGGGTGGCTGCAGTATGGCGAAGTTTGTGAGGGGAGTAGCCTTTGCCTGTTAAACCGGTTATCTTTAAATACTTGTCCAACATATGCTGAACACCTTTTTGAGAAAAACGGGTTTTACGGTTGCTTAAAAAAAGTGCTTTCTCATGTCCTGGTTTAGGTTCTGGCCTTACAGACAAGTAATCATCAATAGCCTTAACGCATACATCGTTTAAATAAATAGTTCGCTCCTTGTTTCCTTTACCAATTACGGTTAAAGTATCTCCTTTTATTTTGTCAATATCGATGCTTATTAATTCTGATAAACGAAGGCCGCAATTTAAAAACAGCATAAGTATAGCATAATCTCTTTCTTCATTAGCTCCGGAAGTTGCTGACAAAAGCTTTTTAGATTCCTCTAATGTCAGTACCACTGGAAGACGACTGTTGCTTTTGGGCGTTTCCAAATTTAATGCTGGATTTTCCGGAATAAGATTTACTATGGAATGTAAGTATTTAAAATAAGAACGCAGAGATGCCATTTTTCTTGCCTTGGTTCTATTGGAATTTTTTCTTTCCCGGTCGGTATAGGCAATGAAGGAATGAAGGTCAGTTATTCTTATTTTTTTAATTACATCTAAGGTAACGGGGGAGATATCAATTTCGTCGAAATTTTCTACATGGGAACTTAATTTAAATCTTTTTACCAAAAATCTATAAAAAGTCCTCAAATCTAAAAAATATTCATTTACTGTTTTTTCTGACCGGCCTTTAATAGCAATTGAATACTCTAAAAAATCACTAAGGGGAGAAGGGCATAGATCATGGTAATTAATATACATGTTCCACCTCTAAATGTCGCAAAATATTTTATAATTTTATTATATATAATATATGGACAAAATACAAGTATATATAATTTGGAATAACAAGTAGTATGAGAATTACAGCTATATTAATTATTAATAATAGTATAATCCATATTCAATTATAGAAGACCTTTAATTAAATATAGACTATATCACTGAATACATGAAAATATAAAAAAATAGCAGGTATAAATAGTCAAGGAAGAAAAAATCTTTCGTTAAAACGCAATTTATGGCCTGATTTTTTGAGAGCTTTTAAAAGACTGCTTGATTTATAGCTGATTCCTATAGAGTATTTGAAAAGTATGTGTGCCTAATATAAGTATCTATGGTTGGTAATAAAAATTTATAATATATCCAATAGACCTTGAAATTGCAAAAAGTAGAGGTTTTCTGCAAAAGGGCCTTTTCCGGTGGAGGTTTTGTCGCAAAATAGATATTTTGCGACAAAAATTTTAATAATAAAATTTTTTTCTACTCCTTCTCTTAGGTTTATTTCTTCCTACTGTAACTAAATAAATAAAGAGATCTAT